>RFOF01000121.1 GCA_009926845.1 Alphaproteobacteria bacterium
AAGGAGCGCAACATCACCGTGGCGCGGCGCACTGTGGCGAAATATCGCGAAGGAATGGGCATTGCATCCTCGCCCAAACGCAAACGGATAAAAATCGCAGAGAGTCAAGCGTGAAATTGTAAAAGTGGCGGCTGACGCGGCGCCGGTGGATGAATTTTGCAATAATTTGTTATTTAATGGATTTTTGGGTGAGTTGCTTCGCTGAAACTCGCGAAAATCACTGAAAACCCCCTGCATTATCAAATGCAAAAAAACGTAAGGACATCAGCGATTTTGTGATATAATCAAGGGTGCTGAGTATAACAAGAAGAGAGAAAATTTATGCAAATTCTGGTATCGGGTAAAGGCGTTGAAGTTGGCGAATCTCTGCGTGAGCATGCGCAGGCGCAAATTGATGAACATGTAAAAAAATATATCGACCGCGTGACCAGCGTTCAGGTGGTTGTTTCGCGCGAGGCGCACATGTTCCGCGTGGATATCACAGGTAACCTTGGAACGCATTCTGGCCTCGTTGTTCGTGGCCGTGGCGAAGTGTCGGATGTGTATGCCGCATTTGACGAAGCGCTCGAAAAAGTAAGCAAACAATTGCGCCGCTATAAGCGCAAAATCACCAACCACCACAAGCAACATGATGAAGCGCCTGCGCCTGCGAACAAGCGTGCTAGCGCGGTTAAGTATGTGCTTTCGCCAGAAGCGGGTGAGCATGATGAAGATGAAAAAGCATCGGCGCTCGTAATCGCGGAAAAACCAACCGAGATCCGCACGATGACGGTGTCTGAAGCGGTCATGAAAATGGACTTGCAAGACCTGCCAGCCCTTATGTTCTTTAACTCGGCGCATGGTCGCTTGAACGTGGTTTATCGCCGCGCTGACGGCAATATTTCATGGGTCGATCCTGAAGCAAAAGCTGCTTAGGCCATCGGAAAATGGGTATGAACCTCGCCACCATCCTGTCTGTGGACGCTGTGCTGCCGCGCATTTTTGCGCGTGACAAAAAGCAGGCGCTTAAAACGCTTTCGGCTCATGCGGCAACGCTTACGGGCCTTGGAGAGCGTGAGATTTATAGTGTGCTCAAAGAGCGCGAACAACTTGGCTGCACGGGCATGGGCAGTGGTGTTTGTATCCCGCATGGCCGTTTTGAGAAACTCACCTCTATCTGCGCGTTGTTTGCCACGCTCGAATCACCTGTTGATTTTGATGCGGCTGATGGCAAGCCGGTCGATGTTTTTTTCATGTTACTTACGCCCGCTTCCGCCAGCACCGAGCACGTGAAGGCGCTTGCGGTTATTTCGCGTTTGTTGCGTGACAAGGCGCTCTGCGAGCAGCTGCGCGGGCTTTCTGACCGTGAGGCGATTTATGCGGCGCTGCTTTCCGCCGCGCGCGGTGATGAGGCGTGATGCACATGGGCGCCGCGCTGGTCACTGGCGGTGCAAAACGACTGGGGCGTGAGATTGCGCTAACGCTTGCCGCTCGCGGATATGACATTGCGCTGCATTATAATGCCTCCAGAATAGACGCGGAAAAAACCGCTGCAGAAATTGAGCAAGCTGGCGTTTCCTGCACGCTGTTTGCCGCTGATTTGTCTGATATCATGCAGTGTGAGGCGCTGGTTGACAGCGTGTTTCAGGCGTTTCCGCACGTGAATGTGCTGGTCAATAATGCATCGATTTTTGAGCGCGGTGAGTTAAAAGAAACAACGCTGGAACTGCTCGCTCGCCATATGCGCATCAACTTTGAAGCGCCTGTTTTTCTCACGCAGGCCTTTGCTGAGCGCTGCAAGAATGGCGCAGTGGTGAATATGGTAGATGCGCGTGTGCACCAGAAAAAACACCCTTATATGGCGTATTTGCTGTCGAAAAAAGCGCTGCTCAATTTTTCGCACATGGCCGCTGTAGAGCTTGCGCCACACATCCGTGTGAATGCGGTGTGCCCAGGGTTTGTGATCGTATTTTGTCATCCCCGCGTAGGCGGGGATCCATTCGCGAATAGACTCCCGCCTACGCGGGAGTGACGATAAAAAAGGACAAAAAAATGAAAATTACGATCAAAAATTTGGAAGCGCATATCATGCTTGGCGTCTATCCGCAGGAGCTGGTGGCGCCGCGTCAGGTCATCATGCATATCAGCGTGGATTATGATGGAACGGCGGCGGCAAAGTCTGACGAGCTGGCCGATGCGCTGGATTATGGGCTGATTGAGCAGCGCATCATCCACTCGCTCAAAACGCAAAAATTCGCGCTGCTGGAGGCGATGGCTGAGCATGTTGCGCAACTGGTGCTGGATTTTGAATTGGCACAATCGGTGACGGTGGAAATCGACAAGCCTGGTGCGCTGGTACATTCTTCTTGTGTCAGCATTTCACACACGGTGAGCAAATAATGTTGCTGCACGCCACTTGCGTGAGTGTGGGCGGCAAAGGCGTGCTGCTGCTTGGCGAGTCTGGCAGCGGAAAATCTGACCTTGCATTGCGATTGATAGATGCTGGCGCGCAGCTGGTGGCTGATGATCAAGTCTTCGTTTCCAACCAAAATGGCCTCATCATGGCGTCGCCCGCGCAAAATATTGCAGGGCTGATTGAGGCGCGTGGCGTTGGGCTGCTGAAGCTGCCGCACCTTGAAAAAGCGCCGATTTTCCTCGCCATTCAACTTGTTTCGCGCGTGGCTGTCGAGCGTTTGCCTGAACAAGCGTTCTTTGATTGCTTAGGGATAGCAATCCCTTTATTATCGCTGCATGCGTTTGACGATTCGACGGTAGCTAAAATTCGCCTATATCTGTCGCAGGAGAGTGTATGAAACTGGTGTTGGTGACGGGGATGTCGGGCGCGGGAAAAAGCGTGGCCCTCAAAACGCTGGAAGACAGCGGGTTTGAAGCCATCGACAATATCCCGCTTGCGTTTCTTCCTGCGGTGGCGGCCTCGGGCGCGCGCCTTCGCAATTTGGCTGTGGGCGTGGATATCCGCAGCCGTGATTTTTCCGCGCACTATTTCGAGCAGGCCATTGCGCCACTGCGCAAAAATCCTGACCTGACTTTCTCCGTTTTATTCCTTGATTGCGATGATGAGGTGCTGCGCCGCCGCTTCACCGAAACCCGCCGCCGCCATCCGCTCGCGCTTGACAGAACGGTACTTGACGGGATTCGCCAAGAGCGCGAACTTATCGACGGGTTGCACGAAATTTCTGACATTGTCATCGATACCAGCGACACCGACGCCGCCAGCCTTCGCACCATCATCAACACGCATTTTGCCACCGGTGAAAAGCAGCTTCTGGTGCAGGTGGCGTCGTTCTCGTTCCGCCGTGGTGTTCCGCGTGATGCGGATATTGTGTTTGACGTGCGCTTCCTCAAAAACCCGCACTATGACCCTGAGCTTAAAGCACTCACAGGCCTTGATGCGCTGGTCGGCGCGCATATCGAGACCGACCCCGATTTTGCAGGGTTTTTTGACAAACTCACTGGCCTCATTCAGCCGCTACTTCCGCGCTATCTGGCGGAGGGCAAACATTATCTGACTATCGCCATTGGCTGCACCGGCGGCCAGCATCGCTCGGTCTATACCGCGCAAAAGCTTGGTGGCGTTTTGAAGGCAGCAGGCTATAACGTTACCATCAAACACAAGAATCTGGAGAAAGAATAATGCTTGGAATAGTAATCGTAACGCATGGAAAACTGGCGGAGGCCTTCGTGGATGTGACGCAGCATGTGGTGGGAAAACAAGAGCAAATGCTCGCTGTTGGGATTGAACCAGAAGACGACGCCGAGGCTGCCCGCGAGCGCATTATCAAGGCGATTGCGGAGGTGGATAGTGGCGAAGGCGTGGTGGTGCTCACCGATATGTTCGGCGGAACGCCGAGCAATCTTGCCATTTCCGTTATGAAAAATGATGGCGTGGAGGTGATTGCCGGTGTGAATTTGCCGATGATGATTAAGCTCGCCAGTGTGCGCGGGAAGGTGCCGCTTGCCGATGCGGTGAATCAGGCACAAGACGCCGCGCGCAAATATATCAACGTTGCTGGAAACCTGCTCGCGAGTAAATAATGACTGCAAACATTGTTGCCGAGATCATGAATAAAAAAGGCCTGCACGCAAGGGCAGCTGCCAAATTTGTCAAAACCGTTGCGGCGTTTGATGCGCAGGTCAAAGTGCAAAAAATCGGCGATGATAGCGTCGTAGGCGGCGGCTCTATTTTGGGGCTGATGATGCTGGGAGCCGACATTGGCTCAACACTTTCTATCACTGCCGAAGGTGCCCAGGAAGCAGAAGTGATAGCGGCGCTGGCAGAACTTATCGCAGGGCGTTTTGGCGAGCCGGAATAAATTTTTGTCATTCCGAGCGTAGTCGAGGAATCTAAGATCCTTCGATTCGGCTACGCCTCACTCAGGATGACAATTAACATGAGGTTTATATGACTGAAAATATTTTCCCCGTTCCCGAATCTTTCGCCCGCACGGCGCACATCACCCGCGAAAAATATAATAGTATGTATGCGCAGTCGGCTGAGAATCCTGACAAATTTTGGGCAGGAGAAGCAGAAAAATTTCTCTGGCGTAATCGCTGGAAAACCGTGAAAGACACGCGCTACGCGCCCGATGTTTCTATAAAGTGGTTTGAAGGTGGACAGCTTAATTTAAGTGAGAATTGCCTCGACCGACATCTGGCCAGCCATGGCGATAAAGTGGCGATTATTTGGGAGGGGGACGACCCAGAAGAGTCCCGAAAAATCACCTACCGCGAGCTACATGAACAGGTGTGCAAATTTGCCAACGTGCTAAAAAGCCAAGGCGTAAAACGCGGTGACCGCGTGACCATCTATCTGCCGATGATTCCCGAAGCCGCCATTTCGATGCTCGCCTGTGCGCGCATTGGTGCGGTGCATAGTGTGGTGTTTGGCGGGTTTTCGGCGGATGCAATTAAAGGCCGCATTGAAGATTGCGGCAGCGAAATCGTCATCACCGCCGATGAAGGTTTTCGTGGTGGCAAGA
>RFOF01000122.1 GCA_009926845.1 Alphaproteobacteria bacterium
GAAAGTAGCAAGAAAAATCCATCTGAGATGATGAAATCGGTTCTGCAGCGCCTCGGCAATTGCGCCGACCTCAACTCTAAAATTAGCGAAAGCCTGCACAGCCTCGCGCGTTTGCTGGGCTATTTCCGTACGTTACATGGCCATAGCGAAATTGTGGACACGCAAATAGGCACACTCATGACCGACGTTAAAGCGCTGTCGCAGCAGACAAGCTTTTTGTCCGATAAAATCACATTTCAGCTGGATGCTACGCTCGGCATGATCAACGTCGAGCAAAACATGATCGTCAAAATCTTCTCCATCGCCACGGTGTTCTTCCTGCCGCCGACGCTGGTTTCTAGCATTTATGGCATGAATTTTGAACAAATGCCGGAGCTTAGCTGGGTGTATGGCTACCCGATGGCCATTGGCTTGATGATTCTGGTCGCCGCCATTCCCTTCTTCTACTTCCGCAAAAAAGGCTGGCTTTAATTTTTGCGAACAAGCGCACGGTCAATCGCCGAAAGCAGCTTTTCAATCACCGCACACAGATTGAGCGAATAGGGATCTCGTGCCAATAATTCTTCCAACAAACGCGCACTACGGCTAAGTGCACGATATCCATAAATTTCGCCAGAGCCCGCCAGATTATGCACCACACGCTCCACCTTTTGCGTCCCTCCACGCGATACCTTTCCCATGCGCACCTGACGCCAGAACGCTTCGATTTCAGCGCGTTTTGTTGGTAGATTTCTTAGATATTGCTGGCGGAGATCTTCAAGGCCGCAGGTCATATTATTATGTATCGTGGTTTGATATGCCTGCCAAAGTGCATTCAGCTCTTTGGGCAACGTCATCGGGTTGAATGGTTTGGGGATGACTCCAGCTGAGCCACACGCCGCATATTTATCCATTTCTGCAGACTGCACCCGTGCGGTCATAAATACTACCGGCGTACCACAAAGCTGCACATTTGTTTTAAGGCTACGCAGCAGTGACGGCCCATCCACCCCAGGCATCATCACGTCGAGCATGATAAGGTCTGGCTGGGTAGCCTCGGCCACGGCTATACCCTTACTGCTATTGCTGCACGTATCCACATGAAAACCACCTATCTTTTCAAGCGCAAGCCGCGCCACAGACAGAATGTCTCTATCATCATCAATGTAGAGAATATTTTTAAGCTGCGGGCTTTTAGCGGGTGCCATATCGCCTCACTGTAACCTTCGCTTCCTTAGCCATTGGCAATTCAACAAAGAATGATGTGCCCTTGCCGAGTTTGGAGGTGAAGCTTATCTCCCCACTCATTGCCTCCACCAATTTTTTAGTGATGCTAAGGCCAAGCCCTGTTCCACTGTGTTGGCGGGTAGCCGATGTATCGCCCTGCGAGAATTTTTGGAATATCCGCGAGCGGAATTTATCAGAAATTCCAGCACCCGAATCACGCACCTCAATGCGCACACGGCTTTTTCTTGTCACGCTCGCCAGCACCACCACCTTGCCACCACGCTTGGAAAATTTTGCTGCGTTGGAAAGCAGATTCGCCATCACCTGCATCAAGCGATTTGCATCGGCTACCACCAAACACTGGACTGGCACTTCACCAAGTTTGAACAGCACGTTATATTTTTGCCCATACGCGCTATTTTCTTCAATTGCCTGCGCAAGAAACTTAGCAATACACAAAACCTCAGTGCGCGGATGCAGCATCCCCGCTTCTATCTTTTCAATGTCTAAAATTTCATCCACTAGCCGCACCAAACGCTCACTGTTTTTATAGGCGATATTCATCATCACCTCGGTTTCTTTCGGCAGCTCGCACACCGTTCCCGAAGACAACAGCGCGAGCGAAGCATGAATGGAGGTCAGCGGTGTGTGCAATTCATGGCTTATCATCGCGATGAATTCATTTTTTAATCGCTCCACCTCTTTGAGCGCCGTCACATCGCGGCTGATGCCAACAATGACCGGCTTATGTCCACCCATGGTACAGCGTGTTTTTTTGGTCGAAATAACATGCATCTTGCCGTGTGAATCAGTGAGGCGCTCTTCGTTAACATCCACCTCGCCTGTTTCAAACACGTGATTATCCTTTTCCCAAAATACTTCCACCTGCTCACTGGGAAACAACTCTTTGTCGTTTTTACCGATATATTCCTCCGGTATGCGCCCCAAAATCTCCGATAGCGCCTTATTGCCATAAATCAGGCGGTGCTCACTATCTTTAACAAAGATGGGGTCGGCCACATGGTCGAGAATGCTTTTAAGCAGATCATGCTGCACCTGTAATGCCGAAGCAGGAGGCTTAGAGCGCCGCGATGTTTTGCTCGGGGATATTTGCGACGACACCATATATCCCCTCCCTAAGCGCTATCTTGCAATATATTTACATGCGAAGACGAACGAAGCTTTGCATGCATGGGGTGGCGTTTTTTGGCCTCCAGAAGCGCCGCCTGCAACCCCGCAATGGTAAATGGCTTGGCCAGATTGGCTAGAATGAACAACCCATGTTGTTCGCACATGCGCGCCGCCATATCACGGAATGCGCCACCCTTGCCACTAGCGATAATGACTGATGTGTGTTTATGATCCTGCCCCAAATAGCGCAGCACCTCGAACCCATCAATTTCTGGCATAAAAATATCAAGAACGATAACATCCGGCTCAAAGAGCGCGCAGGCATCAAAAGCCCCCAGCCCACTGGCCGTCTGAACATCAAAGTCCAACCTCTCCGCCACATGGCAGACAACATTGGCCACATCGTCGTCATCATCGACGACTATCAAACGCGAACGCCACATACCACCCCGCTAACTCGCCCCCATGTGAAGGGCAATTTGATTTTTTAAAGAATTAAAAAGTCAGCTTTAGTATAGAGTTTAGTATAGAGGTCTCTTCCCATGCTCCCGTTAAAACATGGTGAACTAGCCGTATCACCAACCTTCCACAAAGTCAATTTACAAACGCTGCTGCAATGCAGCAAATCTGCGGATGGGAGCATTTTTAGTCTTACTGAAATTGCCAATAAAGCTGGCAGATTGCCGGTGTCGAACCACTTCCATTTCCTGGCGCCAGGTAGGTAAGATAATAAGCAGAAGCAGTACGACAGAATCCCTGATTGCCATTAGGTGCTTGGATTTTACCAGAAAGGGGCAACCCATCATCTGCCTTGCGATCAATCGTCGCCGCTACCGAGGCGGGCATGCCTTTATATCGCTCCCAGTTGCGAAACTGTCCAAAGGTAAGGCGGTAATTAACACCATCATTATTTCCAGACACAAACCCCACATAAAAATGATTCAATCCGCTATGACTTCCGACCATCACATAATCACCATAGCCAATTTTTGCCTGCGGAATGTAAAGATTGAGTTGGGCTGCACCTGTAATGTACCCAAGACTGCTGTCTGCGGCCGTATTAAATCGTCCCTCAATAAGTTTTGAATTGGCGGAAAGATCCTCCCAAAACCAGAATGTTTCGCCGCCTTGCGTCCACCCAGAAGAAGAGTTGCCTATATAGTCACTGCCCTGCAAAAGATTATCGCCATTGCCACGTCCTACCGAACCGTTTGAATCAACGCCTGGTCTTGTGGTCGCTACGGTAAAGCCAAATGACTGGACCGCCGCTTGTGGCATATCGCCCGGAACATAGCCATATTTTAATTTAAACGTACGAACAGCCAGATTGTATTTCTCAATCTGCGTCAGTTGCGCACGCAGCGTGGCCGCCTCAACCAAAGTGCGGCCAGCCATAATCGCACCAATAATCAAACCAATAATCACCAGCACGATAGATATTTCTACAAGCGTAAAACCCGCATGTTTTTTTATCACGCTGGTGGGCCGGCATCCCCCAAGGTATGATCCGCCACTGCCTACTATCGTGATATAGGTATTAAGTGGCTTCGTCTTTTTACCAACGGAATCGTTCGGCTTCATGAGGAGCATTCTTTTGATATTATTTGCGCCCCTCCCGTACCACAAAAACGTTGGCGTGAATGTACATGCTTGGACACCTGTCGAAAGGCGTACCATTTAACCATTGAAAAGTCTAGTGTTTTTTGATAACTTTTGGCACTTATCGAAACCAAAAGATTGGTGACCCCTACGGGAATCGAACCCGTGCACCCGCCGTGAAAGGGCGGTATCCTAACCGCTAGATGAAGGGGTCACTAGAAAGCGCGCGAAACGCTGCACGCATGGTAGGAAGGACGTGCTTTTAGCCAATAAAAAATCCCATGGCAAGTGTTTTCATGAGAAAATCATCCGCCGCAGAAAATTTATGCTAGAAACCGCCACGGCTCGAGGGTTTGCGGCCTGGGGCTGCGCTGGATGCGCCATCCGCCCCGCTGTTGAAGCGGCCGATGTTGCCCAATATCTGCTCAAAAAAGCCGAGTGTATGGCCTTCGGTGGCGGTGGTACGGCTTACAAGCTCCACATCCTTGCTGTCTTTTTCGTCAAAGCCTTCCAGTTTTTGCACAACGCCCGCGCCGTCAAATTCAATGCGGACAACCTGTTGCGCCGCCACTTCTGGCTTTAAGAAGGCCGTGCCCTCTTTGCGCTGCGAGATATAATACCATGTTTCAGCGCCAAAGCTTGACTGACTGGAGGGGGAGCCGAATTTTGCCATCACTTCATCGCGCGTGGTGGCACCAATGGTGATCTGCTCTTTGAGCGACACCTGATTGACATACCCGCGCGAATCAACCTTCGGAGAACATGCAAAGAGCATCAAAACGATCAGAATAGGTACAACAGACTGTATTTTATTCATAAAAACCAGATATTAAAGACATTTTTGCCACGTTAGCCTATTTGACGCATAAACGCAAATACCTTCCAAATAAAGCACATACGGCATGTGTTTTTGCTTTGATTTTTTGCCCGTGGCGGGTTACAACATCAATCGTTAAGTTTTTACTAAGATTCAACTTAAGGAGATATGCCGTGGGAATTATGCCAGATCACTGGA
>RFOF01000123.1 GCA_009926845.1 Alphaproteobacteria bacterium
GTCGGCGCCACCGGTAATGTGGGGCGCGCCATCCTTGAAATCCTTCATGAACGCCGCTTTCCGGTGAGCGAAGTGGTCGCCCTTGCCTCCAAAAGCTCGGTTGGCAAAGAGGTCAGCTTTGGCGATGAGGAAATCCTGAAGGTGCAAGCGCTCGAAAATTATGATTTCTCCGACACCGACATCGCCCTGTTCTCCCCCGGCGCGTCGGTCTCCAAAATTTATGCGCCGATTGCGGCCGCCGCTGGCTGCGTGGTCATCGACAACACGTCGTTCTTCCGCATGGATCCTGAGATTCCGCTGGTTGTGCCGGAGGTGAACGCTGACGCACTGCGCGATTTCCGCAAACGCAACATCATCGCCAACCCCAACTGCTCCACCGCGCAGATGGTCGTCGCCCTCCAGCCGCTACACGCCGCAGCAGGCATCAAACGCGTCGTCGTCTCCACCTACCAGTCGGTTTCCGGCGCGGGTAAAGCGGGCATGGACGAGCTATATGACCAGACCAAGCACGTCTATATGAACGACCATAAAGACCCAAAAAAATTCACCAAACGCATCGCGTTCAACATCATTCCGCAAATTGATGTGTTCATGGAAGATGGCTCGACGAAAGAAGAGTGGAAAATGGTCGAAGAAACCAAAAAAATCATGGGCGACAATATTCAGGTGGCCGCCACCTGCGTGCGCGTTCCAGTTTTTGTTGGCCACAGCGAATCGCTAAACATCGAGTTTGAAGACCCCATCACCGCTGAACAGGCGCGCGAAATCCTCTCCGATGCTGAGGGCGTTATTTTATATGATGAAATCGGCAAAGAAGGCGGCTATTGCACGCCGATTGAGTGCGCTGGCGAAGACGCTGTGTTTGTTTCACGCATCCGCAAAGACCCAACGGTTGAAAACGGCATCGCGCTGTGGATCGTGGCTGACAATTTGCGCAAAGGCGCAGCGCTCAACGCCGTACAGATCGCCGAAGAGCTGGTGATGAACTACGGGCTTGCTCCGAAGAAGACGAATTAGCACTCAGGCGACCTTGAATGAACGCTTTGCGCCACAACAAACATTTATCACTGGCGCACGAGTAGTTTTTACGCTTATATGATAAAAATTAATCATCAACCAGGAGAAAAAAAATGGCTGGCAGCGTGAATAAAGTGATTTTAGTTGGCAATTTGGGCCGTGACCCCGAGATCCGCAGCACGCAGGATGGCCGCGAAATCGCCAACCTCGCTATTGCCACCTCCGAAAGCTGGAAAGACAAGAACAGCGGCGAACGCAAAGAAAAAACTGAGTGGCACCGCGTGGTCATCTTCAATGACGGCCTTGTCAATGTCGTGAAGAATTACCTGAAAAAAGGCGCAAAAGTCTATATCGAAGGCGCGCTGCAAACCCGCAAATGGACGAACAAAGAAGGCCAGGAACAATATTCCACCGAGGTGGTTTTGCAAGGTTTTGGTTCGACGCTGACCATGCTCGATGGCGCGAACAAAGGCGGTGCATCTTCCGAAGGTGGCTACAACCAAGGCAGCTCCAGCAGCTATTCGCAGCCAGCTTCCGCGCCACAATCCAAGCCAGCGTCTGAACTGCTGGATGATGAGATTCCATTCTAGCTATTGGTGTCTCTAGCCCAAGAATAACGCGACACACAAACAAAAAAACCAGCCGAAGCTGGTTCTTCCGTAACGTGGGGAAACGTATTTTTGTTATCTGTGCGGAACAGTATTTCTTACATTGTCCAAATTATTTACAACTGCAACTGCAGCATTTAACTGACTTTCTACTAATTTTGGGTTCATTTCCAAAGCGTTTTTAAGTGCTCCAGAATCAACTTCCATCAGAAGGCCTTCCAGGCTTTCACGAGTGATTTTTAATGCCATACGATTTTATCCTTTAATATCCTGTTGATTGACAATGCCCTGCGCCACGTTCAGCGCGATGCCGCGCACGCGGGCTGGTTGCATAACAAAACCTTCTGCATCACGCACACCTTCAAACATCTTCATCAGATGCGGGCGAATGGCTTCCGCCACCTGCATGATGAGGTTGCCTTTGGTTTGTTGCGGGGCGCGAACCACTTTGACGCCTTGCTTGCCTGCAGCAACAGGCGTGGAATGCTCATTCTTGGCATTTTTTACCCAGCTATTGATGGCATCGTGCGACATAATTTTCTCCATTTCTGTGACGCAGCTTTATTACTTCTGAGCATACGCCTGCTAAATTAAATATAAGTTAATTGTATTAATGCATTTTTTAATGATTTATAAATAATTAAACCCTGAGTGCTCAGCCACAAAAAACGCCTACAACCAAAGCATTTCCTATATTTTTCTTAGCCTCGCCTGTTCAAAGCTGCTCGTGCGTAGCCATTCAAGATATTGGGTTAATGCATCAACTTGATCGTCATGTGCGGCATGGGGAAAGGCAAAAATCTCATTTTCAAAATCCGCTAGCCACTGCGCATGTCGGGGCAGCAGCATTTTCCCCGCCTCTATCATGGCGGAAACTGCGGCAAAACGCGTTATTTTATCTGCTTTTGGCAAACGCGCTATCACAGGCAATGCGCTCTCGCGACGCATGTCTTGCAGCAGCTGTTGACCGCTGGCCTTGTCTTCCAGCAAGATGGCCTGTGGCTGCCAGCGCGCAGCATGCTCTACAAATCTTCGTTTTAGGTCTGGATATTCAAGGCGCATCTGGCTTGCCTCCAGCAAATAACTTTTACCCTCATACTCGGCAAAGGTCAGGCACACGCTGGTGTCGTGCTGCGTGCCGCTTTTTATCGCCGTATCCCAGCTTTGCACAATGCGTGCAGGCGCCTGTGGAGCGGCCTCAAACCGCCCAAACCACCACGGGCGCAGCATTGCGCCTTCTTGCGGCATCGGCTGCTGCTGATATTGCGCGGCAAATGCATGTCCGCCGATTTCATTTTTGACCTGCGCGATGATTTCAGCATTCATCCTTACTGGGTGCAGCAATTCTCCTTCTTGATAAACCTTTTCTACCTCACCCAGTTGATATGTTTGTGTCTGCGTAGCCAAGGCAGGCAGGCTCAGATGTGTCCATCCTCCTTTTTTCAGCAGATAGCCCGTCAGGTCATCCTCATGCAGCCGCTGCATCACCAGAACGATGACACCCTTTTGGCGATTATCAAGACGACTCGCAAACGTATGTTCGAACCAACCATGCACATGTTCGCGCCAATGAGCCTGCATCGCATGCAGCGGGCGCATGGGGTCGTCAATGATGAGGAAATTTCCGCCCTCGCCCGTCAGCGTGCCGCCCACCGAGGTGGCCATGCGAAACCCTCGCTTAGTGGTCATGAACTTGCGCTTTTCATTTTGATCCGCAGCCAATTCCATCTCAGGAAATATTTGTTTGAACCACGGCGCCCCAACGACCAAACGCGTATCCAGCGAATGCTTGAATGCCAGCTGTGAGGCATAGCTGGCCGCAATAATGCGACGACGCGGGTCATGCCCAAGCAGCCATGCTGGCCACGCCACACTGACACAGATCGATTTCAGTGATCGCGGCGGCATATTGATGATAAGGCGCCTGATGTCACCGCGTGTGGCGGCTTGCAAATATTCCGCGATAAGGTCGATGTGCCAGTTAGCCGCATAGCTGGCCGCAGGGTCACAAGTGGTGAGGGTTTTGCCAATAAAGGTCGCCAGATCCCCACGCAACATATCAGCTAAGAGATGCGTCATTTGGCTCCTCATTTTTTTTAGAAACACGTTCAAGATACGCACGCACAAGCAGTGCATCACCTTCACTGACCTGTATGTCCGGTAGCGCGCTGGCAGTCTGCGATTCAGGCTTTTTTATTTTCTCCAGCTTAGTAGAGGCATCGATAAGCGCTGCCAACATGCTGATAAGTGAGTGTTTACTGCCCTCTGTAAATTCGGCGGGATTCAGACTTTTGCCCTCATCTGCCTCTACCACTTTGTCGATAATATCTTCCATCCGCCAGACTAGCCTGCGGAACAGATGGTGCAACCGGTCAAAGTCTGTGCGTTTCTTGTAGGTTGTGGGTCTTTTGCGTGGGATTTTCACTTCTGTCATATACAGGCCTCTCTTTCCGTAAGGGTTACAGATTCACCCTAACCCATAAAACCGCCCCACCGGAAGGGGGAAAGCCGCAGAAACCCTCGGTTTTACTCGCCGTAACAGGATTGTCACATTCGCCAGAACCCATCTTCATACATTCGTCACACACAAACGCGGCGTTTTTTGCTATGATAAAAACATGAACACAGAACAGAACACGACCGAATGCTTAGACGCCAACGCGCACGAAGCCGCCGCCATCGCCTCTGGCCGCAGGCTGAACTGCTCCGATGGCTCGGTCATCGTCAAAGGGGTGCGCCTCTCCGCCATGCTCGTGCGCCAGTTGGAAGCACTCGGCCTTGCGCTCGAGGCCTATAGCGCGGGCGACCTGCAAGATGCCATCGCCGCTTTCTCAGGTGATGGAAATCTTATAGACGATGAAGAAGGCATCACCTTCCACGACAAGCTGCACCTGACCGAAGACGAACGCCGCGAGCGCGCTGAGCGCCGCGAGGCCTTCCGCCAGCGGAGCGCCGCTTTATACACGCACCTATTCTCTGACATTCGCGGAGCAACGCCACAGCAACTGCATAACCCCTGGTGCGCCGCCAAAGTGCGCGGGGCGAGCGAGTGCGACGTGGCGGATGATTTTGAGATCGTGCATTTCGGCCATGAACATTTATTCGTGCATATGCCGCCTACCGAAATGTCGCAACACCACCACGAATGGGCGCTCGACCGCGACGGCTATCCTGAGTTTCATCACTATTTTGAGTAGCGTTTAATGATTGCATAAAAAATATAAAAATTCTTCTTCCGGTTGCATGTTTTAGGATATATCTTGCA
>RFOF01000124.1 GCA_009926845.1 Alphaproteobacteria bacterium
CCTCTCCCCTCAAGGGAGAGGGTAAACATGGGTTGTCATCAAATCTTCATACTCAAACCCAGAATTTGCGTGTATTATCAGCGGATAACATAAGGGGTTTATGGGCGCGATTCGCAACTGGTTGAACAAACTATTTGGCGGCGGGCAGCCAGAGGTAGTGGCTGACGCGCCTTCTGCTGCGCCTGTTTCTACGCCTGAATCCACACTTCCTACGCGCCCCGTCATCGCCATTAGCGGCGAAAAATCCTCCTCTAAATCCGTGGCGGCGATGATGACACAAATTCGCAGCAGCGGCGCAGAGCCGGTGTTTATTGGCGACCACGCGGCGCGCATCGCAGGCGGGGTACAAGAGGCGGTGGTGCGTGATTTATCCCGCGTTGATGGGCTGGTGGTGTTGGGCAATGATGATGACATCGACCCCGCGAAATATGGCCAGAAAACCGAAAAAAACACGCATGTTGAAGCGCCAGAACGCGCGGCGTATGAAGAGGCGGCAATCCAATTTGCGCTAGGCAAAAAAATGCCGTTGGTGACGGTGTGCGCGGGGATGCAACGCCTCAATGTGCTCGGTGGCGGAACGCTGCACCAATCGGTGCCCGATCTGGTGGGCGATAATCACCACAATCAGGGCGACATTGCGCCGTTTATTCCCGTGCAACTCGTGAAGCTGGAAGAGGGAAGTAAGCTTCTGCAAATCTCAGATGCGGTAAATGGCGTGTATACGCCAACGCGTTCACCGCTGCTGGGTGGCGTGATCGCGGAAAATAGTTTTCATCATCAAGCGGTGGATAAGGTGCGGCCGGATTTTGTCGCCAGCGCGCGCTCGGATGATGGAATTATTGAGGCCATTGAACCTGCGCGAGGCAGCAAATATGACGGGCAGTTTGTCGTCGGTGTGCAGTGGCATCCCGAGTTTGGCGCGAGTGATTTTGGCCCAAAACTGGCCGCGAGTTTTACCACCGCCGCGGCGCAATATTCCAAGGTGAAAGACAATGTGCCCACGCTGATGGGCTTGCCACTGGAAACTAGTGGTGAGCATGCTCAGAAGCTTATGAGCAGCCGTGGTCGCAGCTTTCCCGCACCTGCTGCCGGAGCAAACCCACAGCAGCCAAGCCTACAGGCCTTTCAATAGCCCTTTGAGGCTTTTGACCTGTTCTTTGATATTCTTTTTGTTGAGTTGGCTTGGGTCTTTGAGCAGTTTCTCAAATGCGCCTTTGGTGTCAAATTTCAAATTGTAATTATCCCAGCTTCCGGTGAGCAATAGCGGCATTTCCAACCCTGATTTATCCGCGCCACCTTGTCCTTTGGCGGTGTCGACGAAGGATGGCATCAGATGGTAGTTCACGGTACGCTCGCCAATGCCAACCGTGCCGTTGCCGCGCAAGCGCAGTAGCGGGGCCTTCATCGCTAGGTCGTTGTTGGTGATGACGCCTTTTTGCGCGGTGAATGTTCCCGAAAGTTCGGCAAAATCGGTTGTTTTTGTGGAGTCTTTGGTGGGTTTTAGAATGCCTTTTAAGTCACGAATCATACCTGCAATGTCGCAGCCTTTGAGCGCACCATCATTGATCTTAAAATTTCCATTGCCTGACAAAGATGTTGCCAACTCTTTCTCGTTTCTACCCTGCATGCTCAAGTTGATGCTGGCGGTAGTTTTTCCGCGTAGGCTGTCATTGTTTGCGGTGGCTTTCAATAGTGGCTCAAGCTGTATATTTTTTACGTCAATGCGGCTGGAGATGGTTTTGTTTTCTGCATCGATGATGGCTTGCGCACTTCCCTTGCCTTCATACACCTCAGTATCGAGTAGATTAAGGGTGAGTTTGCCCATTCTGAGGATGGATTTAATATTGCCATTGCCCAGCACCAGCTGATTGCATTTGAGTTGATTGAAACGAAGCTGTAAATTTCCCTCTGCATTATACAACGCAGAAAAATCAATTGGCGTAGTGCTCCAACCCGCATCTGGTGCGGCGTTGGCTGCAGAAACAAGGGAAAAGTCGGAAGATGTTTTCTTCGTTGTAGCGGGGATAAAAGGCGAGAGATCGAGAACATCCGTATTTAAGTCTATATCAAAGATTGCAGGCGTTATGCCTTGTGCAAAATCTATCCGTATATCACCTGCGGCTTTCAAATTGTCTAGCGCTAGAGTGACCTTTTTCAAATTAAAAAATGCAAAAGAGATATCTGCATCTGCGATTATATCTACGCTGTCGGGCAGCGTGACAGGAAGCGATGTCGTGGGAGGAAGGAGCCAAGTAAGCGCGCTTCTGAAAGAAGATGATTGCAGGTTGATCTTGCCGATAAATTCAAGTGGAGTGGTGACAGCACCTTGCGCTCGCAGTGTCAGCAATTCGCTATCGAGCTGCAGGTCAACCCGACTTTGTCCATCGTTTACAATGCTGTTGATTGATGAAAGAGAAACATCAAACAACACATTCTTACCATTAATATCAGCACTGACTTTAGCAAAAAGTGGAGAATTCATATCCTCCATTTTTGTGTTAAGATTGAGACTTTGAATGTCCCATTTACCCTGATTTTTCTCATCAATATATACCACACGCCCGTTGGTAATAGTGAAATCATGGAGCGAAACAGCAAAAGAAAGCTCCTTGGGCTTTTTGCTTATTTCGGCCCCATCTTTGTCGGTTTCCGATGAGGATGGTGGAGGCCCATCCCAGTTGTTGCCACCGTTTTTGTCTATCTGTAGGGTAATGTCAGGATTGACTAATGTAAAAGAGTTAACGTGGAGGTTCCCGCTGGTTATGAACGCCCATGTGCCAATTTCAAGTTCAAGCTGGCTAACGGTTGCAATCGTCTTTAATTCATCGCGGTTTTGATAGGATGCTGCAGCGATTACAACATCGCCCGCGCTAACACGCAGCACCGGAAAAAAAGACAAGCGCAACAGCCCATTTATTTGTATTTTCTTGCCCATCTGTTTTTCAACAGTGGCTACAATTTTAGGTTTAAGTGAATCTGTTGAAATGACATAAGGCGCTATGAGCGCAATAGTGATGAGCAAAACAACAAGACCAGCAAGAATCTTGAGAAGCTTTTTCATTTCGATTATCCTTTGAGTGCTTTGTGCATGAGCAGGTGGTCAGCCAGCACGCAGGCCATCATCGCTTCACCCACAGGTACCGCGCGGATGCCCACGCACGGGTCGTGTCGGCCTTTGGTGCGGATGCTGGTGTTGTTGCCTTTGATATCAATGGTTTCAACTGGCGTTAAAATCGAGCTGGTGGGCTTGACAGCAAAGCGGACGACGACTGGCTGGCCGAGCGGCGGCAGCAAAGCCATCGCCGATTTCTACGCCTTTGACGGCGTTGATGCTCATCATGGCACTGGCAAGGTCAGAATCGAGTTTTTTATAGATAGGTGCGCCAAGGCCAACGGGAACGCCCTCGGCCACAATTTCAACCACCGCACCAATGGAAGAGCCTTCTTTTCGGATAGTATCGAGTGATTTTTCCCAGCACTTGGCGGTGGCGGAATCAGGACACCAGAAAGCATTTTTAGGCACTTGCGCCCAGTCGCGTTTGGCGGTGGCGTCGTCACCCATCTGCACCATGGCACCGCGGATGGTGATGCTGCTGCCAAGAATTTTGCGCGCAATTGCGCCAGCGGCCACGCGCATAGCAGTTTCGCGCGCGGAGGAGCGGCCGCCGCCGCGATAATCGCGGATGCCGTATTTCATCATGTAGGTGTAATCCGCGTGACCGGGGCGGAACGAATCTTTTATCTCGCCATAGTCTTTGGATTTCTGGTCTTCATTGTAGATGATGAGCGAAATCGGTGTGCCAGTGGTTTTGCCCTCAAACACGCCAGAGAGAATCTTCACCGTGTCGGTTTCTTTGCGCTGCGTGGTGTGGCGCGACTGCGCGGGGCGGCGCTTGTCCAAATAAGGCTGAATGTCTTTTTCCGACAGGGGAATCAGTGGTGGAACACCGTCAACGACACAGCCAATGGCCTCGCCGTGGCTTTCGCCCCAAGTGGTGAAACGAAACATGTGGCCGAAGGTGTTGAATGTCATAATATATCCTTTTAGGCAGGCAGATTGACCTATTTATTGATACAGGTCAATCGGTAACCGTAAGTTTCAGTTACTTTTGGAAATGCAATAAATTTATGTTAGAATCTTGACTTTTCCACCATTTACGGGCAATGGCATACAGCATTATGTTAACACAAAGCCCATCAAGCAGCTCTTCCAAGGCTGTCAATCATGAAGCGGAAATTCATCGCCTTCGCCGCGAGATGAACGCGGTCATCCTCGCGCATTATTATCAGGATGATGAAATTCAGGACCTGGCCGATTATGTCGGCGACTCGCTCGACCTTGCCCGCCGCGCGCTGGCAACCGACGCGGATGTGATCGTGTTCTGCGGCGTGCGTTTTATGGCAGAGGGCGCAAAGCTGCTCAACCCGACCAAACAAGTTCTGATTCCCGATATGAAGGCTGGTTGCTCGCTTGAGGATTCCTGTCCGCCGGATGCGTTTAAAGCGTTCATCGACCAACACCCGGGGCATATCGTCGTCAGCTACATCAACTGCTCGGCAGCGGTTAAAGCCTTGTCAGATATTATTGTGACTTCTACTAATGCGGAAACCATCATCCGCCAGATACCTGCTGACCAGAAAATCATTTTCGCGCCGGACAAATATCTGGGCGCATATCTCATAAAAAAAACTGGCCGGAATATGGTGCTGTGGAATGGCACCTGCATGGTGCATGAGCGCTTTTCCGAGCAGGAACTCATCAAACTCAAAACCCGCCACGCAAGCGCGCATGTCATCGCCCACCCAGAATGCCCTGAAGCGTTGCTGCGC
>RFOF01000125.1 GCA_009926845.1 Alphaproteobacteria bacterium
CGACATCACGGGCATTCCGTCCGGCTTTGCCGATCTCGATTCCAAGACGTCGGGCTTGCAGGCGGGCGACCTGATCATCGTGGCTGGCCGCCCGTCGATGGGTAAAACGGCGCTCGCCACCAACATCGCTTTTAAGGCCTGCCAAGCGCTCGCAGCCGAGGCGCGTGAAAAAGGTGAGAACCCGAAAGACGCAGGCAGCGTTGGATTTTTCTCGCTCGAAATGTCGGCAGAGCAATTGTCGATGCGTTTGTTGTCGTCGGCGAGCGCACTTAATTCGTCGAAGATTTTTAATGGCCGCATTACGTCGGAAGAATTCGCGCATCTGGTGCGCACCAGCAGCGACATGTCGCAGTTGCCGCTGTTCATCGATGACACTCCGGCGCTTTCTATTTCCGGTCTTCGCACCCGCGCGCGCCGCTTAAAACGTATGTATAATTTGAAGTTCTTGGTGGTGGATTATTTGCAACTGGTGCGTGGCAGTTCGGCCATGTCGCAGAGCAACCGCGTGCAGGAAGTGTCCGAAATTACGCAGGGGCTGAAGGCCATCGCCAAAGAGCTGGATATTCCGGTGATGGCGCTGTCGCAGCTGTCGCGCCAAGTCGAGCAGCGCCCCGACAAACGCCCGCAACTTTCCGATTTGCGTGAATCTGGCTCCATCGAACAGGACGCCGATATCGTGATGTTTATCTATCGCGAAGAATATTATAAAGGCCGCGAAGAACCCTCGATGGAAAAGCATGAAGAGCACGAAAAATGGAAGGTCGAAATGGATCGTTGCATGAACGTAGCCGAGGTCATTGTCGCCAAGCATCGTAACGGCCCGATCGGCATCACCAAGCTGCATTTCGAGGGCAGCCTCACGCAATTTAGAAACCTTGACCAGCATCACGCGGCGCACGGCGACACCGCTAGCAGCTATGATTATTAGCATATGGTGTCTGCTACATTAGAGGTCAATCTTTCCGCTCTTCGCGCCAACTACCGTTTGCTCCGCGATACGCACGCCAAAAAAAATGTCGCCGCTGTTGTTAAAGCCAATGCTTACGGCCTTGGTGTGGAGGAGGTCAGCAAGACCTTATGGAGCGAGGGTTGCCGCGAATTTTTCGTTGCCACATTAGAAGAAGGTGTGCAGTTACGTGGTGTTTTGCCTGAAGCTGTCATTGGCGTGTTCAGCGGTATTTTTGCTGGTGAAGAAAAAGAATTTTCAGCGCATCGTTTAACACCGGTTTTGAATGATCTGGGGATGGTTGAGCGCTTTGCGCAGGGGGCGGGATTCGGGATTCAGGATTCAGGGATTATCCACATAGACACCGGCATGACGCGGTTGGGTTTATCAACATCTGAACTCACTGAAATCACTTCCCGAATCCTGAATCCTGAATCCCGAATCCTTCTCTTGTCCCATCTCGCCTGCGCCAATGCGCCCCAGCACCCCAAAAATGCCGAGCAGCTTTTGCGTTTCCGTGAGGCGCTTGCGCTCTTCCCGAATGCACGCGCCAGCCTTGCAAACTCGGCGGGGATTTTTCTTTCGCCTGAATTTCATTTCGACGTCGCCCGCCCCGGCTGCGCGCTCTATGGCATCAGCCCACACGATGGCACAAGCCCGATGGCGCATGTGGCTACGTTGTCCGCACCCATCCTGCAAATTCGCACCCTCGACCGCGACGAAACGGTGGGCTATGGCGCAACCGCCAGCCTCAAAAAAGGCGCACGTTTGGCCATTGCAGGGCTTGGATATGCCGATGGATATTTCCGTAAGCTAAGTAACCTCGGTGTGGCCTATGTCGCGGGACACAAAGTGCCAGTGGTTGGGCGTGTGTCCATGGATATGATAGCACTTGATGTTTCTGCCTTGCCTGAACTGCCCGAAGGCGTGCGCGCAGAATTCATCAACGCGCAGCACACGGTGGACGATGTGGCGCGCGAAGCAGGCACCATCGGCTATGAAATTTTCACCCGCATTGGCCGCCGCGTCCAACGCGTTTATTCGCAGTAGACTTTTTAAAGCCAATCGCATAAAAAAGCTGCATGGATATTTTAACTGGTTTCTTATCATCAATTGGCCGCGTGTTCCTCGCTTTTTTGGCGGCGGTGGGGCGCGTGTCGCTTTTTATCTGGGCGGCAGTCAGCGGCATTTTTCGTGGGCCGTTCTACACCCGCATTTTGCTCAAACAACTCATGGAAGTGGGCTATTATTCGCTGCCAGTTGTTGGTATGACATCACTGTTTACGGGCGCGGCGCTCGCCATTCAAACCTATAACGGCTTCTCTCGTTTTTCGGCGGAAAGCTCGGTGGCGATTGTGGTGGTGCTGGCGATAACGCGCGAGCTTGGCCCGGTGATGGCAGGGCTCATGGTGGCAGGACGCATCGGCGCTGCCTATGCCGCAGAAATCGGCACCATGCGCGTGACCGAGCAGATCGATGCGCTGACGACGCTCTCGACTGACCCATATAAATACCTCGTGCTGCCGCGCTTGATCGCGGGGCTGACCATGCTGCCGATTCTGGTGGGCATCGGCGACATCATCGGCGTGTTCGGCGGCTACATGGTCTCTATTCATAACCTCGGTTTTGCGCCTGGGCCTTACATCAAAAGCACCGCACAATTTTTAGAGATGAATGACGTGATTTCCGGCCTTGTCAAAGCCTCGGTGTTTGGCTTCATCATCACGCTGATGGGCTGCTATCATGGCTTCAACTCCAAGGGCGGCGCGCAGGGCGTCGGCGCGGCAACCACACATGCGGTGGTGTCGTCTTCGATTCTGATTCTGCTTTCCAACTATTTCCTCACCGCGATGTTCTTTGGAAAGTAATGCATGACTCCGAAAATTGAAATCGCAGGGCTATATAAAGCATTCGGACACAAAAAAGTGCTCGATGGCATTGATTTAAATATTGCGCAGGGTGAATCCCTCGTGGTCATTGGCGGCTCGGGAACGGGCAAATCCGTGCTCATCAAATGCATCCTCGGCATCTTGCACCCCGACAAAGGCAGCATCAAAATCGACGGCAAAGAAGTTACCAAACTTTCCCGCGCGGAACGTCAGGAGCTGATGGGTAAATTCGGCATGTTGTTCCAAGGCGGTGCGTTGTTCGACAGCCTTCCCGTCTGGGAAAACATCGCCTTTGCGCTACTGCAAAACAAACAAATCAGCAAAGCTGCCGCGCGCGAACTCGCCGTTGAAAAACTGAGAGCCGTCGGCCTCAGCCCCGATGTAGCAAGCCTTTCGCCATCAGAGCTTTCCGGCGGCATGCAAAAACGCGTTGCGCTCGCCCGCGCGATTGCCGCCAATCCGGAAATCATTTTCTTTGACGAGCCGACCACGGGGCTCGACCCCATCATGGCCGACGTCATCAATCTACTCATCGTGCAATGCTCGAAAAATCTCGGCGCTACGACGCTCACCATCACGCATGATATGTCGAGTGTTCGCCGCATCGCCCACCGCGTCGCCATGCTCTATCAGGGCAAAATCGTGTGGGAAGGCGAAGCGCGCGAAATCGACCGCAGCGGTAACCCCTATGTTGACCAGTTCGTCCATGGCCGCGCTGAAGGGCCAATAACCGCCGGAATCAAGTAGTCATCCTCGGCGGCACATCGTGCCGTCGGGGATCTCGTGCAACAGGAACAGATCCCCGCTTCGGCAAAGCCTCGCGAGGATGACAGAAACCCTTGCCAAAAGCCTTGTTTGTGGCTATACTACACCTTCATTTTTGTAGATTAATCCCATTATACAAAAAACAAAAGGGGTTTATATGTCCATACCTTTTCTTTCAAGACGCAACCATGACAAAATTTTTGCTGAGGTGCATCGAGTTATGCAAACATATCCAGAGGGAACACCTGTGCATTTGGGGGTTTTGTTTTCTGATCCTGGTTTAAAAATACAGCAGAAAAAAGTGATAGCGGCGCTAGATAGTGAAGGGTTGTTACTTCCAGAAAAAGGTGAGCGACCTGTTGAAGTCAGTGAAATATTCAACCCGCTTGAGACTTTGGTGGTAGATAGAGCAGGCTTAGCAACTCTGATTCCGACAGCTGCTCAGGTGCTTGTCAAATAATTATTTATGCAGAAAAAAATTCTTCTCATTATCAGCGGCTCAGTTGCGGCGTATAAATCGCTCGACCTGATTCGCCGTTTGCGCGAGCACGAGATTGACGTGCGTTGCATCATCACCAAGGGCGGTGCAGAATTTGTCACGCCGCTTTCTGCTGCATCGCTTTCTGGCAACGCTGCGTACACTGATTTATTTTCGCTTAAAGACGAGGCCGAGATGGGGCACATTCGCCTCAGCCGCGAGGCAGACCTCGTTGTGGTTGCGCCCGCATCGGCTGACCTGATTGCCAAAATGGCCGCTGGCATCACCGATGACCTTGCCACCGCCACGCTCCTTGCCAGCAACAAACCACTGCTAGTCGCCCCCGCCATGAACACGCAAATGTGGAACCACGCCGCGACCAAACGCAATCTGAAGCAAATCACCACTGATGGTGCGAGCATCATCGCGCCTGCCTCTGGCCAGCTGGCTTGCGGCGAAGTGGGCGCGGGGCGTATGGCCGATGTGGAAACGATTTTGGAAGCCATTTTATCCAAGCTCGGTGCAAAACAAAAAAATACTCTTTCGGCGCTGGTCACCTCTGGCCCTACCTTTGAAGCGCTTGACCCTGTGCGCTTTATCGGCAACCGCTCTTCCGGCAAACAAGGTCACGCCATTGCCGCAGCGCTCGCTGCTCGCGGCGC
>RFOF01000126.1 GCA_009926845.1 Alphaproteobacteria bacterium
ATGTTCGTCCACGCCCTGAAAGCCCGCCACGACGCAGACTTTGCCTTCAGCCAGTGCCGCCTTCATCGCTTTGGGGTCGATGGATTCAATGCGCGCCTTGCCATGTGCCATGTCGGTCTTCAGCGGAATTTGCCAGCCGAAGAACGAACGCGCGGGAATGCCCGATTCGATGAGCGCGAGCGCGAGAAGTCCGCTCGTCACCTGTTCGCCGCTGGACACCACCTGGTCATATTCTGCCCACGCTTCGGGTTTGGTCAGTGGCGAAAGCTCGCTGACATAGCCGACGAGCTGGTTGGTGACGCCCGCCATGGCGGATACGACAACCACCACCTGATTGCCAAGATCGAGTTCTTTTTTCACACGGGTGGCGACATTGCGGATGCGTTCGATATTGCCCACAGACGTGCCGCCGAATTTTTGTACGATAAGTGCCATATGTTAGGTTTTAGGTTATGGGTTATAGGTGACAGAAGTGTTAGCCACTTTTGCTAAAACCTGCAACCTGAAACCTATTAGCTGAGCCGCAGGCTCATGACAAGCGCATCTGTATAAGTGCCGTCCTTCTGGCGATAATAGAGTTTGCGGCGGTCAATCTGCGCAAACCCCGCCCCCTCGTAAAGCGCGGTGGCGGCCACGTTGCCCACTTCCACTTCGAGGAATAATTTTTCAACGCCATTTGCGCGGGCCTTGGTCAGCGCGGCCTCCAACATCGTTTTTGCGATTTTTTGCCCACGAAAAACGGGGCGCACAGCGATGGTCAAAATATCGGCCTGCTCATGCTGCGGGCGCACCACGATAAACCCAGCCACCTGCCCCTCCACTTCCACCAAAAACGCGAACGTCCCACGCACAGCAAAAAAATCGGTGAACGCCTCCTGATTCCAGTAATGCGGAAAGCACTCAGCGTGAATCTCGGCCATCACCTCAGCGTCAATGGGCGATGCTTCGCGGAGTTTTATATTATGCACCACTATTTTGCCCTTGTTGATTGTCGTCATCCCCGCCTTGTGCGGGGATCTAGAGCCACAAGCTCAGCCGCGTGTTTTTGCCCCAGATCCCGCAATAAATGCGGGATGACGAACTTATACCCCCACCCGCGCATTTTTCCAGCGTTTCCTTGGCTTGTGGGGCACAGAAAAGCCCTCTTGACTTTTACCCCCCCCTGTTAAAATCCGTTAACTTTAAGAAACTGGGGCAAGGGTCTAAGACTATGAGCGAAAGCAAAGACGTCACATTATTAACAATGGCACAAGCCGTTGGTGAACAGGAATCTTATGGTGAGGCTCGCGGTAAAAAAGACCCGCTTTTGGCAATGCAGGTATTTGGCACAGCAACAGAAATGAGCGACTTAGCCATCGTGCTGGGCGGCAGCATGGTAGGCGAACCTACGCAACCAAATTTGACCAGCGAAGGAAAACGCGCAGGCAGTGTTTGGCTGGCCTCTGAGGGAAAAGATGCTATGGCCGGAATGGTCTTCCCCAATGGCTGTGCTTACTACGCACAACCGTCAAACCGGCATTATGGTGTACGCCCCGCTTTGCCCCCAGCATTTACGAAGTCGATCACAGTGAACCAAAGCCGGTCCACCGAAGCTTTAGCACGGGGAGAAGCGTGCTTTCAAAAAAGGCTTAAGTCGCTTGGTGGAATGGGTAGGATTAATATTATTGAATATGGTGAATATCCGCAGGCCATCGCGGGCGATTATCTGGATAAGGCAGGACTGCCTGAAGAGGCAAAAAAACTCAGGGAAGCACTGGAAAAGGAGTTCACTGCTGATAAGCTAAAAAAAACAGGAAAAACATACCATTTTGAGGGTGAAGACACGAAGCTTGACGAATACAGATATAAGGATAGGCGGTATATCCGCGTTAAAGCCAAGCATAAGGAGAGGCTATCAAATGGCGAGGCAATAGAAGCTGGCAAGCCATATTGGCTAGAGGTGCAGCCAATCGAGTGGCTGCAAGACAAAACCGACTGGTGGGTAGCAAAGAAAGCATTGTTTTCAGGTGTTCAATTCCACAGTGTCGATGAATTCAACCCGCGTCTTGGCGAGGGCAATTTTGATGCAAAAGGCGAAGATGGAAGATATGTTATAAATATGAGACGACACCTTGTAGAACGTTTCGCAAAAGAGATGCGGCCGATGCATCAGTTGGTGAATGACGCTCCAGGACTTCAGGTAACCGATTCTAAATTAATGGGAAATTTTTTTAATGGAGAAGTGGATGGTGTTTCCGTGCAACTATCGCCATTTAAAAGCAGGTAACTACTTCCTAAACACCCCAAGCCACGCCTTGAAATCAGGGTAGGTGTCTGCCTTTTCCAGCTTCACCACGCAAAGGCCAGCGGCGGCGGCCAGCTGCTGAAGATATTTTTCTGAGAAGCCAAAACGCCCGGCATCAGGCAAGAAACGATAGCCCTCGCCATCGCCCATTTCCGCCGTAAAACCAAACACACCACCAGTTTTAAGCGCGCGCGCACTTTGCGAAACCAGCTCCTGCACATCGCCGATATAGCTGAGCAGCCCTGCAGCAATGATAGCGTCGCAGGAATCAGGTGTCAGGTGACGGGTGTCAGATGAAGTGGTTTTTTCTGACACCTGATTCCTGACACCTGACACCCCAAGAAATTGTTGCGCTTCCTGCAATATCAACTCATCGTAAACCGCCTGCCCTTGCGGAGTTTTGAGTTTAGCAGCCTCGGCGAGCATCTTCGGCGAAAAATCCACGCCCACCAATTTGCCCACCACAGGGCGCAACAGCGAGCCACAAAGCCCCGTTCCCACGCCAAGCTCCACCACAATATTATCCACTCGCCCCGCAGGCAAAGCAGCGCGCACAGCGTCTGCCAGCAGCACATGGCCTTTATAACCATAGGTGTTCAGCTGCTCATCATCATAACTTTCAGCCAAGCCTTCAAAATGCTCAAGGCAAAGCGAAAGCGGCATTTTCTTGGGCAATTTCTCCGCCTTTGAGCCACCCGCCACGGCGAGCATGTAATGTGTTTCTTCATTGGCTGGCGCAAGCGCGGCAGATTTTTTGAGCGCGGTAATGGCTGCGGCGCGTTTGCCCTCCGCCAGATAGGCGCGGCCAAGCTGATACCAACCCCTGGCATCCTTTGGTGCAAACCACGTCACTAGCTTAAAACGAAACGACGCATCCGAAAAATTACCTTTGGCAAAATGCAGCAGGCCCAGCTCATAATTATTTTTGACGAGGTCGCGTTTTTGATACCAGTCTTCGCTCAGGCTAAACGCCCAGCGCAGGCCGCCCGCCAGATAATCCACGCCACCTTGCATCGCATTTTGCGCAAGCGACCCTATTTTCATGTTCGGTTTTGGTAATGCCATGCTATATTCCCCGCTATGTCCTCCAGTTTACAAAGAAAAGCAATCAAATGAAAGAGCAAAGAACAACCGTTGACGACGCCGAGATAGACCGCTTCACGCGCATGGCCGACGAATGGTGGAATCCGCATGGTAAATTCAAACCGCTGCACGATATAAACCCGCTGCGGGTGAGCTGGATAGAGCAGCTGGCAGGGCCGCTGGCGGGTAAAACCCTGCTGGATATCGGCTGCGGCGGTGGGCTTATCTCCGAGCCAATGGCCGCACTTGACGCCACCGTCACTGGCATCGACGCCGGTGAGAAAAATATCAAAGTGGCAACGCTGCACGCCGAAAAATCCGGCGTGAAAGTCGATTATCGCTGTACAACAGCTGAGGACTTGGCGGCCACTGGCGCGCAGTTTGATGTGGTCGTTGCGCTGGAAATTATCGAGCATGTGGCCGATGTGGCCGAGTTCGTGAAGGCCAGCGTAGCACTGCTGAAACCCGGCGGAAAAATCTTTTATTCCACGCTGAACCGCACGCCCAAATCCTACGCACTGGCCATCCTCGGCGCTGAATATATCCTGCGCTGGCTGCCCATTGGCACACACACATGGAAGAAATTTTTGAAGCCCTCCGAGCTATGCGCAGAGCTACGCAAAAACGGCATCGAAATTACCGAGATGACCGGCATGGTGATGAACCCGCTGACCTTCAAATGGCGGCTGGATGAGCATGATCTCAGCGTGAATTATCTAGTGGCTGGCGTTAAGCCCATCTAAGCAACCCGCTTTGTCATTCCTGCGAAAGCAGGAATCCTGAAGTCAAATCCTGATAATCTGCCAGTTTAAGATCCCTGCTTTCGCAGGGATGACAATACCATTTAACTAAAACCCCGATCATGCTGCAAACTTGGCAAACTTGCCCGCACACGCGCCACTTCTGCAAGGTCGATATCCGCGACAATCACCCCCTCGCCCTCGCCCGCATCGGCCAGCACTTTGCCCCACGGGTCGATGATGAGCGCATGGCCAAAGGTTTTGCGGCCACCCGGATGCGTTCCCGTTTGCGCTGGAGCAATCACATAACACCCATTTTCAATCGCCCGCGAACGCAGCAAAACTTCCCAATGCGCCTCGCCGGTCGTCTGCGTGAATGCCGCCGGAACGGCCAGAATCTGCGCCCCCGCTTTGGCAAGCTGGCGATAAAGATGCGGGAAGCGCACATCATAACAAATGGTCATGCCGAGCCTCCCCGCTGGCGTATCCGCCACCACCATTTTTTCGCCCGCTTCAAACCGCGCCGACTCGGCATACACCTCGCCGTTTGGCAGCGTCACATCAAACAAATGGA
>RFOF01000127.1 GCA_009926845.1 Alphaproteobacteria bacterium
CGCTGCCCTTATACATCTGGCAACGCGTGCGGCCATGCACGGTGAGCATCTGGATGCCTGCGTTCTCGGCGATACGCGCCATGTTCGGAGCGTTGCGGCTCAAGTCGTCCCAGCCAGTGCGCATTTTCAGCGTCACGGGGATTTTGACGGCCTTCACCACTGATTCCAGAATTTTTCCGGCCAGAATTTCATCGCGCATCAGCGCTGAGCCAGCGTTTCCGCCCACCACTTTTTTCACTGGGCAACCAAAATTGATGTCGATAATTTGTGCGCCGCGGTCTTCGTTTAGTTTGGCGGCTTCTGCCATAATTTCAGGGTCACAGCCCGCCAGCTGCATGGCAAAGGGGAACTCAGCAGGGTCGAAGCTGCACATACGCCGCGTGTTGTGATTGTCGATCAGCGCCGCGCGCGAGGCGATCATTTCGCTGACCACCATGCCCACGCCAAAACGCTTGACCAGCCTTCGAAACGGCAGGTCAGACACGCCGGTCATCGGCGCCAGCAGCACCGGATCATGGAGTGTGACATTCGCCACTTGAATCGTCTTCGCATTTGTCATTGTTTTTGTTCCGCCGCGCGCTAAACTGCGCCCCATTCACATTTAGAATGCGCGTACATACCGCATTTTTTGCTCGTTTTCAAGGAATTCTGGCGTAATGAACGATAAAAAACACCCCAAAACCATAGCCCTGCTAGTGGCGGCGGGAAATAGCGAGAGGATGGGCAGCGACCTTCCCAAGCCTTACCTGCAGATTGGCGATAAGCCGCTGTTGCGCCGCACATTGAAGATTTTTCTGGCGCACCCCGAGGTAGACGCCGTGCGCGTGGTCATCCGCCGTGAGCACCACCCTCTCTATCGCCGCGCCATTGAGGGACTCTCGCCCATGCCGATGGTCGTTGGCGGCAACACGCGGCAAGAATCCGTGCGTTTAGGGCTGGAAAGCCTGCATGAGTGGCAGCCAGAGAGGGTTTTGGTGCATGATGTGGCGCGCCCAATGGTCAGCGACGCGCTGATTTCGCGTGTGTTGGCAACGCTGAAAACCAATAAAGGCGCAGTTCCCGCGCTGGCCATGGTCGACACTGTGCGCCGCGCGAAAGACGGAATCGCGCTAGAAACTATCCCCCGCGACGGGCTGTTTGCAGTGCAGACGCCGCAAGGCTTCGACTATCAAACGCTGCTGACCGCGCACCAAAAGCTGCAAGGCCAGAGCTTTACCGACGATGCGGCGCTGCTGGAAAAAATAGGCGTGCCGGTGGCCATTGTCGAAGGCGACGCGCAGAACATCAAAATCACCACTCAGGCGGACATAAAAACCATGCAAACCACCCTCTCGAACGATATGGAAACCCGCACTGGCATGGGCTATGACGTGCATGTGCTAAAGGCGCATGACAGCGATACGCCCGTTGCGCAGCAATATATCAAACTCTGCGGCATCAAAATCCCGTTCACGCATTTTCTGGTCGGGCATTCCGATGCCGATGTTGGGCTGCACGCGCTGGTGGACGCCATTTTGGGGGCGATTGGCGATGGCGATATTGGCACGCATTTCCCGCCCGATGACCGCAAATGGCAGGGCGCGGACTCCGAGCGTTTTTTGCTGCACGCCTATGAACTGCTCAAAAATCGCGGCGGTGAGTTGGTGAACATGGACGTGACGCTAATCTGCGAACGCCCGAAAATTTCCGTGCATCGCGAGGCGATGATCGACCACCTCGCCGCCACACTAAAAATCGCGAAAGACCGCATCAGCGTGAAGGCCACCACCACTGAAAAACTCGGCTTCGCTGGCCGCGGTGAAGGCATCGCCGCGCAGGCGGTGGCCACTGTTAAACTACCAAGAGAATAAACAATGAAAACACTATATCTTTCTGTCTTATATGAGAATTTTAAGGTGACATCAGGAGTTCTATTATGAGCACATTTTCTTCCACCATCAACAAGCCAGCAAAATATCTGGTCTGCGTTGACAACCGAGAAGAATCGCACGCGGCGCTGCGCCTTGCCTGTATGAAAGCGCGAGTGCGAAATGGCTCGGTGGAGATGCTTCACATCATTCCGCCAGCGGATTTTCAAACCCTGGGAATGATTGCTGACCGCATGCGTGAAGAACGACACAACGAAGCTCAGGAGCTGCTTGACTCGCTATCGACCATGGCACAAGAAAACTATGGGGTTACCCCAGTGCAGTGTTTGCGTGAAGGGCCGATTGGTGATGAAATTGTCAGCGTGGCCATGGATGACAACGACATCACCATGATCGTTATTGGCACTGCACAACAACATAGCGGGCGTGGCAGCTTAGCAGGTTGGCTCGCATCACAGCTTGGCAGCAAGCTCCTTATTCCTTTGCTTCTAGTGCCAGGGAATTTGACTGATTTTCAGCTGGAGAATCTTGTTTAGATTTTTTCCACCACATCAATTTACGCCATGGAAATGGTTGCACGATAACAACCGTTCCAGCAATTTTATCATGCCAGCCTTGCTTCTTTTTATCAAAACCAACCCAACAAAAGCCCAAAAACAGCGGAATTGTAGAAATAATATATCCCAGCAAACGCAGGGCAATTTGTTTATCGCTGATAGGTTTCTCCGTCACCGCATCCACCAACTTCATGCGCATAATCATCTTGCCTGGCGTTGCCGACCAATAGTGCCAGCACAGGGCGAAGAAAGGGATGTAAATGATGATTTGCACCATCGAATTGTACAATCCACTTTCTAGCATCCCTGTTTCTTTTGCGATGAGTAGCATTTCATGCAAAACATTTGATATCGTTTTATGCTCGCCAACTCTGTCTTGTAACATCGCCATATCAAGAGGCGGTACGGGATGCATAAATGGCAAAGAGAGAAATAGTATCAAAAATGAATCTAGTGCCAGTGCCTTTAGTCGTCGATCAAACGTCGCATATTTGCTTATCTTTTGGGGCTTTTTGCGCAAGCCCACCACGCCCATTAAATCAAATTTTGCAGGATTCATTTATTTGCACTTTCTACTATCCAGCTAATACTTGGCACATCTTTCCATGGCTCCGCCCCATCGCGCAAGCGCGGAATTTTAACAATCGGCACATCACGGGGCACAAAATTTTCCAGCGCCATCGTTGTATCCGCCAGCGACACATCCGCAGGGAATGATTCGCTAACCACGAGTGCAGCCACCTTCAGTCCATTAGTGCGCAGCGTCTCCAGCGCGGTGAGCGTGTGGCTAATTGCTCCCAAATAACTGCCCACCACTAGAATGATGGGCCAGTTAAGCGCCACCATCCAGTCGAGCACGGTATGCTTCTTGGTCATCGGCGCCATAACGCCACCGACACCTTCAACCAACAGAAAATCACTTTTCAAAACGTGATAATCGCGGCAAAACGCCACGAGTTTATCCATATCCACCATCGGTTTTTCTTCAGCACGTGCGGCCATGCTAGGAGTGAGCGGGGTTTTAAATTGCCACGGTGAAATAATATCCATCATTTTTGGTTCTGCCGGAAGGCCGCAGCTACGAAGGATTCGCGCCGTATCATTTTCTGCATCACGCGCATCAAAACCACTGATAACAGGCTTGAGCGCACTCACATATTTTCCTGCTTGTCGCAACTGCCAGCAAAGCGCGGTCGTCACCAGCGTTTTACCAGTGCCCGTTCCCGATGATGTGATGAAAAATGGCTGCATATTGGCACTATTCTTTCATTATTTATAAGGCTGCGTTGCTGTCCCAGCGGAGCAGGCGCTAGGCAAGACACGAAGCCTATAGCCATGCTCTACAGGCAAGCGTATTAACGAAGCGAATGCCCGCTGGGACGCAACCCGAAGGGACGGTCGCTTTTTTGAAATGGCTACGTCAAAAGGCTCGACGGTAGCGTAAACTAGCGCCATCGCCTTCTTCCTAGCCATTTCAAAAAATCGTTCCGTCGCAGTCATATAAATAATGAAAGAATAGTGCCTAGGCTTTCTCCAGCACCATATATAACACCTGCCAGCTTGCGGGAAAAGCATCTGTTTTGGGATACGCCGCCTCCACTTTCGCCAGCTGGCGCGGGGTGAGCAGTGTGCGGCGCTTATCCGCCGCCTTGTGGCGCGCACCAATGACTTTTAATGAGCGCATTAAATCGCGCAGATTTTTGTGCTGCTCTGTGATGGTTTCAGCCTCGACTGCTTTGAGCGAAAAGCCACTGGCTCCCGCATATCTTTCAAGGCTGCTTTGCGTCAAAAAATCACTGACATGCGAAGCATTGTCCACCGCCGAAAATGCCTGCTTAAGCTCAGCCAGCGTGCCATCTATGAAGGTGGTTATGACCGCCACACCGCCTTTTTTTAGCACTCGTGACATCTCATGAAATACCCCCCCGGGGGTATTGCTCCATTGCAGCATGAGTGATGAAAAAACACCGTCAAAGACCTCATCAGCAAAGGGAAGATGCTCCGCCTGTGCATTGACTGCTACTGCATTTTTAGCGCACATACTCAAAGCAGCATCCACACCCGTTACGCGCCAATTCATTCGTGTTGATTCAATTGCAAATGCGCCTGTTCCACACCCCACATCCAGAATATGTGCTCCTGTTTTCCAATAAGTTTTTGCTCGCGCTATAGCCGCGTTGCGCACGCAGGCCTGCAGGCCTGC
>RFOF01000128.1 GCA_009926845.1 Alphaproteobacteria bacterium
GTACAGTTTTTGCATGTGCCCGGGCGGAACGGTGGTCGCCGCCACATCCGAAGAAGGCCGCGTGGTCACCAACGGCATGAGCCAATATTCCAGAGCCGAGCGCAACGCCAACGCGGGGATAGTCGTTGGCATCACGCCCGAGGTGGACTATCCCGGCCATCCGCTGGCGGGGATAGATTTCCAGCGCAAGTGGGAGTCGGCAGCGTTCGTCGCTGGCGGCGGGACATATGCCGCGCCTGCACAGCGCGTAGGCGATTTTATCGCGGGCCGCGCCAGCACGCATCTGGGCGACGTCATTCCGTCCTACAAGCCGGGCGTAACGCCGACGGACCTTTCCACCTGTTTGCCGGATTATGCCATCGCCGCCATCCGCGAGGCGCTGCCCGCATTTGGCCGCCAGATAAAAGGATTTGATATGGCAGATGCGGTGCTCACCGGCGTTGAAACGCGCACCAGCAGCCCGATACGCATCAAACGTGGAGAGGATTTCCAGAGCATCAACACACGCGGGCTCTACCCTGCAGGCGAAGGCGCAGGCTATGCTGGCGGCATTTTATCCGCAGGCGTAGATGGAATTAAGATTGCCGAAGCCGTGGCGCTGAGTATGCTGGGAAAATAATCATCATTGTAGGAGCAAAACATGACCGAACTAAAACGTATTGAAGCTGGCGCGCGCATGAGCGAAGCCGTTATCCACGGTGGGAAAGTCTACACCGCAGGCATCGTCGCGGATAAAACCGTTGGCGGTTCGGTATTCCAGCAAACGCAAGAAATTCTACAGCAGATAGACAGCATTCTCGCGCAGGCGGGCAGCGACAAAACCCGCATCATCAAGGCGAATATCTGGCTAACTGACATCAGCAAATTCGCGCAAATGAATGAGGCGTGGGACGCGTGGGTCGTGCCGAAAAAAACACCGGCGCGTGCGACCGTTGAGGCTAAACTCGCCGCCGAAGGATATGATGTGGAAATCATGATTGAAGCGGCAATCTAAACCTGCCCCTGTTTTACCACGCTCACGCGTAATATCATAACACAGCACACAAAAAAAGCCCCGCGGGTTTTCACCCGCAGGGCTTTTTAACTTAGAAGTCAAAAACTAAGCAGCAACCAATTTCAGGTTTACAGCCGAAGTTTTGCCTTTTTCGGTAGCGAGCTCATAGCTCACTTTTTGGCCTTCGTTGAGGGTGTTGAGGCCAGCACGTTCCAGAGCGCTGATGTGAACGAACGCGTCTGCGCCGCCTTGATCAGGTTGAATGAAGCCGAAACCTTTAGTTGGATTGAACCATTTAACAATACCAGTAGCCATGAGAATATCCTTTCAGTGGCGTTTACATTTAGACATTTGCGACATGCAAATCCCTAAGAGCTGTAAGGCAAAACCTTGCCTCTTTTAGAAACGTCAGAGAAAGAGTATCGAAGATATTCTGCAGCTGTGTTCATAAAGAGTAAACCAAACTCTGAAGTCTTTGTAGCCCAGTTTTGTATGGAAGTACAGAAAAATCGACCAGCTGCCGCGGATGGATTAGGGCGGAACGTGCAGGGAGAAGTGTGTGTATTGGCATGTTTGGGCAGGTTGCGCGGATTAAGTGAGGCTCTGCTTTCTTCGAAGGTTAAAAACCCTTTAAAAACAAATGAATGCGGCTTATTGCTCAAGTGAAAAATTAACATCGGTAGGCCGTATTTTTTACTTTAAAATAGCCTGAATGCTGCGCAAAGCCAGCGCGGCGATGGTAAGTGTTGGGTTGGCGGTGCCGCCGGTGGGGAATACCGAGGAGCTTATTACGAACAGGTTCTTGTGGTCATGCGCTCGGCAGTTGGCATCCACAACGGAGCTTTTTGGACCATTACCCATGCGGGTCATGCCCAGAATATGATAATGCCCAAATGGTTTGCTGGTCTGAATAATTTGCGCTCCCATGTGTTTTGCTATGCGATCAAACTGTATTTGTATGTTTTTAAATCCTGCTTTTTCATATTCACCAAAATTGTAATGCATTTGCATACGTGGTTGTCCGGCGGAATCGCGCTCATCCCAGTTGAGGCTAAAACCGTTGCGTTCATCGGGGAGCTGCTCCATTTGGGTTTCAAATTCGACTTCATGGATAGCGTAATCACGAATAGCGGCGTCGAGTTCTGGCGGTACTAGTTTTTTTTCCAGAAAGCGGTTGGTTATATCGTCCATGCGCAAGCTATTGTTGATAGTCATCAGCCAGCCTGCTTGTGTTTTGCGATCAGGACCATTGCGGAAATGATAGGTCGCCATCGTGCTGCGCGGCCCACGCCCACGGAAAATGGGTGCAGGCATGCGCATTTGGCATAAAATACCCGGATGGTCCATGAAGTTGCGCCCGACCAGACCTGAGCTATTTGCAAGCCCTTTGGCATAATGCTCGCTTGCACTCATCAAGAGCAAACGTGGCGACTCGATACCATTGGCGGCGAGTACGAAGTTTTTGCCGCGCGCGATAAAGTTTGTGCCATCGCTGCGTTTTCCTTCTGCGCTGATGATATTTCCAGCCGCATCTGCCACTAACCTATCAACGCGCGCATTATCAATGATGCGGGCTCCCACTTTTTCTGCAAGTTCGACATGCGTCATTGCGGAATATTGTGCGCCTGAAGGACATAGAGGGGCGCATGTCCCAAACCCCTCACATTGCGTTCGCCCTTGAAAGGCAACGCTATTTCTTGCCACGGGGCGATGTTCAAATTTGATGCCTGTTGAGTGCAAAGCCTTAGCGATCAAGCTATCGCTATAGGTAAGTGGAATGGGTGGGAGCGGAAAGGGCGCAGAGCGCGGCGAACCATCATGTGCGGCGCTATCGCCGGATACACCCATCTCTTTTTCTGCTTCGCAGTAAAACGGCTCAAGAGTTTTATAATCAATCGGCCAATCGACCCCAACCCCATGTGTGCTGCGCATTTTAAGTTCTGAAGGCATAAACCGAAGGCAATTGGCGTTCCATTGCCATGTTGTTCCACCAACCACACGCAGATATTCAGTATGGGTAGTATCAGCTCCGGTAAAAGTGATGGTGCGATTTTGGGTGTCACCCCAATCAGGGCGTGGGGCGTGGGTTGTGTTGGGAAATCCACCCGAATAGTCCAATTTCCATGTGTCGGCAAAAGAGCGCAGCATTTCGCCGCGCTCGATGCGTGGTCCAGCTTCCAGCACGATGACCTTGAGGTTTTTTTGCGCTAGTTTATAGGCTGTCATCGCGCCTGCTACGCCTGAGCCAATGACAATCACATCTGCATCAAATAGCGCGTCAGCCATGCGCACTCTCCGGCGCATGTGCCCAATGACCAAAACCAGTGGAATCAATAAAAGGGATGGGTGCTAATTCACGGATGATATTGAACATAAGCGCATGTTCATAGGTGATGCGCTGGGTGGGGCGTTTCTCATGATAATAGATGCCCAGATACCAGGTGGTCAGCAGGTGCGAAACAAACCAGCTTTCGCCATCGGAAAGTTTTGTGGCTGGTTTCTTTCCGCCGAGCGCGTGGTACATTTTTTGGTATGCACCCGCGATATGCTGCGGCCCCCAAGGCTCATCCATGAATACATCATACATTTTCTTGGTGGTCTCGTGGTCGAGGTCGTCGCGCAATGTCACCATTGCGCAGAGGGCTGCAAAGATTTGAAGGGAAGGGTGTTCTGCATCGGCAGGCGCAGCAGGGGCTTTTATTACCGTTTCATCTTGCGCAAAATGCTGCCAATAACGCCACGTCGCCCCGCCTGCACCAAGGAGTGCGAGCATCTGGACCAGTTTGCGACGGGTAAGGCGTATTTCAGGCATATATCAAAGTGTATAAGGGCTTTTTTCGTCGAAGATAACAAAAATGTCATTTTGCGGACATAATGCCGCAAGGCGGGTGGGCATATAACTAATCCTATCGGCGCAATCATGCACCGAAACACATATTTAGGAGACGTTATATGAAGAAGATCATTTTGCTTTCTACCGTTGCTGCTTTCTCGTTTGCTGCTGCTGCCAGCGCTGCAACCCTCACCAACACCGATAAGACCGATGCTAAATTCATCGCGAACATTGGCGGCGAGGAAGAAACGGTGACGCTGAAGGAAAATGCTTCCTATGACAGCAAAGGCAAAGATGTCGGCTTTATTTTCGGCACCGAAAAACCTGTGCTGGCAAAAGGTGAAGAACATTTTGTCATCAAAGGTGGCAAGATCGAAATGGAACCTGCAAAAACCAGCAGCACTGAAACCAAGCAGGAGCTGAAGGTCGGTGGCGTCGCCATCCAGACCAAAGACGGCGCGCCGGTGACGCTGAGCAGCGCTCCTGCCAAGCTTGAGCCAGCAGCCAAAGCGGCAACCGCTCCTGCTGCTAAATAGTTATACATCACAGCGTTTCGTGGTGGCCTCTCCCTCGCTTCCCCCGGCGGGGGAGAGTTTTTTCAAGTCAATGCTTCAATCCTATTGGTTCTTTATGCGGCAGCAAGTAATGTATGGCTCATGAAGTTCTTTTTAAAA
>RFOF01000129.1 GCA_009926845.1 Alphaproteobacteria bacterium
GTGCGCGAACTTCAGATGATAATAATGTGCCAGACATCCTAGACACTTACGCACACTTACGTTAAAAAACTCTCAACGCTTCAGACGATAGGGGTATATAAAACGTGAAGCCGATCAAACATGGGGAAGCATCCTCAAAAGTCGCTTAGTGGCGTTTGGTATTGTGTTGGGTAGCATTAAAGGTGCGGTGGCTTTGCTGGGTAAAGAGAAGTTTGCCAAATTTGAAGAAGATTTTGCAAAAAAAGTTGTCTGCAAGCCACTTAAATTGCCGACACATTTACCTAATGGGGTTGAAACTAAAGCCTTCCGTTATGGCAGGTTGACCGCGATGGATATTTTCGCTACCGCCGCTTCTGCTAGCATTCTCTACATCGCTAGCCGTTTCTTTGCCGAGCCGGATAAGGATTTTCCGTGCGCGCCAAAAGATGAGCTGGGCAACTCGCTCAAAGGCAAGCCGCAACCGCTTTTGTTCGCGCCAGAAATGACTGAGCCTATCGCTGGAGCAGCTGATAAAAATACGTCTGCTTTGGTGCAGAAACCGCGCAGCATTCTTTCTCGCGCGACGTCTATTTCAAGCGCCGGTTTTGCTGAAACGACTGCCGTTCGCAAACAAAGCGATTCTGGCATGGCCCTCGCCGAATAACCTTGGATTGCCAAGGCGTATAAAAACTCTTATAGTCATATCGAATTTGCACTCTTTTTTATAAGGCGGCTAATGCGGGGCTATTGGGGACAACCATCATTATCACGTGATTTTGCACTTCTTTCGGCTGCGGTTTTCTTTCTGCTTAGTCTTATTTCCGCATGGGTTATCTACAGCACATACGAAAAAAATTCCGAACGTATCAAGAATGAGTTGGAAAAAGAAGCAGCGCGTGTTGAGCGCACGTTGGCGGGGGAGATGGAGGCGGCAAGCCATATGCTCGTGGCGCTGGGAAAACAGTTCGCGCTTGACCCCACACATGACCTGACAAAAATGGCGCAAACGCTGAAGTCTTTTGACAGCAAAGGCTATATCTACGCGGTATTTACCGTCGTTAATCCAGAAGAAAAAATAGTGGTTAGCAGCGCTCAAGGAGTACTCGACGTTCCGGTGGATGCATCGGACCGCGATTATGTAAAAAGCGCGGTGACGGATCCTTGGAAAATGCAAATAGGTAGGCCAGTGGAAGGCCACGTATCTAACCGTTGGGTTATTCCGGTGGCGATGGGTATTTCTGATTCCACAGGTAAGTTTATTGGCACTATTGTTATCAGCATTGACATCAGCACCCTCACCGAGCGCATTAGCAATTTGGTGCGCCGCGATGGCATGAGCTTTGCCATCATCAGTAAAACGCTTATTGCATTGACGCAGGTGTCGGAAGACCCTGATTTCCTAACGAATAATTTTCCGGCGCAAAAGTTGCAAAACGTAGACTTTGTGAGTCGCCCATCTGGCCTGCTTACACTTGGTAGTTTGTTTTGGGGGACGGGAAAATATTCCTATTATCGGATATCAGCGGATTATCCTTACATTATATTGCTTGGCTATGACCCGCATTATAGTGACGTGACGGTGCGCACTGTGCTGTTCTCTCGCTTGGCGCAGATGATGCTGATTGCTGTATTTTTTGTGCTTTTTCTATGGATTATGCGTCTGAAGATGATTCGCCCCGTGTTAGAGATGACCACCATAACTGCCCAAATTGCCAAGGGCAACACGAAGATTGCTTTCCCCAAAGCTGGTGCGGTTGAGATTGAAGGGCTGGCTACGCAGATTCGCCGCATTGGCGAATATATTGATGAGACGCATCGGGTGGAAGATGAGCTGCAAAATAAAATTTTGATGTTGCGTCGCGCCCGCATTGATGCGGACATATCCAACCGTAGTAAATCGGAGCTTTTGGGCTGCATTTGCCAAGAACTGTTGGCGCGGCTGAATCGACTGATTAATGCAGCACAAGGATTGAAAGAGCAGCGTTTTGGCTCACTTCCGAATGAGGATTATAAGCGCACTGCGAATGAGATATATAGTATCGGAACCGTCCTGTTTGAAGAATTGCGTGATACACTCGCGCTGTCAAAAGTGGAAACGGCTTATTTAAAAATCACTGAACAGCCAGTGGATATTTCGATGGTGGCAAGCAAAACGCTTCGCTTCCTTGCCGATAAAATGCAGACGCAAAAATTAGGTGTCAAAGTAGTGCTGCATGACCCAATGCCCTATCTGATGGGTGATGAACAGCGGTTGCAACAGATATTCATGAACCTTATGCTCTATTTGTTTGAGTTTGCTAAACCTGAATCCACCTTACTTATTGAAGGGCGTGTGGTTAATGAACAAAAAGAGCGTCATTGCCTCACATTGGTATTCACCACGGATGAAGAATCACCTTATACACCAGCGGATCTGCTACAACTAGCCAATCGCACTATCCAAAGCGGTAGTCAGCCCGACGGCACAAAGTCAGTGCCGGCACAGGATGAAATAAATATAGGGCTCGAACTTGCCAAAAGTCTGGTGGCCGCGCATCGCGGCTTTTTCAACCTGCAACAACAACCGGCGCGCACTACCATCACCCTTTTGTTCAACGGATCGCGCATCCGCTTTATGGACGTTCCAGAAAGCTGAAAACCCCTTATGTTTGACCACTCACAGCACCATCACCATCACCCGCACCAAGACCACAGTAAAGCCTTCGTTTGGGGTATTGGGCTGAATTGTGCATTCATCATCGCCGAGGTGATTTATGGCTTGCAGGCCAACTCGCTCGCGCTGCTGGCGGACGCCGGGCATAACGCCAGCGATGTCATTGGCCTGTTCCTTGCGTGGGGGGCGATGTTGCTGGCCAAGCGTCAGCCTTCCGAGCGCTACACGTATGGCCTGCAAAGCTCTTCCATTCTTGCCGCGCTGGCCAATAGTACGCTACTTATGCTTGCTGTTGGTGGCATAGGGCTTGAGGCCATCCAGCGATTTTCTAGCGGTGAGGCAGTGGCGGGCGGCACGGTGATGGCCGTGGCGGGTTTTGGCGTGTTAATCAACGCGCTGACCGCATGGTTTTTTATGCGCAGCGGTAAAGGTGACCTTAATATTCGCGGTGCATTTTTACACATGGTCGCCGATGCGCTCATCTCGCTTGGTGTGGTTATTTCTGGACTTGTTATCATGAACACAGGTTGGCTATGGCTTGATCCGCTCGTGAGTTTGTTGATTGCGCTGGCTATTATTGTTGGCACGTGGAGTCTGCTCCGCGATTCTATTAATCTGGCACTTCAGGCCGTTCCGCGCAATATCGACCCTGCGGAAGTTAAATCGTTTTTAGCCGGCCTTGAAGGCGTCAAAGAAGTGCATGATCTGCACATCTGGGCGATGAGCACTAGCGAAACGGCGATGACCGTTCACCTTCTGATGCCAGCTGGTCACCCTGGCGATGCATTCATCTGGCGCGCTGTCAATGCGCTGGCGGAAAAATTCACCATCACCCATGTGACCATTCAAATAGAGCTAGGTGATTGCGGCGAGGAATGTGCATTAACCCATGACACCCATGGGCATAATCCCGAACATTCGCATGCTTACGGGCATCATCATTGACAAATCTACGGCGCGGCACTATCTCATACAGCCAACATAAAATAAATAAAACAGGGAGCTAAAAAATGGCTAAAAAAAATCGTGTAGGCGGCGTGGCCGTTGACCAACTGAAATCCATCATTGGTCGCGTGGAAAAACTCGAAGAAGAAAAAACAGCGATTTCCGCAGATATCCGCGATGTATTCGCCGAAGCTAAAGGCAACGGTTTTGACGTGAAAGCCATCCGCAGCATTCTCAAAATGCGCAAAATGGATGCACAGGAACTCGAAGAACAAGAAACCGTTCTCGACACCTATCTGCGTGCGCTGGGTATGCTCCCTGAACTCGATGAAGAGTCCGAAGCTGCCTAGTTTTTATCGAGGTATTTCGCAATCCGCACAAAGCGTCCAAACGCATAGACCATCGCGTAGGCGAAGCCGCGTTTGCCGCGGGTGACGTAGCCGCGGATGAAATACACTTTGAAGAACGCCATCGGAAATTCGATAACGAGGCGCACTAGCGGGAAGGGGAGCTTTTTGAGGTTCCTCGCCTGCACGTTGCTGTAGCTGTTGAGCTTGTCGATGGCGTGGCCAATCGAGCGGAACGAGCGGTGAAGAACGGGGGCTTGCAGTATTTCATCATCTACATCTGTAGCATCTTGAGGTATGACGGAGTCATGTACAGCACTATCGGAGAAGCGTGCCTTTTCGCGGTTATAGAGCCGGATACAAAAATTGGTGTGAGCGCTGGGCACGAGTTTTGTTTCGCCCGGAAGCATATCGCGAATTCGCAAGATGTATGCAGAGGCTGTGGTCGGCTCACCACTTGCGAACAGCGCGCGAATCTCATCGGCTAATTCTGCGGTTATTTCTTCATCGGCATCGAGGCTGAGCAGCCAT
>RFOF01000130.1 GCA_009926845.1 Alphaproteobacteria bacterium
CTTTCGCGGCAGCAGCAGGGTCGGCAGCTTCGGTTATCGGGCGGCCAATGACCAAATAGGTCGCACCTGCGTCCATTGCCTCACGCGGCGTCATTACGCGTTTTTGGTCGTCATTTTTGACATATGATGTGTTTATATGAGCTCCTAATGCGGCAGCTAAAGAGTTGGTCACTGCACCTGCTAAACGAATTCCTGGTACTACCAATGTAAAATTCTTCGGTAAATGTTCGCGAATTTGTAAGATTTCATGCGGCGAACATACTATACCACTTAGTCCAGAATTTTTTGCGAGTTTTGCAAGATCAAGCACTTGTTGATTCATTTCTTTGGAAACGCCAATGGCTCTTAAATCATCACTATCCATACTTGTAAGAACAGTAACGCCAACAACTTTAGGCTCATTCTTAAATTGAAATGCCTCGGTAACTGCCGCTGCTGCCGCTTCCATCATTGCTTTGCCACCTGATGTATGAATGGTGGTCATAAAAATATTATCTAGGTTGCTAAGCGCTTTAATGGCTCTGCCAACCGTATTTGGAATGTCATGAAATTTGAGGTCAAGAAAGATAGGCACGTTGAGCTTAGCAATTTCTTCGACCCCCTTGACGCCGTTGTAGGTAAAAAATTCTAGTCCGAGCTTAATCGCACCGACACTTTCGGACACTTGCTCCACTAGCGCTTTGGCTTTTTCGACATCGGTGGTGTCGATTGCGCAGATGATAGGGTTTTTAGTCATGCTTACGCCAACCAGAACACCGTGTCGCCGCCCACCACCGTGCGGATGGCGCGGCCTTTAGTTGTCCAGTCATCGAACGGTGAGTTGAGCGATTTGCTGTTGAATTGTTTGGGGTCGAGCGTCCATTCCACATCCAGATTAATCAGCGTCAAATCCGCGCGCGCGCCTTTTTTCATACGGCCAGCAGGAACGTGGATGATGTCGGCGGGTTTATAGGTCATCGCCGCCATGATATCGCGCAGCGGCATGATGCCTTTGTGGTATAGGCCGAGGGAAAGCGGGAGCATGGTTTCCAAGCCAACGATACCATAGGCCGCGCTGGCCAGCGGCACGCGTTTGGACTCTTGGTCATGTGGCGCGTGGTCGGTGGCGATGGCGTCGATCGTTCCATCGCGCAGGCCTTCAATGACGGCGAGGCGGTCTTTATCGGCGCGTAAGGGGGGATTCATTTTTGAGAAGGTGCGATATTCCAGCACAGCTTCGTCGGTCAGCGTAAAGTGATGCGGAGCCGCTTCGGCGGTCACGTTCAGGCCTTTTTTCTTGGCGCGGCGCACGGCGTCAATCGCTTCGGCGGTGGAGATATGGAGGACGTGATATTGCGCGCCGGTGAGTTCAGCCAGCAGAATGTCGCGCTCAACGATGATGGCTTCGGCAGCGTTTGGAACACCCGCGACGCCAAGCTGCGCCGAGATTTTCCCTTCGTTCATGCAGGTTCCGCACGAGAGGCCTAAATCTTCCGCGTGCTGCGCGATCGGAACGCCAAGTTCGCGGGCATACGAAAACGCTTTGCGCATCACGCCCGAGTGCATCACTGGCAGACCGTCATCGGTAAAGCCGACTGCGCCAGCTTCGACCATCAGGCCCATTTCGGTGATGGTTTCGCCTTTTTGGCCTTTGGTGATCGCGCCATAGGTTCGCACGTTGACATAGCCGGTTTCGCGCGCGCGCTTGTGGATGAAGGCGACCAGCGCAATGTCGTCAATGACCGGTTTGGTGTTGGGCATACAGGCCACGGTGGTGACGCCGCCGCTGGCTGCCGATTTGCTGCCGGTTGCGATGGTCTCTTTATATTCCTGACCGGGTTCGCGGAAATGCACCTGAATGTCGAGCAGGCCGGGGGTGAGCAGGTGGCCTTTGCAATCGACAATTTCGATGCCCTCGGGCACGCCGTCATTAAACAATTGTGGGCCAAAATCCGCGATGGAATCACCAATCGTCAGCAGCGCGCCTTTTGCGTCCAGCCCAGATTCCGCATCGAACAAGCGCGCGTTGATATAGGCCACTTTTTTGTTCGGGTTGTTTTGGTGTGTGGGCAGGGCAAAATTTTGTTTTGGCATATTATATTTTTTCATGAGGATTGAGAAGATGCATAACCGCCTGGCGGATGGCGACGCCCATTTCAACTTGGTCGAGGATCACGCTGCGTTCAATGTCGTCGGCCAGCTCGGAGTCGATCTGCAGGCCGCGGATGATGGGGCCGGGGTCGAGGATGATGGCATCTGGCTTGGCATGGGCCATTTTCTCGCGGTCGAGCCCCCAGAAGTGGAAATACTCGCGGTTGGACGGCACAAATGAGCCATTCATACGCTCGGTTTGTAGGCGAAGCGTCATCACCACGTCGCAATCACTAATCCCTTTTCGCATATCGTGAAACGGGGTCACGCCATAGGCTTCTGGGCAGGCAATCATCAGCGTTGGCGGGGCAACAATGTGAACTTTTGCGCCGAGCAACGTCAGCAGTTTCATGTTCGAGCGAGCCACGCGGCTGTGGAGAATGTCGCCGCAGATGGCCACTTTCAGACCCTCGATTTTGCCTTTGTGGCGGCGGATGGTCAGCGCGTCGAGCAGTGCTTGCGTGGGGTGTTCGTGGCTGCCGTCGCCGCCATTGATGACCGCGCAGTTGACCTTGCGGGCGAGCAGTTCTGGCGCGCCGCTTTCAGGATGGCGAACCACGATAAAATCGGGGTGCATGGCGTTGAGTGTCATTGCCGTGTCGATAAGCGTTTCCCCTTTTTTGACCGAGGAGTTAGACACCGACATATTGATAACGTCGGCGCCTAGGCGTTTGCCTGCGAGCTCAAAGCTGGTGCGGGTGCGGGTCGAATCCTCGAAAAACAGATTGATAAGCGTGCGCCCCTTGAGCAGCGGATGCTTTTTGTCAAGTTGGCGGTTTTTCTCCACATAGTCTTCGGCGACGTCCAAAATCGCATAGACATCATCGCGGGAAAGCCCGTCTATGCCTAGCAGATGGCGGTGTGGGTAGTTGTATTTGGGGGCGGTATTTTTTGTGCTCATGAGGATGCACCATAATAAGAGTTTTTGCTTTAGGCAAATATAACCTTGTGTCCAAATCAACCTGACGCTAAATTCCTGCTATTGTTGCCATATTAGTTGGAGAGAATACATGCAAAGAAATATTTCATTTTTGGCTCTTATCTTCGCTCTTTCTGGGTGCGTTGAAGAGGCTCCACCAGCTGTCACAAAGCCTGAACAGGTGCTTTCCGCGCCTCTGGTTTCGCAGGAAGTGGTGCAAAGTTGGATGAAAAAAGCCAAATTTGATGAGCTGCGTGGCGATTTTTCAGCTGCGGCACAAAGTTATACTGGCGCAGTTCATGCTGACCCAAGCAGCCGCGAGGCCCGCCTTGGCCTTGCTTCCGCGCATCGCCATCTCGGCGAATATGATAAGGCCTTTGCCATCTACACCGACCTGCTAAAGGCTGACCCAAACTCTCTGGAAGCCAAGGAAGGCGGCGCTTTGACGCTGATCGCCAAGGGTGACTTTGACAGCTCTATCGCGCTGCTTGATGAGGTCATCAAGGCTGATCCTCGCCGTCCAGAGGCTTTAAATGGCATGGGGGTGCTGTTTACCACCCGCAACATGCAGCCTGAAGCGCAGCAATATTTTATTGAAGCCCTCAAGTTTAGCCCTAATAACGCCACTATTATTGGCAATTTTGGCCTTTCGCAAGCGCTACAGGGTAAATATAAAGAAGCAGGCGCAGCACTATCACAGGCTTCCGCTGCTGCCACCCCTGGAAGCTATGAGCGCAAACGCGCCGATATGAGCGCTGCGCTGGTTCATGCAGCGGCGGGTCGCGCAGAAGACGCTCTGGCCATTGCGGGTGCTTATTATGGTGGCGCGGAATATAACACTGCTCTTGGCCTATATGCGAAGCTAGCGAAGGATAAAAAAATGGCCGCAAGCTATATCCGCAGCGCGCTCACCGGTGGCCGCACCTATTATGAGCAAGGCTGGGATACTTTAGCCACTTCCGCTACCCGCTGATATGGCCGCGCCCAAAAAGAAAACTCGTCAGCTCGGCAGCAAGGCGGGCATCGCACCATCCCCTGAAAAGGCGGTGATTGAAACCGTGCCGAACCCGCACAAGGGCGTGGCGTACGTGGCGCGTTTTACCTGCCCCGAATTCACCTCGCTTTGCCCAGTCACCGGCCAACCGGATTTTGCGCATCTGGTGATTGATTATGTGCCTGCCGCCAAACTCATCGAAAGCAAATCGCTTAAGTTATTTTTGGGGTCTTTCCGCAATCATGGCGCGTTCCACGAAGATTGCACGGTAGCCATTGCTCTTCGCCTCATCGAAGCGGCAAAGCCTCAGTGGCTGAGCATCGGCGGCTACTGGTATCCGCGCGGTGGCATCCCCATTGATATTTTT
>RFOF01000014.1 GCA_009926845.1 Alphaproteobacteria bacterium
ATCTTCGGGAAATTCTTCTACGCTCGCGGTAAATTGAATGCCCGCGTTGTTGACCAGAATATCAACGCTTCCGAGCTTTGACACACTCTCTGCCACCATCTGGCGAATGTCGGCTGGTTTGGTCATATCGGCCGCGGAATAAAATGCCTTCACGCCGTATTTTTGTGGAAGTTCTGCAACAATGGCATCAATTGCGGCTTTGTCGCCCATGCCGTTGAGCATGATGTTACACCCCTCCGCTGCCAGCACATGCGCAATGGCAAGGCCGATGCCGCTGGTTGACCCTGTGATAACCGCATTTTTTCCCTTAAGTGACATAAATATCTCCTAAAAATTTGTTCCGTTGCGAGTAGTAACAGAGGCGGCAAGCGTAGTCCAGCTGTGGATAGAAAACGCCCGAAATATCTATTTTTCTCAGTCGCAACAAAATTCCGTTGTGCTTTTGGCTATTTCTGGCTAAAAGACCTGCTCTTATCTCTGGTATGCCGTCTTAGCTCAGTTGGTAGAGCGGCGCATTCGTAATGCGTAGGTCGTAGGTTCGATTCCTATAGACGGCACCATTTTCACAGCACATACTCCTGAATATATAAAAGGAGTTTTTATGCAAATCAGCTGCCAACTTTTAAAACCCCTTTCCACCATCGCCCTCACGAGTGATGAAGAAAAAATTCTCAAATGGATACGCGGTGCCAAATGGGAGGCCGTTGCCGGTGCTCGTGACCCAATTCCCTATAAGGCAAAAGTGCCGGAATTTTTCAGCGGCGTACGCCTATATAAAGTGCAGGGCGGCGCAACGACGGGTGCAGGTGCGATGGGTGCGCTCGATTTATTTATTAAAAAAATTGAGTTTCAAGGCGTCATCTCTAAGCAGGAAATGTACCCCGTGATAACGCAGGGAACATCACGTTTTTTAATGCTCAAAAAAATGGATATGGAAAACCTCGGTGTCGGTGCCGATGAAGATGATGATTAGCCGTTACAGTGACGCGTAATACGCCTTTAAACGCTCGGCCACATTAGGTGAAACAAACGAGGAAATATCGCCGCCGAGGCGGGCGATCTGTTTGACAAAGCGAGAGGATATAAAATGCGTATCCTCCGACGCCGTAAGGAACACGGTTTCCACATCCGGCTTTAGCCGCGCGTTCATGCAGGCCATTTGAAATTCATATTCATAATCCGATATCGCGCGGATGCCGCGGATGATGATTTGCGCGCCCGCTTCCTCGGCAAAATTGACCAAAAGCCCTGAAAACGTGCGCACTTCCACCCGCGCCGCCTCTGGCCCAAGAAGCGTTTCCACATCTTGCTGCACCAATTTTCCGCGCATGGGCAGGTCAAACACAGGCTCTTTTCCTGTGTCGAGCGCCACACCGATGATGAGCCTATCCACAACGTGCAGCGCACGTTTAATGATGTCCAGATGCCCCACCGTGATAGGGTCGAACGTGCCAGGATAGATGCCGATGCGTTCCATGTTTTTTCCTTTATCAGAAATCGCCGCATTGTTCTATATATAACAGCCCGGTCTTGGAATCTCGCTGGTCCTTCCGTATCGTTACCTCACCCATGGCAGTCAACCGGTTGAAAGTCTAAAATGGCAAGAAAAATGACACACCGGAAGGGGGGAATTGAAGAGCGTCGCAAGCGGCAGAAAATTCAACTCTGAGTGAGATGAAGGGCAACCAAATACATCCAGCAAGCGGTTGCTTTCTCCACGCCAATTGAGTATTATGCCTCCTCTTTGTTGTCCGCATCACTCTTTTGGAGCTTGTCGCCCATGCCATTTTTTTCCTCAAAGAAACCACAATCACTCATTATGCGTATTGTCGGCCCCATCATCATTATTGGCCTCGTTGCTTATATGGCGATGAGCAGCAGTGCGGCTATTACAAAACAAAACATTGAGAAAAACCTACAATCGCTAGCCAAGTTCGTTGAAAAACAAGCGGCCGATAGTGGCAGAGAAGGCAAACTAACCTATGGTGATGTGGTCTTTGAGGGAATTGGCTTTGGAAAACGCGCCATCATCCACAATGTCACCCTATCGCTGGCAGAAAAATCGATGACAGACACCTCCAAATGGTCGCTGTCCACCGCATCGGTCGTTGTGGTGCCTGATGCATTCTTAGATGAAAAACTTTTCTTCCACTTTCCTGACCCCATTAATGTGACGGAAAATAGCGATTTGCGCTCGACCATTTCCTTCCTCGAAGCACCTAAATTCAGCTATTTTGATGGCACCATCAAAAATGTGCATTCAATAGAGCAAGTGCTGACGCTGCCTGAAAAAATCACCATCACCCCCGCGCTATCGGTGGATGATACCACCACGCCTAAAACTGGTGTCGTAGAGATTGCTTTTGATAAATCACCCGTCATTAATTCAACAGTTCTACCTGATTCAAAAGAACGGATCTACAATCTGGACATCAAAAACATCAAAGTGTCGAGCGCACAAACAGCGCGTCTGGTTGCCAGCAATATTGCCAGCCACTACAGCGAAAAGCAGGTGGATGAAAACACTCTTGAGGGTAAATATACGCTTTCGCTCGTGGAAGTGCTTCTGCTCAATGGTGAAACGGTGATGAAGCCATACACGTTTGCAGCTGATTTAAACATAAAATCTAAAGTTCAGCGCACAGCAGAAACAGCAGAAAAGCCGGCAATCACCACCACTAACTTGGCAGATGTTGCTATCAACAAGCTATCACTCTTAAGCAGTGAGTTTGAGATTAAGGCTGAAGGGAAAGCTTCTGCGGCGGTTGATGATCCACTATTTTTTGGGGATGGCACAGTGACAATTACCAATGCCGGAAACGCCGTAGCCAGCGACATCATTCCACAACAGGCAAAAGGGCCTGTCTCGATGGCTCTGCAGAAGCTGACTGGCGCGCCTGTGGAGGCAGAAACGCAAGTAAGCCTGCCGCTGAAACGCGAGAAAAACGGAATCTTCTACATCAACACCATGACGTTTGAAGAACTCGCAAACTCAATTTTTACCGATCTGATGAACGCAGAACAAAGCCAAACAGCGCCCGCTGCGCAGGACGATTCATCTGTGCCGACGACGTTACCAAATGAGCCTCCCGCGGCAGCGGCGGGCGCTGCGCCAGTTTCTCCAGTGATTTCTAAAGCGATGGAAAAACCAGAAAAGCCCTCACCAGCAGAAGAATTCCAGAAAGGATCGCCTGCCAAAACGGTTGGGGATAATCACTAATGGCCGCGAAAAAATCGGCAGGCAAGGCCAAATCTGCCAATTCGCTTCCCGTTTGGGATTTGACGGATTTCTATCCCTCACACACCGACAAAGCGGTGCAGAAAGACTTGGATAAGGCCGACACTCTCTCGGCGGCGTTCGCCAAGTCCTACGCCGGGAAAATAGAGAAACTTTCCGGTGCGGCGCTGGCCAAGGCTATAGTCGAATATGAATATTTATCCGAGCTTTTTGGCAAACTCGGCTCCTATGCGCAGCTGCTTTATGCGCAGAATATGACCGATAGCGCCCGCGCGCAGTTCTATCAAAATGTGCAGGAAAAACTGACCGTGCTTTCTTCGCGCACGCTGTTTTTCACGCTGTCGCTGAACAAAATTAGCGACAAAGAAATGGGCGAAAAACTGAAAGATGCCAAGCTCAAAAAATATCAACTGGCGCGGCTTCAAACAGCCTATTTCTTCGCGCAATCTGGCCAACTGCGTGGAAGACGAAGTGGTTGAGGCGCTGCTGACATCAGTGCAAAAAAGCTACGGTGAGCTATCGCACCGCTACTATGCACTCAAAGCCAAATGGTTTGGCAAAAAACAACTGGATTATTGGGATAGAAACGCCCCGCTCCCTGGTGATGATGACCGCAAATATAGCTGGGATGAAGCCAAGGAATTGGTGCTGACTTCTTATGCGCATTTTTCGCCGACGTTGGCCAAAATCGGGCAGGAGTTTTTTGACAAACCATGGATTGATGCGCAGGTCGCACCCGGCAAGGCTCCCGGCGCGTTCGCGCACCCGACAGTTCCTTCCGTGCATCCATATCTCTTGGTCAACTTTCAGGGCAAATCACGCGATGTGATGACCCTCGCCCATGAGCTTGGCCACGGCGTTCACCAAGTGCTTTCCGCAGCACAAGGAACGCTGATGTCAGATACGCCGCTGACGCTCGCTGAAACCGCGTCGGTGTTTGGTGAGCAGCTCACCTTCCGCGAGATGGTGCGCCGCGAGAAAAACGCCGCCCGCCGCAAAAAACTGATCGCATCCAAAGTGGAGGATATGCTGAACACGGTGGTTCGCCAGATTGCGTTCTGCGATTTTGAAAAACGTGTGCATGGCGCGCGCCGCAGTGGCGAATTGTCGCTGGAGCAGATCAATAAAATCTGGATGGATGTGCAGGGTGAAAGCCTTGGCAAGGCTATCAAGCTCAGCGGCGATTACCAATATTATTGGACCTATATTCCACACCTTATTCACACGCCGTTTTATGTTTATGCCTATGCGTTTGGCGATTGTTTGGTCAATTCGCTCTACGCGGTATATGAAAAATCAGCGCAAAAAGGCAAAGGCGCTGAGTTTGAGAAAAAATACCTGACGATGCTAAAAGCTGGCGGAACGCTGCGCCACAAGGAGCTGCTCGCGCCGTTTGGCCTCGACGCCAGCAAGCCGGATTTCTGGCAACAAGGGTTGAATATTATTTCCGCAATGATTGATGAATTGGAGAATTAAAATGACCGAACCTAAAATCGCGCAAAAAGGCGCTTACGCTGTTGATGTAGAAGAAGGTAAAAATTATGCTTGGTGCGCGTGTGGCCTGAGCGCGAATCAACCTTTCTGCGATGGAAAGCATTCTGGAACCGGTCTTGCTCCTGTCCGCTTTACCGCTGAAAAAACCGGCAAGATGTATCTTTGTGGCTGCAAAAACACCAAATCCGCTCCGCGCTGCGACGGCTCGCATTCCAGCCTTGATTGATCTCTATGGAGCAGTGTGCGACATCTCGATGTAACGCGTTTTTATACATCGCATTTTGCTCCGTTTGTGCTTACCTTACATTTGATAGTTTTTGGCTGAACGATAATATTTTTATAATGTTACGCGTGCTGCAAAACCTAGTGCATGGTTTTGGGTTGCGTTTTAATATCGATGAGCGCGTGCAAGTTTATGACAGCCCGCTCTGGCTTCTACTCAATCTGCCCTCATTATATCTGTGGAATGCACAGCCCTATCTTGCGCTAGCCATTATTGCTATCAGCACCACACTGGCCGCCTGCTATATTTTGCAACGCATTATCCCCGCGCCATACATTGAAAGAAGTCTAGTACTGATTCTGGCTATCATGGCCTCGCGCAGTTGCCGCGAATATCTTGGCAGTGGGCTTGAATTACCACTGATATGGCTTCTGCTAGCCTGTTTCATTCATCAGCTTTTTAGCCGACGTGAGCATCCCACCCACCTTGTGCTGATCGCTACACTGCTTGCACTTACTCATTTCTCCAATGTACTTCTGATACTCCCAGCGCTTGTGCAAACACTTTGGAAACATCGCACTAAACTTCAAATTTCCAGCCTGTGTTTGGCGTTTTTACCCCTGGTATTTTGGTTGATATTCTGCCTGATATATTACGGTTTTTTATTCCCAACTTCCTACTATCAGATGCACTATTACGAAATGGCATCCCATATCAAGCTACATACTGTCGGTTGGAACTATTTTACCCAATCACTGCGTTATGACTTTTATACCCCTGCACTGATTGGAGCTGCCTGTCTTTATGGCGTGCTTTATTTTTCTCTGCATCGCCGACATTTTTTATTTAACTACCCGCGCGCCCAATTGCTGGCATTGCTATCTCTGGGGGTGATGCTGGATGTAACCCACACGCTAATGTTTGGCTCTGGAAGCAATGTTAGCGCCCATTTTGTTGCGCCTGTATTTGTTTCTATTTTTATTCTCTATACATTCTACTCCGACCATTTCCGTAGTTATACACGCTATGCATTTTTGATAATCACCAATCTTTATATCGCCTCGCTAGCCTATTATTATGTTGCCTTTCCTTTCCCCTCTGATGCAGTCACACATAAGGGGGTTTATCGCACACGCCTTGCCGAAGACACCTTCACCTATACCCCCTACGACAGATCCATCTGGCGCAACGATGTTATATGGCGCAGCGCCTCAGCGGATGAAGAAGCGGATGCTAGGCGAGCACGCCTTGATCTGCAGATAACCGACCATGTTGGTCGCGAAGAATATTTGGCAGGCCCATTTTCCACTATTATCGACCAAAAAGGCAGCACCGACCTCCTGCTTTCACGCATTCCGCCCGTTGTGCGTAGAAAAGGGGATACACAGATTAGCCACAACGCCATTCCACAAGGATATATCGGAGCACGAAGGGAAGCATACCCCATCGAATTTTCGCCTTATCTGAACGATTATCATGAAAAATTATGGCTACTCAAATCCGCTCCATTGTTTGATATTGAACGCCTTGGCGCACTTTTGGGAATCCATATGGGTTGGTATGATACTTATTTGGAATCCTACATCCGCTATGGTTTGTTGACTGATTTACCGCCACCCACGCCATAAAAACATTGAATGCGACATGCAAATAAGGATAAAACCACACCATGACCAAACGCATCGACACTGTTTTTAGCCAACTACGCGAGAAAAACCGCGCCGCACTTATCCCGTTTATTATGGGTTTTGATGGCGGCGCGGCGGCAACTTTAGGTATGCTAGCAAGCCTGCCAGCTGCAGGCGCAGACATCATCGAAATTGGCATCCCTTTTTCCGACCCTATGGCCGATGGCCCGACCATTCAGGCCGCTGGGCTTCGCGCTTTAAGCGCGGGTGCAACACTGGCGGGTGTGTTAGGAATTGTGCGCGAATTCCGCACAAAAAACGTTACCACACCGATCATTCTCATGGGCTACTACAACCCGATATATCGTTATGGCGCAGACAAATTTTGCGCGGATGCGGCAGCCAGCGGCGTTGATGGCGTAATTATTGTGGATTTGCCGCCTGAGGAAGAAAACGAGCTAAAGCCTCAGCTCTACACCAATGGCGTCGATTTCATACGCCTTATTTCACCCACTAGCGGCGTAAACGACGCTGATGGTGGCCGCCTACCTATGCTGTCCAAATCCGCCAGCGGTTTTGTCTATTACATTTCCATCACCGGCATCACCGGCACAGCTTCTGCCCAAAACAGCGACCTTGAAAAACAAGTGAAAAAATTGCGCGAATACACAGACCTTCCCGTTGCCGTGGGTTTTGGCATTAAAAACGCGGCGCAAGTAGCCGATGTAGCTAAATTTGCAGATGCGGTAGTGGTGGGTTCCGCGCTAGTGGATGTGTTCGCCAAAAACGGCAAAGACGCCGCCCTCGGTTTCATCCGCGAATTGGCTCAGGGCGTCAAACGCTAAGCAAGTCATTGTTTTTTAATATAAAATATTGAATTTTGGCGCGCGTTCTTTGTGAACTGTGAACAAGTATCCAGTGTACAATTCTCGTATTTCTTAATATTATACCTCTTCCCGTTAATTAAATACATCTGAGCATGGACGATCGCCCTGACATGGAAAACCTAACTCCACTACAACAAAAGGCACTAGCGCGGATTGTTGAGTTGGAGCAGGAAATTATGCGTGATTATGGCCTGCGCATACAATGCGGTATCGAGCATGAATTTTATTTGCGTAATGCAGATAATGCCCCTCCAATCAGCAGTCTTTCGTTAGCTGACTTTCATACCCCTCACAAAGCTCGACCACATACATTCGACCAATCACCTTTTTTGCAACGCTTGGAGAAGGAAGCTGGCGCAGAAAAATATGAGCTTGTGTTGGGCGTAAATGACAAAACGCGCGACCCAATAAATCATACACCATCAACAATGGCACGCGCAGCACTTGCCTATAAAAGAATGATTGAAAAGCGCACCCCCGAACTAACGCAAGGACATGCTAAATTCTGGGCTATAGATCAAAGCGTCACAAAAGAAACCGAAGGTTCACGCGCCGGTCTACATATCAATTTAAGCTTATGGGATACTAACGGAAACAATATATTCCGATCCCCCCGCAGAATGGAGGCAATCCATTGTTAGAAGGGGTCAAAGAAAGGGTATTGCAGACGCAAATGGATCTGTTGCCACTTATTGTAGAATCTCAGCAATCGCTTGTGCGTTACAGCCGCTATGAAATCGCTACCAGCGATAAAACCAGTAGAGCAAAATCAAGTTTACTTGTACGCGACCAGGAAAAACCAAAACTAGCGCGGCTCGAAAATCGCCTTCCTGGCGCAAATTGCGACCCTATTTTTGCAACACTCTTTGCCGTTGGTGGGATATACCAAGGCCTAAAACATCAATCTCCAATAGAGCAAAAAAACACCGCAAGAGTAACGCCTCAACGCCTATCATCCTACGAAAAATACATGAATAAATGGCATGAGAATAGGGCTGCAAAAGAAATATTAGGCGATGAATTGCATAAAGAGTTCAACTCGTTTCGCTCATCACAAATGCATCAAGATTCTTTCTGTGACATTTCCCCAACAAGCTTGCAACGCTAACTAAGCCGCTTTCTTTTTCGCGGCGACCAGCGCGAGAACTTTTTCTGCCGCATCGGGGATGTTCGTGCCTGGGCCAAAGATGGCGGCCACGCCAGACTTGGTGATGAACTCATAATCCTGCGCGGGGATGACCCCCCCACACACCACCATGATATCGGGGCGGCCAGCGGCTTTGAGCGAGGCAATGAGTTGCGGCACGAGAGTTTTGTGGCCAGCCGCGTGGCTGGAAACGCCGACCAGATGCACGTCGTTTTCGATGGCTTGGCGAGCGACTTCTTCAGGGGTGGCAAAGAGGCTGCCCACGTCCACGTCAAAGCCCATATCGGCAAAGGCGGTGGCGATGACTTTTGCGCCGCGATCGTGCCCGTCTTGGCCCATTTTCGCTACCAACATACGCGGGCGGCGGCCTTCATTCTTGGCAAACGCGGCCACTTTTTCGCGGATGGGTTTTAAGCTGTCGTCGGCGTCATACACAGAGCCATATACTCCTGAAATGGTGCGTATTTGCGCGTTGTAGCGGCCATAGATTTTTTCCAGCGCAGAGGAAATTTCCCCCACAGTAGCACGCAAGGCAGCGGCCTTGACCGCTAATTCAAGAAGATTCCCGAGGCCACTGGCCGCTGCAGCGGAAAGCGCGCCAAGCGCAAGCTGGCACGCGGTTTCGTCGCGGCTGGCACGGATATTTTTGAGGCGTTCAATTTGCCCCAAGCGCACCTTGGCATTATCCACGTCAAGAATATCAATTGGGTCTTCTTTTTTGAGGGCATATTTATTCACACCGACAATCACATCATCCACGCGGTCTAAACGCGCCTGACGACGCGCTGCAGATTCTTCAATTTTTTGTTTGGGAATGCCTGCCTCGATGGCTTTTATCATGCCACCCGCTTCATTCACCTCGGCGATAAGCTCTTCCGCGTGCGCAACCAGACTATTAGTCAGCGACTCGATGTAATAGCTGCCGCCGAGCGGGTCGACCACCTTGGTCACGCCGGTTTCATGCTGCAAAATAAGCTGGGTGTTGCGGGCGATGCGCGCGGAAAAATCGGTGGGCAGCGCAATGGCTTCGTCAAGCGCGTTGGTGTGCAAACTCTGCGTTCCACCCAGCACTGCGGCGAGTGCCTCGATGGTGGTGCGGATGACGTTATTATACGGGTCTTTTTCAGTGAGCGACACGCCGGAGGTTTGGCAATGCGTACGCAAACTCGACGATGTTGGATTCGTCGGATTGTATTTGTTCATGGTCTTCGCCCAGAGCAAACGCGCGGCGCGGAGCTTGGCAATTTCCATGAAAAAATTCATGCCAATAGCAAAGAAGAAGGACAGGCGCGGCGCAAATTCATCCACGTTCAAACCTTTGCCAAGCGCGGCTTTGACGTATTCTTCACCATCGGCGATGGTGTAGGCCAGCTCCTGCACGGCGGTCGCGCCCGCTTCGTGCATGTGGTAGCCGGAAATGGAAATCGAGTTGAATTTAGGCATGTTTTTCGCGGTGTATTCAATGATGTCGGCCACAATGCGCATACTCGGCGCAGGCGGATAAATATAGGTGTTGCGCACCATGAATTCTTTGAGGATGTCGTTTTGAATCGTGCCTTGCAGCTCTTCGAGCTTTGCACCCTGCTCGAGGCCCGCCACAATGTAGCTCGCCAGAATCGGCAGCACTGCGCCGTTCATCGTCATCGACACACTCATCTCGTTCAGCGGAATGCCATCGAACAGAATTTTCATGTCTTCCACAGAATCAATCGCTACCCCTGCTTTACCTACGTCCCCCACCACGCGCGGATGGTCAGAGTCATAGCCACGATGGGTGGCTAAATCGAACGCCACGGAGAGGCCCTTCTGGCCGCCAGCGAGGTTGCGTTTGTAAAAGGCGTTGGATTCTTCAGCGGTGGAAAAACCAGCATATTGACGCACGGTCCACGGGCGCACGGCATACATCGTCGCGCGCGGGCCACGCACGAACGGCGCAAAACCAGGCAGCGTATTGGTGTATTCCATGCCTTCAAGATCTGCGGCAGTATAGACCGACTTGATATCAAAACCCTCGGGCGTTTTCCACGTCAGCGAGTCCAGCGGCACTTCGTTGCCAGCTTTGTCTTTGCCAAGGTCTTTTGCGGCGAGTTTTTCCCAGTCTGCGGGGGTTTTAGGAGCGAAGGCCATGCGGGTATCCTTTGAGTGAAAAACCCGAGCACTATAATGCAAAAAACATTAAAAATCAATGAACAAGGTTATTCTTTACGCTCAGCCAGCTCAATCCCCTCGGCGCGGAAGCGTTCTAGCAGCACAAGCATAACGTCACTTTGCGGGCCATTGCGGCCATCGTGGACGTCCGCTATCCAGAAGGTCAGCATAAACAGCAACCCACTGTCGTTGAACTCGCGCAGCCAGCAGGTGGGCTCGGGTTTTTTTATGGTGCGCTTGTGTGCTTTAGCGCATTCAAGCATAAGCGCGATGGCGCGGCGGGCGTCAGTTTTATGATCGAGCGTGATTTTTATTTCCACCCGCGCTTCTTCGTTGCTGTGCGTCCAGTTGGTCACCTGCGTGGAAATGAGCTGCTCGTTAGGGATGAGCAGTTCGCGGCCATCCGCCGTTTCCACCAGCGCATAGCGGATGTTGAGCGCGCGCACCCAGCCGGTCATGCCGCCCACTTCGATGAGATCGCCGAGCTTGATGGATTTTTCGACCAAGAGCGTGATGCCGCTGACGAAGTTCGCGGTTATTTTCTGCAAGCCCAAACCGATACCCACACCGAGCGCGCCGCCGAAGACAGCAAAGGCGGTGAGGTCTACACCGATGGCCGAAAGCGTGATGAGCAACGCGACAAAGTAGATAAAGATTTTGAAAAATTTAACGATGAGTTCGCGCGCACTGTAGCTCAGGCCCGACGAACGGCGCAGATAGCTCTCCAGCGTGCGCGAGAGCAGCCCCGCCATCCAGAACACGATGACGAGGATGACTAACCCATGAATCAAATTCAGTGCGGATATTTTGAATTTACCAATTTCAAACGCCATCGAATTTAAATATACGGTGGTGGATTTCATGAAGCCGGTGACATCCAGCAGCGCGATAATCATGATGACCGCCGCGATAAAATAACCGATTGGCCGCCCACGCAAAACCAGCACCACCGCCTTGGCCAGAATATAGAAAAAACACAGCTGCGTGATTGAATCTATCCAACTACTACTGTGTGCATAACGCTCCACAATGGGCTTTGCCACGCTGAGATAAAGCATCGCCAGAATTGGCCCTATGAGCGAAAGCGGTTTGGTGATAAATTCCGCGTCGATGCGCTGCGGCGGGTGGATGAACAAATAGTTCTGCACATAGCGCTGCAGCAACTTTCCAACCACCAATGCCAGAAAAAGTGATGCGGCGATGACACCGAGTTCAATGTAAAACTCTACCGTGGTCACGGCTTCGCTGAGCCCTTCCTGCGTGGTGGCAAGCTGCTCAACGAGCGGGGCAGCGGCGTCGGCAGCAAAGAGCTTTCCTAGTGTATATTGGTTCATGGCATTATCTTTCTTAATGCGCAAAATATAATGGTATTTAGGGAAGTTGACAAGGCGCAAAGAGCACTGGAAGCGATGAAGATGAGATGGTATAATGATATCCTCATGCACGCACCCTCGCCCCACAAACGCGCCTTCTCCCTGCTGGAACTATCGATTGTTCTGGCGGTTATCTCCGTGTTGCTGGGCGGCGTCCTCAACATCGCCGCGCAGATGACCCGTGACAAAAAACAAGCCGAACTCACCATGAAAATGGACGCAATTGAGGCTGCACTTATCGGCTTTCGCAAGGCGAATAACAGGCTGCCTTGTCCGGCGGATGGCTCACTTGCTATTTCTGACGCTAATTTTAGCAAAGAAGCCGCAACGCCTGGGACATGCACAGGTGGCACGCCTGCTGCCAGTTTTTCTAATGGCAATCTGGTTGGCGGCGTTGTGCCAACGCGAACACTAGGTTTGCCGGATGAGTTTACGTTTGACCCGTGGGGTGGAAGGTTTACCTATGCACTTGGCAAAGAAATGACCGCCACTGGTGCATTTATCACCTACAGCCCAACAGCAACGCTTGCGACCCCCCTGACAATTAAAACGGCCAGCATCGGCACGACAATTTCTAGCGCAGCATTAGCGGTTGTGGTCAGCCACGGGCAAAATGGCCACGGCGCATTTCAACTTAGCGGCGTGCGCAAAAATGGCGGCTCAACCAATGCTGAAGAACAAAAAAACTGCCACTGCACAGCGGCAGCGGTGGCCGACACCTTTGATGCTACATTCATTCAGAAAAAAGCAACAGACAGCGGCCTTGACTCCTACGACGACATCACGCGTTACTATAAACGCTCAGATTTTCTGAATGCGAGCGATATATTGACTGAAAAATAATTCACGCCAAAAGCTTTTCCAGCGTTTTATAGTCGGTGAGGTCAAGGTTCAGCGGGGTGACGGTGATGTGGCCCTGCGCCAGCAGGTCGAGGTCAACGCCCGGGCGGTCGGCTGCGTTGTCGCGCTCGCCACCCAACCAATAATAAGGGCGGCCTTTGGGGTCAGCGCGTTCCAGAAATTTAATGCTCATCAAGCGCTTACGCCTGCCACCGTTCCCGAATAGGTCACGTCATCGCCCGCGTTGCTGCCACGATTGACGCCCGACAGCACGAGATCTACGCCATGAGCACCCTCTCCCCTTGGGAGAGGGGCGGCGACAGCCTGGGTGAGGGCTTTTTCTCCATCAGCCCTCACCCCAACCCTCTCCCAAAGGGAGAGGGAGTTCGGAATGATTTCCTTGAGCGCGAGCAGAACACAATCGGTCGGCGTGCCGCTCACGGCGTAGGTTTTTTCCGACACTTTACGCACGCGCACCGGAAGATGGAGCGTCAGCGAGTGCCCTGCCCCGCTCTGCTCGGTTTCGGGCGCGACGATCCACACATCATCAGAAAGCTCGCGTGCAATCCCCTCAAGGGTTTTGAGCCCCTCGGCGGTGATGCCGTCGTCGTTGGTGAGCAAGATTCGCATTATTTTATGACTTCCAATCCGCCCATATATGGCCGCAGGGCGGGCGGCACGGTGATGGAGCCATCAGCGTTCTGGTAGTTCTCCAAGATGGCGACCATGGTGCGGCCAATGGCAAGTCCAGAGCCATTGAGCGTATGTAAAAATTGGGTTTCCTTTGCGCCTTTGGCTTTGAAGCGTGCCTTCATGCGGCGAGCTTGGAACGGCCCGCAATTGCTGCAGCTGGAGATTTCGCGGAAAGCACTCTGACCGGGAAGCCACACTTCAATGTCATAGGTTTTTTGCGCGCTAAAACCCATATCGCCCGTGCAGAGCACAATCACGCGATAATGCAGGCCGAGCTTCTTTAAAATCTCCTCCGCCGCGCCGGTCATGCGCTCATGTTCGGCGGCGGATTGGTCGGGATGCACCACCGACACCAGCTCGACTTTGGCGAATTGATGTTGGCGGATCATGCCGCGCGTGTCTTTGCCCGCTGCGCCCGCTTCCGAGCGGAAACACTGGGTGTAGGCGGTCATGCGAATCGGCAGTTGCTCTTCTTCCAAAATCGAATCAGCCACGAGGTTGGTGAGTGTCACTTCTGCGGTTGGGATAAGGTATAGATGGTCAGCTAATAATTTATTTCGCAAAGATTCAATTTCCTGTTCATTGTCCGAAATATTTTCACTCGGAAAAGCGAAGGTTCCATCTTCTTGAATTCTGCCATAAGTTTTCGCATATAGTCGATCCAGCTCTTGAGCCGTTTCTCGCCATTCTGGCACTTGCGTGGCAAACAAATCACCTGCAAATTTAGGTAATTGCCCAGTGCCATACATTGCATTGCGCCGCACCAACGCGGGGGTCACATGTTCGGTGTAGCCAAACGCGGTGTGGCTATCGAGCATGAAGCTGGCGAGCGCCCGCTCCATCCGCGCCAGTGCGCCTTTTAGCACCACAAAACGGGCGCCGGAGAGTTTGGCCGCGCCGTCAAAATCCATGAGGCCAAGCGCCACACCGAGGTCGTCATGCAGCTTGGGCACAAAATCCATTTTCGGTTTTTCGCCCACCACGCGCAGCTCGATATTATCATTTTCGTCTTTGCCCTGCGGCACATCGTCAGCGGGGAGATTGGGGAGTGTTTCGAGAGTTGTCTTCAGTTCTTGTTGAACAAGTGGCTGCATATTCTGTTGAGCAGCTATCACATCATTTACAGAAGCTGCTATTGATAGAATATCTGCAACATCCATGCCTTTAGCTTTTGCTTGCCCTATTTCCTTTGCCAAACTATTTCTCCTAGCAAGCAGCTCTTCTAATTCTTGCTTGCGCTTGCGGTCAGCTTCATCTGCCGCAATAATAAATTGAGCACGAGGATCTAAACCACGACGGGCTAAGCCAGCGTCGAAGGCTTCGGGGTTTTGGCGGATGAATTTAATGTCATGCATTTTTTTGCTCCTGATTTCGGCATAAGAGAATAGAGATTTCATAAAGCAGATAGAGCGGAACCGAAAGCGCAATCTGGCTAAAAACGTCTGGCGGGGTGATGAACGCCGCCACGGTAACAATCGCCAAAGCCGCATAACGCCTGCCAGAGCGCAGCGCGGAGAGCGAAACAATGTTCGAGCGCACGAGTAGAACCAGCACCACCGGCAGCTGGAACGCAATGCCAAAGGCGAGGATAAGATGCATCGAAAGGCTCAAATAATCCGCCACTTTGGCCTCAAGCTGAATAGGCAATCCACTGCTTCCGCGAGGCGCTTCAAAGCTCAGAAAGAAATGCCACGCGGCGGGGAAAACCAGATAATACACAAACGCCGCACCGACAAAAAATAGCGCAGGCGACGCCACCAGATAGGGAATCAATGCGCGGCGCTCATGCTTGTATAAACCCGGCGCGAGGAACAAATAAACTTGCGTGGCGATGATGGGGAATGAACCGATGAAACCAGCAAACACCGCAAGGCGCAGATAAGAAACGAACGCTTCTGTCAGGCCGGTAAAAATCAAGCGGCGCGAGCTGGCATCACCAAACGCATCAGCCAGTGGCTGCACAAGGAACGCATAGATTTCTGCCGCGAATTCATACGCAATAATGCTGGCGATAAAGAACGCCACCACGCAAATGACCAAGCGTTTGCGCAGCTCGGCAAGGTGTTCGAGGAGAGGTTGCTGAGGAAGTTCATGTTTCATAAGTAGCGAGAATATAAAGCAAACATAGTGCCTTGCACAAACTTTAAATTACTTTAGTATTTATAGCTTAAAATAAGGCACTTATGACAGATATACATATTGAATATGATGGCATCGAGACATTCAGTGCCTTTAAATTTGCCCGCCGCATTATTGAAAAAGCAAAGGACGTCGCCGCCAGAGATGGGGCTATCAATGTCCGCATGGATGGTTTTTCTGAAGCAGAAGCCAACGCGGTCGCAGGCCTGGTGGATTTTTCTGTCCAGCAATCTCCAACGCGCATAGGAACGGTGTATGGTTTGCGCACGGATGATGTGAATGCTGATAAGGTAGCAATTCACCTACACGACACTAAAATTGATGCTTGTGAATGGAACCCAGGCAAACAACAGATGCACATCTCTATTAAAGGCAATAGCCTCCCTGCCTATGCGATGCAAAACAAACTTAATGGATTACACCATTATCTTTTTTCACAAACGCACCCTATTCATCGAGGCACAGGCACAACAACAATCTACCAAGAAATACTCTGTGAATCCGGGGCTAATGCGGAAGGATTGTGTAAAAGAATTATTATCCCACTGCTTGAGTCCAACCGCATTTCATTTGATTTTGGCAAAGTCTTTAGCCTTACCCCCATCCAAGATTCACCTCAGGTGTATTTGCAAATCGACGACCAGATATTTCGACAGTTGCGCGGGCGGGAAATAGGTGCACGTGGACAGTCGTCAACCCCCTAAACTTTCTTATCCTCAATTATCGTCGATGCTGACAACTTCACTTTGCTCACGTCATACGACTCATACATGTTGCCGTCGTCGCCTTGAATGAGGGTGATGTCTTTTTCCAGCGTTTCTTTGATGTCCTGCACGCCTGTTTCACGCGCAAGTTCTTCGAACATTTTGCCCACATCCTGCGCAAGGCCGCGAATGGCCTTCATCGCCCCCGCCAGCGCGCGAATGACCACCGGCAGCTCTTTAGGGCCGATGAACACAAGCGCCGCCACGACGACGACCAGCAATTCTCCGAAGGAAAAATCGAACATTTTTTAGTTCAGCTTATCTTGGTCATCGGGCTTTTTCTCATCGCCCTTCAAACCTTCGCGCAGGTTGTGGATTCCGCGACCAAGATCGCCCATCACCTTTGGCAGGCGCGAACCAAACAACACCAGCACAATCAGCAGGACAATAAGCAGATGCGACATACTCAACATAATTTTGCTCCTTTAGATGAAGAATAGACGAGGTTTAGCAGGTTCTACCACTCTTGTCATCCCGAGTGTAATCGAGGGATCCTAAACCCTTCGGATTCCTCGACTTCGCTCGGAATGACAAAAAATCACTGGCCGTTGCCAGTTGCCCATAAAACTTGCTCGGCCAGCCACATAACTGGCTCAGAGAGCCAGCCTTGCAGCTCTTCGATGCCAAGGAGTTGCGGAATAATGAGCGCGGCCATGACCAGATAGATGCCAAAAGGTTCGATTTTGCCGAAATAATATTTTGCGCGGCCAGAGAGCATGGAGTCCACCACGCGACCACCATCGAGCGGCAAAATCGGCAGCATGTTGAACACCGCAAGCACGGAATTTATCATCACCGCACGATAAAGATTTTGGAATAAAAACGGCGCTTCTTCAGGCGTAATAAATTGGTCAAGATGTAGGAGTGCTCCGGCAATCAGCGCAAGAATTACGTTGGTGACAGGCCCCGCGAGCGCCACCATGAGCATGCCGATACGCGCCGGACGAAGGCGATAAAAATTCACCGGAACGGGCTTGGCATAGCCAAACAAAACGGGAGAATTTGCGAGGAACAAAAGGCCAGGGAGAATAATCGTGCCATAGCGGTCAATGTGTTTGAGCGGGTTGAACGTCACGCGGCCAAGCGTTTTTGCCGTGTCGTCACCAAATTTATTTGCCATCCAACCATGTGCCGCCTCATGCAGCGTGATGGCCAGCACCACGGGAATCACCCATGCGGCAGCGTCTAAAATCCATTCCATTTAGGCGACCATAGAGAGCAGGCTATCGCGCTCGGCGCGGGCGGATGCAACGTCAAATTCCCCCGCGTCACCGACTGATTCCATCGCCAGCATGGCGCGGGCGAATTTCGCGCCCGTCAACGGCGGCAATGCAGAAGCCACCTCTAACATTTCTTCCATCTTGCCATTACAATGCAGCACCACATCGCAGCCAGCATTTAGCGCGTCGCGCGTGCGCTGTGCATAGTCGCCCTGCATTGCTTTCATCGACAAGTCGTCGCTCATCAGCAGCCCGTCAAAACCAATTTCCTCGCGGATAATTTTAATCGCGGCGGGAGACACAGTGGCCATATTTTTATCGTCAATCGCAGTGAACAAAACATGCGCGGTCATCGCCATCGGCAAGTCGCGCAGCGCTACAAACGGCACAAAATCCGTCGCGCGCAGAACCTCTAATGATTCCGTTACAACTGGCAGTTCTTCATGGCTATCAGCGCGTGGGCGGCCATGACCGGGAATGTGTTTGAGGATGGGGACGATGCCGCCATCCATGAGCCCATCGGCCATTGCGCGGGCAAGCGCTATCACCTGCTTGGCAGTGTGGCCGAATGCGCGGTCGCCGATCACATCATGCGCGCCCTCCACCGGCAAATCCGCCAGCGGCGCACAGTCAACCGTGATACCAAGTGAGGCAAGTTCATGCGCAATCAGACGCGCATTGACATAAACCGCGCGTTTAGCTTTCTCAATGTCATTTTTATAAATCGCCGCAAGCGCGGCAGCGGATGGAAAAGCTGGCCAGTGTGGCGGTTTGAGGCGAGCGACACGGCCCCCTTCTTGGTCAATGAGAATGGGAACATCGGCGCGGCCTGCGATGGATTTTAGCTCGGCCACCAACTCCGACACTTGCTGCGGTGATTCGCAATTGCGTGCAAATAAAATATAGCCATACGGGTTGAGGTCAGCGAAAAAGCGACGCTCTTCAGCAGTCAGCTCCAAGCCAGAAACGCCAAAAATGGCAGAGGCAACGGGGCGTTCCATCAGTCTTTCGCCACGATGCAAGCCTGCCCACCGCTTGAGAGTTTTGCGCAGAAAGCTTTGGCATCCGCACTGCTGCCAAAGCCCGCAAGGCGCAGGCGATAGAACGTGCCTTTAGGCAGCTCGGCTTTGACCACCACCACGCCATGACCACTGGCGGCTGGGAATTTTTTGCTGATGCGCGCGAAATCTTTTTTCGCTTCCGCCTCGGAAGGATACGCCCCAAGCTGAACTTTGAAGGCGCCTTTAGAGGTGGGCGCGGCGGCAGGTTTCTCTGCTTCTTTTTTCGGTGGCGCATAGACAGCGGCCTGTTTCGATTCCACTGACTTTAGCTCCACTGGCGCAGCAGGAGCAGTAGGTGCATCGTCATCTTTTATTTCTTTTGCTGCATCTTCCCATGTCGCCGCTTTGATGACAGACGTTTGCGCTGGTTTTTCAACAGGTGGTTGATGCGTATAGCCCACAACCTCGGGAGCATTTGCAGATTCTGCTTCTTTGAAACTGCTGGAAAGTTTGTCTGGTTTTAGCATGGCAACTGATGGCGAGACTGGCTGTATAGGAGCAGCATCCTCATCATCATTGATTTTCTTGCTGTCATCACCGATGACCTGCTCGCGCTTCCCAGCTTCGGCGGCCACCGCTTTATCCACGGCTTCAAGCTCGCTGACGTTCTTATGCAAACGCTGATTGACCCATGTTTGCGTTCCGCTCGTATCGGCGCCGCGCGGCATCGGCTCTTCAGGTGAAGGCAGCACACGCTCAACTTTTGCCGGCTGCGAGCCGTTGGCAAATGTCTCAAAAATAGTTTTGTCTTGGTTGGGGAATTTCATACCGCCGGGATCGAGCGGTTTTTCTTTCATCGGCGTTTTATCGGCTTCAACAACGAGCAAGCCGTCTTCACTGGTTGACTGTGTGCCCTGATGATAGGCATACCACGCCAGAACCGAAAAACCGGTGAGCGCACTGATGACCACGATAGCGGGCAAAAACCCTTCCACCTTGTCAGCCAACGCCTTTTCACGCACGATTGAAACTTCCCGACTTTCACGCATCTATCGCATCTCCTCCACAGGGTCCACGCCAAGCACGAGCAGGCTTGAGGCGATGACTTGCGAAACGGCAGAGGCCAACGCAGCCCGCGCTGCTGTAAGCTTTATATCATCTTTTATTAAAAAACGAAGCCCCAATTCTTCATTGCCGAGCGCCCAGAATCCGTGGAACCCAGCGGCCAGCTCCTGCGCATAGAACGCCACGCGGTGTGGCTCGCAGGCCAGCGCCGCCGATTCAATCAGGCGTGGCATTTGGCACATAAGACGGATGAGTTTTATCTCCGCCGGATGCGTGAGGCGAGATAAAACTCCCTCTCCCCTTGGGAGAGGGTTGGGGTGAGGGCTACCATCCGTATCTGACAAGCCCTCACCCTGCCCTCTCCCAGAGGGAGAGGGTATAAGTGCAAACGCTTCAGGCATTTGCTCGGCGATGGTGCGCAAAACGGAGCGCGCGCGCGCATGCGCATATTGCACATAGAAAACGGGGTTGTCTTTGGACTGCTCGGTGACTTTTACCAGGTCAAAATCCAGCGGAACGTCGTTCTTGCGGGTAAGCATGATGAAGCGAAACACGTCCTTGCCCACCTCGTCCACCACTTCGCGCACGGTGACAAAGGTGCCTGCGCGTTTCGACATTTTCAGCGGTTCGCCCGCACGCATGAATTTGACCAGTTGGCAGAGCTTCACTTCTAATGGAACTCGCCCACCAGAAAGGGCATTCACCGCTGCTTTCAAGCGCTTCACATAACCACCATGATCAACGCCAAGCAGCATGATGAGTTGGTCGAAACCGCGTTCAATTTTATCGCGTTGATAGGCGATGTCAGGCGCAAAATACGTCCAGCTGCCGTCAGATTTTTGCACTGGTCGGTCAAGGTCATCGCCAAACTCGGTGGCGCGGAAAAGCATCTGCGGGCGGGCTTCCCAATCATCCGGCGTTTTGCCTTTGGGCGCTTCGAGGACGCCGGTGTAGATGAGGTTCTTAGCCTTTAAATCATCAATCGCCTGCTGCACTTTTCCGGCAGCGGTGATGGCGCGCTCGGAACTGAACACATCAAAGAAAATGCCGAGCGACGCAAGGTCGGATTTGATGAGTTCCATCATCGATTCTAGCGCCACATCGCGCACGATGGGCAGCCATTCTTCTTGTGTCATTTTTTCGAGCTTGTCGCCATATTTTTCGGCCAGTTTCTTGCCCGGCTCCACCAAATAATCGCCCGGATAGAGGCCTTCGGCGATCTCTCCCACATCATGGCCGAGCGCCTCGCGGTAGCGGAAGAACAGCGAGTTTGCGAGCTTATCCACCTGCGCGCCCGCGTCATTGATGTAATATTCCTTGGTGACGGCAAAACCCGCTTTTTGCAGAAGCAGCGCCACCGCATCACCATAGATATAACGCGCATGGCCGACATGCATCGGCCCTGTCGGGTTTGCCGAAACATATTCCACGTTCACTTTTTTTCCGGCGCCGATCTTCGACGCGCCATAGCCGCGCCCCTGCGCCAAAATATCCTTCACCGCATTTTGCCACATGGACGCATCCAGCGTCAGGTTGATAAAGCCGGGCCCGGCAATTTCCACTTGCTCAACGTCGCCCACCTGCGACAATTTTTCCACAAAAAGATTGGCGATTTCGCGCGGGGATTTCCCCACTTGCGCGGCCAGCACCATCGCAACGTTCGTCGCCATATCGCCCACACCCTCTTCACGCGGGGGAGCCGCCTCAACCTTGTCGGTATTGAGGTTTTCAGGCAGCGCGCCACTGGCCTGCAGCTGGCTGATAATTTCGCGAATATCGTTTTCGATGACTTTGTAGAGATTCATTATTCTAAGCATCCTTCATAAGGGAATATGTTGCTGTAGCCGCTAACACTTCCCGTATCGATTTTATACCACTGCTCATATTGCGGCTCTTCTGTCACGTTCAGCTCGATATCGGAAAAATAAAAACTGAACGAAGCATCATTAAAACGCGCGCTGGTGAAGCCTTCGCCCTCGTTCATTATCGTGTCAATTTTATCGCCCACTTTTACAGGAAGCTTTGCGTCAGGGTTATGGATGGCGGTCAGCACTGCGCTGCCGCGGCTGATGATTTTCATATAAGCCTCCGGTGGCTGCGTCGCTGTGCCAGCTGGAAGCGTAGCAACTTGCGATGAAGCTTTATCCATTTTTTCGTACAGCACCGCCGCCTCATCGGTCACTTTTTCGCGCGCGCAGCCACAGCCCTCGCCTTCGCAACCGGCCATAATCTCGCTCTGCTCTGTTGCCAATACAGGCACAGCGCTGAGCGCGATTAACAGCAATGAGGTATATACTGATTTCATCTTACTTCCCCAGCCAGCTTCGTGCCTGCACGTCGAACACGCGGCGATATTCGTCGAGGGCGAAACGGTCGGTCATGCCCGCAATAAAATCAGCCACCACGGTGGCGGTAATCGCCGTGCCGGAGCCGCCCACCAGCGCATTCCAACTTGGCGGCAGGCACTGCGGCTCGGCGAGGAAAAACTGGAACAGGTCTTTGATGACGCGGCGGGCTTTGCTGGCCATGCGGTTGACCTTATAATGGCGATACATGTTTGCCATGAGGAAGGCTTTCAGGTCGCGGTTGACCTCTTGCATCGCAGGTGAGAACGCCACGAGCGGCTTGCCCAGATTGCGCACATCGTCCGCCGTTTCAATGCCCTCACGCTCGATGTTATGGCGCGTAGTGGTGATTAAATCCGTGACCATGCGGTTGATGATGCGGCGGATGGCCTCATGCGTCAGGCGCTGCTCGTCGATTTCAGGATAGAGCTTGCGCACTTCGCGGAACACGCTGCCGATACCGGCCACTTCGTTGAGTTGTTCCACGGTAAAAAGCCCCGCGCGCAGACCGTCGTCAATATCGTGATTGTTATAGGCAATGTCGTCGGCCAACGAGGCCACCTGAGCCTCGGCGCTGGCAAAAGTGTGTAGTTCCAAATCGTGCTTGGCATTATATTCCTGCAGCGCGCGCGGCAATTTTTCTTCCGGTTTGCGATGGATGAGTTTGCTGATGAGCGAGGCAGGCACGCGCTTAATCAGCGGACCATTATGCTTGGCAACGCCCTCGAGCGTTTCCCATGTCAGGTTCAACCCATCAAACCCAGCATAGCGGTGCTCAAGGCTGGTGAGGATGCGCAGCGTGTGCGCGTTGTGGTCGAACCCGCCAAATGGCGCCATCACCTCACCGAGCGCATCTTCCCCCGCGTGGCCAAAGGGCGTGTGGCCAAGATCGTGCGCCAGTGCCAGCGTTTCCGCCAAGTCTTCATTCAGCGCCAGCGTGCGGCACATGCCACGCGCGAGCTGCGACACTTCGAGACTATGCGTCAGGCGGGTGCGGTAATGGTCGCCCTCGTGATTGACGAACACCTGCGTTTTATATTCAAGGCGGCGGAAGGCGGTGGAGTGGATAACGCGGTCGCGGTCGCGCTGGAAAACGCTGCGCGTGTTGCTCTCCTCTTCCTTATACAGGCGGCCACGGCTGGCCGACGGCTGGCAGGCATAGGGCGCAAGGCTCTGCTCGCGTATGAGTGGGTTTTCTGTGGTCATAGGCGTTAACCAATAGCATTTTTATACGCTATGGCAAGCAGTTAAGGGACTCTACCGCTCGTTACCCCCGCTTTACGCGGGGGATAACGAATTAGAACGGTGAAATAGCATCGATAGCCTGTTGACCCCA
>RFOF01000131.1 GCA_009926845.1 Alphaproteobacteria bacterium
GCCGGTAACGCCGATGATTTTTGCGCGCGCGCGGCCCCGGCCAAACCGTCCTAAATCTTCCAGTGCTTTTTGCGTGTCGGAAACATATAAAATCCCCTCTCCCTCTGGGGGAGGGCTAGGGAGGGGGCTACTTACAACTGCTGAAACCGCACCCGCCGCCAATGCCGCAGGAACAAACTGATGCCCATCAAAATTCTCGCCGCGGATAGCGACAAATAAATCGCCCGCCTTCACGCGGCGACTGTCGATTTCCACGCGCAAGGCCTGCCATGTTCCGCTGGCTTTTCCGCCCGTTGCTTTTTCCGCTAATTGGTTGTCCCAAAGGCTCATGCCACCGCCTCACGCACTACTTCAGCGTCGTCAAATGGCAAAATCTCGCTGCCGATGGTTTGCGTTTTTTCGTGCCCCTTGCCCGCTATCACTAACACATCGTCCGCCTGCAAGTCTTTCACTGCTGCAAAAATGGCCTCACGACGTCCCGCAATTTCGCGGCCATTTTTGCATTCTGCCATCACGGCGCGGCGAATGAGCGCGGCGTCCTCACTGCGCGGGTTGTCATCGGTGACAATGGCGACATCGGCGAGCTGACTGGCGATTTTTCCCATCTGCGGGCGTTTGCCCGTATCACGGTCGCCGCCGCAACCAAACACCACATGCAGCTTATTTTGCGTGTGTGGACGCAGCACGGAAAGGATGCTCGAAAGCGCCATCGGCGTGTGCGCGTAATCGATCAAAATCGCCGCGCCATTTTTGAGCGTCGCCACCAGCTCCAAACGCCCGGGTACACCACGCAAGGTTGGCACCAGCGCCAGCGCTTTTTGCACATCCGCGCCCGCGCCATGGACAAGGCCAAGCGCGGCTAAAATATTCATCACCTGAAACCCGCCAAGCAGCGGAATATCAAATGCTGTTTTTTGCCCCAAAATATCAAGCTCTACATGCTGACCGTGTGGCAGTGGCGTGAGTTTTTCGATCTTCATTTGCCCACCATTTTTTCCAAAGCCGATGACCTTGATACGCCGACGCGCGCACATCTGTAGCAATGCTTCAAAACGAGCATCATCTTGGTTAAGCACAGCCGTTTTTTCCTCCGGCAACACCGCATCAAACAGCCGCGCCTTAGCCGCAAAATACGCCTCGTCAGTGTGGTGATAATCCATGTGGTCGCGCGCGAGATTGGTAAACGCGGCAGCCTCTAACTTCACGCCATCGAGGCGGTGTTGATGCAGCCCGTGGCTGGAAGCTTCCATGCACACATAGTCCACTTTGGGCGCAATCTCGGCGAGCATTTTGTGGAGCGCCACAGGGTCAGGCGTGGTGTGCGTTCCGTCATAGAGCGCGTTTCCTGCCCCATCAAAAACACCGAGTGTGCCCATCGAAGCGCTGCGCTGGCCAAGCCCATGCATGAGCTGGCGGAAAAAATCAGCGGTGGAGGTTTTGCCATCGGTGCCGGTTACCGCCACCATGTGCCTTGGTTGCGCGGGATAGAATGCCGCTGCCATTTGCGCCAGCGCGCGGCGCGGGTTTTTCACGGTAATGACTGGAGTATGCGGCAGTAATACAATCGATTTTACATCACATACAATGGCTGCCGCGCCTGCTTCTACTGCCTTTTCGATAAACTGCGCACCGTCGGCCTGCGTGCCGCTGAGCGCGACAAAAAGCCCACCGGCTTTCACTTGCCGCGAATCAGCAGAAACATGCGAAATGGCAATGTCAGAAAAAGAAGGCGAAAGCGCGAGCGGCTCATCAATTGCACAGAGCAACTCAGTAAGAGACGGCATGGACATATCGCTTATCAGCCTGCGTCGCGACAGGCTTGTCTTTGGGTTTTTCATCATAGACCCAGAATTTATCTGCGTCATCCCCCGGCGCATCAAACACAGGCTTAATGCCCAGCAGCGGTCCCATGCGCGAGATAACACGCCCAACCACAGGCGCAGAGATCCAACCACCCGTTGCATATCCATACGTAGATTTATTGCCTTTTGGTTCATCCACCATCACCAGCATGACATATTTTGGGTCATCCACAGGGAACGTGGCGATGAACGAAGCCAGTTTAGCATCTTCATTATAGCGCCCACCGCTTTGCACTTTTTCAGCTGTTCCGGTTTTGCCGCCCACATGATAACCCGCCACATCAGCGCGAGTTCCCGTGCCATGCAGCGCAACAAGGCGCATGAGGCGGCGAATGTTGCGCGAGGTATCTTCTGACACAACCTGCTCTGCTTCGGGCTTGTTTTTGTTGCCGTCTTTCAGCACCGTCAGGCGTGGCATTTTACCGCTAGCAAGAGCTGCAATTCCTCGCACCAGATGCAGTGGCGACACTGAAATGCCATGCCCATATGAAATGGTCACCGTGTTGATTTCTTTCCAGTCGGTGGGGAAAAGTGGATAGGCTTTTTCGGGCAGCTCAATGTCCACCGGCTTCATCATTCCCATTTTTTCGAGGAAGGCTTTTTGTTTTTTGCTACCCACATCCAGCGCCATTTTCGCAGTGCCAATGTTAGACGAATAGGCATAAATTTCTGGCACAGAAAGCCAGCGACGTTTGGGGTGCGTATCAGAAATAGTGAAGGTTGCAATCTTAAATGGATTGGTGGCATCATAGCCACCTTTCATCGTCACCGTGCCAGTATCCAGCCCCATCGCCATGGTAAATGTTTTGAACGTCGAGCCCATTTCATAGGCTCCCTGCGTCGCACGATTGAAGCGTGTAACATCGTCAGTTTTAGAGGGTTTATGCGGGTCAAAATCTGGCAACGACACCATCGAAAGCAGCTCGCCACTATGCACATCCATGATAACGCCCATCGCGCCAATCGCACGGAATTCCTCCACAGCGCGTTTCATTTCTTCGCGCATGATCGCCTGCAAACGCACATCCACAGAAAGGATAAATGGTTCGCTGTTCTTCGCTCCATCGCGCAGACGCGTGTCAAATTGCTTTTCAACACCCGCCAAGCCTTTATTGTCGATACCCACATATCCAACGGTGTGCGAAAACAGATTCCCATAAGGATAGACGCGGCGCTCTTCCGGCAAGAAATACAGCCCAGGAACGCCCATGCTATTGACCGCTTGCTGCTCGGTGGGGGTGAGGTTGCGCTTGAGCCACACGAACGATTTTCCGCTTTTTATTTTGGCGAGCCATGTTTTGTTGTCGCCGCCGAGCGAGCGCGTAAGTTTCTGCGCCACCTCGTCAGGGTTGCTGATTTCCTTGGGGTTGGCAAACACTGATGCGGTCATGAGGCTCGTGGCAAGCAGTTGGCCGTTGCGGTCCACAATGTCACCGCGCTGAAGCGTCGGCTCGCTGGATTTAATCTCCACCTGCTCGGATTTTTCGCTATCGACGTCACTGACCAAAATGGTGGCCGCGTGCTTGTTGTTGATGACGGCCACTTCGATCATCCGCCAGCTGATACTGAAAAAACATAAGGCAAAAAAGCACCCTACATAAAGAAGGCGGAAGTGACTTTGTTCGATGATGCGGCGACCCGTGCTCTCTTTAACAATCACTCGCGACGCACGGCTCATTCGACGTCTCCAGCCTCAGGCGTGACCGCGGCGGAAACGGGTTTGATATCCGACGGCACATCAAGCGAGGCTTCCATTTTCTGCGGGAACGGGATGGCTTCAATTTCTGCGACTTGATCCACCGTCAGCGCAGCCGATGAGAGATATTTATCGGCCAACGCCTGCAACCGCTCAGGGCGATTGAGATAGGCCCATTCAGCGGCCACCACGTGCGCGGCTTGTTTTTCTTCTTCCAGCTTTTGCTGCGCGTCGGCGATTTGCGATTTGATGGCGCGCACTTCATATTTCACGCGGTAGAGCAAAAATGCTGACACCACGATAACAAACATCCAGATAAGCGGCGCAAAACGACGGATCATGCGGCCCTCTCCATCATGCGAATGGTGGCTGAGCGCGAGCGTGGATTAGCGGATGTCTCCGCTTCACTGGCAGTCTTTTTCTCCGGACGTGGCATGAAAAAATGGGGAGCCACGACATCACCCGACTTTTCAGGCAAGTGACGCGAAGGCTCCCCCAGTTTACCACAACGGGAGTGGATAAAACGTTTGACGATACGATCTTCGAGCGAGTGGAAAGACACGACCACCAGCCGCCCACCTGGGGCAAGCAGGCGTTCAGCGGCCTTCAGCCCACTTTCAATCGCCGCAAACTCTTGATTC
>RFOF01000132.1 GCA_009926845.1 Alphaproteobacteria bacterium
CTCGATGAGGCGGGCAATGCCAACCATCCGCTGATGGAGCGGCTGAATTTTTTGGCCATCTCCGCATCGAATCTCGATGAGTTTTACATGGTGCGCGTGGCGGGGCTGAAAGATTATGTGCAAAACGGCGTCACCAAACTCAGCCTCGATGGCAAAACGCCAACTGAGGAGCTGGAATTGATTCACAACCTTGTCGGCCAGATGGTGCAGCGGCAACATGAATGCTGGCTGCATCTGGAGGGTGAACTGAAGAAAAAAGACATCAGCATCATCCGCACTGAAAAACTAACCGCCACCGACAACAACTGGCTGCGCGAATATTTCCTCGACAATATTTTTCCGGTGCTAACGCCCATTGCCATTGACCCGGCGCACCCGTTCCCGTTTTTGCAAAATCTGGGCATTGCGCTGGTGTTCCAGCTACAACAAACGCAAACAAAAAAAGAGCAGATTGCGATTGTGCCGCTGCCTTCGCGCGTGCCGCGTTTCATTTTACTTCCCGGTAAAAAATTGCGCTATGTGATGTTGGAAGACGCCATCCAGATGTTCCTGTCCATGCTCATGCCCGGCTTTGAAAAGCTCGACAGCGCGGTGTTTCGCATCATCCGCGACAGCGAGCTGGACGTGGAAGAAGAAGACAAGGATTTTGTGCGCAGCTTCGAACGCGCAGTCAAGCAGCGCCAACGTGGCCGCGTGATTCAAATTAAATTTTCCGCGCCAACCTCTAGCCGTCTGCTGCATTTTGTGTCCGAGCAGATGCAGGTGGATATGAGCGATGTGATTGAGGTGGACGGCATGCTGGGCCTTTCGACCCTGCGCGAGCTCTATGCCCATGCACCTGCCGAGCTGAAATTCACGCCGTTCAATGCGCGTTTCCCCGAGCGCATCAACGATTTTGGTGGTGATTGTTTTGCCGCCATCGCCGCTAAAGACATCGTCATCCACCATCCGTTTGAAACGTTTGACGTGGTGATTCAATTTCTGCGCCAAGCCGCCGCCGACCCCGACGTGGTTTCCATCAAACAAACGCTCTATCGCACCAGCCGCGATTCGCCCATCGTGCGCGCGCTCATTGCCGCCGCCGAGGCAGGAAAATCCGTCACGGCGCTGGTAGAGGTGAAGGCGCGTTTTGATGAAGAAGCGAACTTGCAACTCGCCCGCGAGTTAGAGAGCGCAGGCGCGCAGGTAGTCTATGGTTTTGTGTCACTGAAAACCCACGCCAAAGTGTCACTGGTCACGCGGCGCGAAGGCGAGAACCTCGTTTCCTATGTGCATTTTGGCACGGGCAACTATCACCCCAACACCGCCAAGGTCTACACCGACCTTTCGTTTTTCACCTGCGACGCCGACCTCTGCCGCGACGCAGCGTATCTGTTCAATTTCATCACTGGCTACGCGCCGCCGCGTGCTTTTTCCAAACTGATTACTGCCCCACGCGACATGCGCGGAGCGCTGCTGGGGATGATAGACGAAGAGATAGCGCATGTGAAAGCAGGCAAGCAAGGCCACATCTGGGCGAAGATGAACTCGCTGGTGGACGGAACGATTATCGACGCGCTCTATCGCGCCTCCATGGCGGGGGTACATATCGAACTGGTTGTGCGCGGCATTTGTTGTTTGCGCCCGGGCGTGGCTGGCCTGTCGGAAAATATCCGCGTGAAAAGCATCGTCGGGCGATTCTTGGAGCACGCGCGCATCTATTGTTTTGGCGCGGGCCACGGCCTTCCCTCACCACATGCCAAGGTGTTCATCGGCTCGGCCGACTGGATGCCGCGCAATTTCGACGGGCGCGTGGAGGTGATGGTGCCGATTGAAAACGCCACCGTGCACGAGCAGATCATGGGGCAGATCATGATGGCGAATTTAAAAGACGAACGCCAAAGCTGGCTCATGAATTCCGATGGCAGCTACAAACATCTGCACGCAGAAGAAGAAGCCCTCAGCGCACACGACTATTTCATCATGAACCCCAGCCTGTCCGGTCGTGGCAATTCGCTGAAAAAAGCCAAGTCAACGCAGATGCTGATGTATCGAAAATAATTATGCTGGCCCTGCCTCGATAAAAACCTGTGCCTGCGCGTAGGGGTATTCGTCGGTGAGGGTCAGCCAGATTTTGGCTTGCATCCCAGCGGGGGTGATGCCCTCGAGGCATTTTTTTGCGCCGCCGTGGAGAAGGATGGTCGGTGCGCCGTTTGCCGCGCTTACTACTTCAATATCCCGCCATGTCATGTCGCGCAGGCCATTTCCCAGCGCTTTGGCGCAGGCTTCTTTGGCGGCAAAACGTTTGGCAAAAGTGGCTGCCACCACCTTTGCGCCACCGCCTGCGCGGCTATGTGCCTTGGCTTTTTCGCCCTCGGTAAATATGCGATTTTCAAAGCGTTTTCCGAAACGAGCCAGCGACTCTTCAATGCGGCGAATGTCGACGAGGTCATTGCCAATACCCAGTATCATTTGCGTGCCTCGTTCATCAGCGCGCGCATACGGGTGATGGATTCTTTGAGACCGACGAACATCGCTTCGCCCATGAGGAAATGGCCGATGTTGAGCTCGACGATGGGGGCGATGGCGGCAACGGGTGCAACATTGTCAAACGTCAGGCCGTGGCCTGCGTGAACCTCCAGCCCGTGCTCGGCAGCGTGATAGGCCATAAGGCGCAGCCATTCAGCCTCGACATGGCCTTCGGCGTAAGCGCCGGTGTGTAGCTCGACTACGCGCGCGCCGGTGCGTGCGGCGGATTCAATTTGCGAAAGTTCCGGTGCGATGAACAGCGACACGCGGATGCCAGCATCTTGTAATTGCTGCACAAAAGGAGTGAGTGAGTGTTCGAGTTTCAGCACGTCGAGCCCGCCCTCGGTCGTCAGCTCTTCGCGTTTTTCAGGAACGATGCACACAGCGTGTGGCTTGGCCAGCAGCGCGATTTTTAGCATTTCTTCCGTCATTGCCATTTCCAGATTCAGCGGCAACGGCACTTGGTTTTTGAGTTTGAAAATATCGCCATCGCGGATGTGCCTGCGGTCTTCGCGCAAATGCGCGGTGATGCCGTCGGCGCCCGCTTCTGCCGCGAGTAACGCCGCGCGCACAGGGCAGGGGTGCGCACCACCGCGTGCGTTGCGCAAGGTGGCGATATGGTCAACATTGATCCCGAGGCGAAGCGAGGTCACGTCTGATACCTTTCGACGCTTTGCACCACTTCCTTGCTGCGCAGGCCTGCGATGATGTTGTTCAGGTGGCGCAGGTCGCTGACCTCGATGTCGATGAGCAGCTCGAAAAAATCTGTCGAGCGGTTGATAATTTTGAGGTTGTTGATGTTGCCCATTTCTTTGGCGATGATGTTGGTGACGGTGGCAAGCGCCGCAGGTTCGTGGCTCACATGCGCGCGCAGGCGGCCAATATAACGCGATTCGGTTTGCTCATGTTCCCACGCCACATCGATCCAACGCTCGGGCGCGTCGGAATAATTTTCCAGCGTTTCGCATTCCATCGTGTGGATGGTGATGCCCTTGCCGGTGTTGACGATGCCGACGATGCGATCGCCTGGGATGGGGTGGCAGCAGCCGCCAAAATGAATCGCCATGCCGGGCATGAGGCCTTTGATCGGCATCGGCGCGCCGCTGGTAGTTTTCTTTTTGCGGAAGGGGCTCGCGATATTCGACAGCACTGAGCTGACGCTGCCTTGCGGTTTTTTCTGGCCGATGACAATGTCGGTGACCTGCTGGCGACTGATGAGTCCTTCACCCACTTCGGCGAGCAAATCTTCCACCGATTTTTTGTTGAAATGCGGCAGGTGCGGTTCCACCATGGATTCGCTGAAATCCTCGCCTTCTTGCTTGAAGGTTTTGGTCAGCACGGCGCGGCCAAGGTTGATATATTCGCTGCGCTGTGAGGTGCGGATATGTTTGCGGATTTCGCTGCGGGCTTTTCCGGTGACGACGAAGCGCTCCCAGCTTGGCGATGGCGTTTGTGTTTTGCTGGTGATGATGTCGACCTGATCGCCATTTTTCAGCTTGGTGCGAAGCGGCACAATACGGCCATTTATCTTCGCGCCGACGCAGGTGTCGCCAACGCCAGAATGCACCGCGTAGGCAAAATCCACCGGCGTTGCGCCGCGCGGGAACGCCAGAATATCGCCCTTCGGTGTGA
>RFOF01000133.1 GCA_009926845.1 Alphaproteobacteria bacterium
GCTCATCCCCACCCAATCGGACGTGAAGTTGGCTAATGGCCGCGCCATCACGCTTTCGGGCTTCCAGATCATCAACGAAGCCAAGATCAAAGACCTGCCGGAAGCCACCATTCTCGACTTCCACAAAAAAGGCTGGTTGCCGCTGATTTATTTTGTGCTTTTGTCGTCTTCCAACTGGCAGAAAATCACGAATATCGCCAGCGCACGCGAAACCAAATAATCATTGCATCGGGGCGCAAAGATTTGTACATAGCAGGCCCTCAGGCTCACCTGTTGGGGGATCGTCTAGCGGTAGGACTACGGACTCTGACTCCGTCAACCTAGGTTCGAATCCTAGTCCCCCAGCCACATTGGTCAGAAGCGGCGAAGCCAATCCTAGCCCTGATTTTATCCGCCTAGACGGCTGGTTAAAAATATTTTACAATCAGCAACTATGAACACACATGCAACATTTCCCCATGATATCGGTATATATCCGGTCAGCACAAGTCAAAAGCCCCTCACAATAAGTGAGGTGCAACCTGTTTATGACTTTGTGGTGCTCGGCCGAGGCCCTGCGGGCATTGCCGCCGCCGACACGCTGTCCCGCTATTCCGATAAGAAAATGCTGTGCCTAGAGTCGCGTGAGCGCGATGGCGGCAATACACACACCAATGCGAAGGGGGATGATGAAGGTGCCATGTGGTTTCATACCACAAAAGAGGGGCTGGATAATTACACCCTCACCCGCAAGCAGCATGATTTGCTCGCAGATATAGATTATCTTTTTATCAGCAGGGTGAAGGAAATGGGCTTTTCCCTTGTGGAAGATACTCAGCATGCCGCTATCTTTTTTAATGGCGCGCCTGTTGAGCAAGAGAAATATTTTAAGTATCTGAAAGATGCACATAAGCATATCAAGGAATATATCCGAAAAAACGGTGATACCAATGTCGCCGAAGCACTCAAAGACTTCAACAAAACGCCTCTGGATACATTCTTCATGCAGTGTGAATTTGGGCCAGAAATCAGCGGGCTTGACCCCCATGACGCCTCTGCATCACACGCGGTGGAACATATGCCCTGCGCCGCCGGAGTGATAGTCAAAGAAGGCCTTGGCAATTTCATCAAAAAACTAGGGGGAGGAACTGTCAACAAAACATTATATAACGCGGGTATAACTGCCATTTATACGGACGATTCTCCCTATACGATTGTGAAATTTAAAGCAGCCGATGACAAAATCCACACGGTACGAGCCAAGCACGTTATCAACACCATCCCGCCGACCGTTTTTACCATCCCACCGACCGTTTTTGAAGAACAGGGCATTGAAGAACAGGGCATTATACATAAGGGCATTATACATAACTTCCCTGCAGAAAAAATGGAGGCGGCAAAAAAGCTGCCGCGTGGTCAGATGAATAAAATCATCATTCCACTGTCAGAAGGCTATCTGGAAGACAAACACATCAAAAATAACACCCATCTGCAAATAGGCGTGGAAAATGGTGGAAATATTTTTTTCCTCGCCCGTCCATTGGGTAAAGATCAACTCGTGGCACTCATCGGAGGAGAAGCCTCTGTTCGGCTCGATGGCCTGCCAGATGGAGAGCGCGAAAAACAAGCGATAGCGCATGCCCTCAACTATCTCCACACCGTGCCCCTGTTCCAAGACATCGAACAACACATAAAAAAAAGTGAGGTCATCCTCACAAAATGGTCTTCCGATCCGTGCTCTAGGGGCTCATATCTCAATTCCAAGCCAGGTGCGCGGGAAGCTCGCGCCACTTGGGCCGCGCCCATTGGCGACAAAGTGTTCTTTGCGGGTGAGAGCACGCCCTCTGGGCGATTTGACGGGCTGCAAACGCACGTGGCGGGCGCGCTCATGACGGGTTTTGCCGCCGCAAGCGACGCCATTCATGCGGCGCGAGACGGCCACCATCATGTGTTTGCCGCTGGCCAAAGAAGAAACCACGCACCTAGGTCGCGCTAAAGTAATCCCCAAGACATTGCAGGCAAACCTTTAAGCCGTTTCGTCTATCACCAGCCCTGTGGCTTTGACGCCTGAGGATTTAAGGAAATCGAGCAGCGTTTTTGTGTCATCCGTGCTCACGTCGCTGGATGTCATTTTTTTGAGAAAAGACGCGATATATTCACTGATGGTCTCATCGGTTTTGTAATAATCCGCAAGCGTCGAGCTGCTGGAACTGGTACTGCTGGAATCTGGTTTTTTAGGAGGAGGACCACCGCCTGGACCACCGCCCGGAGGGCCACCAGGAGGAGGACCGCCAGGTGGGCGACCACCTGCAGGAGGGCCACCGGCAGGTGGGCCACCGGCAGGTGGGCCAAACTGTTCGACATTGATTCCCTTGGCAGAAAGCGCGTTTTTGACCTCGGCACTGGGGCGAATCCCCGCTGCGCGCAACTCGCTCCCCAAGCGCTCAAAATCACTTTTGGTGAAATGGCTGGCGTCATATTGCGAAACAATATCGTTCAGTGTTTGTCGCTGTCCTGCGCTCAAACTTGCCACTTGAGGATTGCGGGCGACAATAGCACTAAGTGCGCTACCTACATTCATAACATCTCCTACCTAGAGAAAAACCTTGGAATCATTTTATCAAACAATTTACCGTGGAGCAATAACAATAGAGAATAACTTGCAATTGCAGAAAAACGCTCTAGTGTGACCGCATGTCAGTCAACCAACCAAAAAATGACAACTCCATGAGCAACCTGAACAAAAGAGAGCGTTTGGTCGATTCGGCGGCTGTGCTTTTTCACCGCCACGGCATGACCGCAACATCGCTGGCCGACATCGCCAAACACGCAGAGATCCCCATCGGCAACGTCTATTATTATTTTAAGACGAAAGAAGAGCTGGCCCTCGCGGCGCTGACCCGCCGCCGCGAGCAGTTCGTTTCCGTCTATCAAGGGCTGCAGGAAAACGTGGAAGACCCACGCCAGCGCCTCATTGAAATTACGCGTTATTATGACGCTTCACGTAGCGAATTTGCGCAGTATGGCTGCCCCATCGGCAAAATGATAGAAAGCGTCGAGGGTGATGGCGACAACGTCACCAGCGTCGCCGCGCAGATTTTTTCTGATTTTGTGGATTGGGCGCAAGAGCAGTTCAAACAACTCGGCCACAGCGACCAAGGCCGCATTTACGCCACGTCGCTGATGGCGGGCCTCGAGGGCGCGATCATCATGGCCAAAGCGTTTAAAAACCCGCAGGTCATTTCCGATGAGGTTTCGCGCCTCATCAGCTGGCTCGAAAACCTGCCCAACAAACGCATCCCCCTCGGCAAAGCCGGCATGCGCGCGGCAGTGGACGCGGCTTAGTACTCCAGACCTTTGCTGTTGTTTTTGCGGCGAGAACGACGTTCGGCCTCAGCGCGTGCCAAGAGTCCAGCCCCAGCCCCCACTAAAGCAAGCTGTTCCATTCGATGGGCTGCAGCTCCAGCATATTCATCGCGAGACGCCTTCGCAATATCAAGGTCTGGGCTAACAACGTCAGAATTAGGCATAGGCAACGTATCAGCCGCAAGAAGCAATCCAGCAAATGCGCCTCCCAGCGTAGCTAAAGCCGGCCCCATAATCCCTTGAGTCTTTTTATCGTGAGAATCATCAACCATTTTTTCGCCCGCCTCCACAAAGTTAAATGATGTTAACAGGGGGGGGGTAAATGTCAAGCGCGAAGCAGTAATATTAATTGCTACCGAGGCGCAGCGGCCCTTTGCAGGCGGTCATTTATCGCCGCGCCGATGCCATGTGTTGGGATGGGCATAGCGGCGATGGATGCTGCACCGCTGGCGTCGAGAATACGCAGCATTTTAAACAGGTTAGCGGCCGCTTCTTGCAAACTGCTTGATGGGCTGAGGTTTTGAATCATAAAATTGTCATCCCGAGCGAAGCCGAGGGATCTTAAAGATGTCTCGACTACGCTCGACATGACATGAGACACATCCCCAAACGCCAACAGCGCCTCGCCCTCGCGCACATCGGTGGCGTTCAGGCGCAGAGTTTTTTCCGGCGCATAGTGGCTGGCGAGCATGCCGGGCGCAAGGATGGCTGCACTCTCTGGCGTGCCAACTTTCCCAGCAATTTTTTCCAACATTTCGCGCGTCACGCTACCTGCACGCAGCAGCACGGGGAAT
>RFOF01000134.1 GCA_009926845.1 Alphaproteobacteria bacterium
GCACAGGCAGGCCGTATAATATCGATCAGGCAGCGCAGCTCGCTCGACAGCTTGCGCGGTTTATTGATGATGTGGCGCGTGAGGGAGCAAGTTTCGACAATCTCGCGGCGCTGGTGCCCGAGGAATTGGCGACACACTGGCAGCAGACGCTGGACTTTTTGCACATCATTTCGCACCAGTGGCCGCAGATTTTACAAGGCGAAAACGCGATTGATCCGGTGACGCATCGAAACGCGGTGCTGGCTGCCGTGATAGAGAATTGGCAGAAAAATCCACCGCAATATCCCATCATCGCGGCGGGTTCAACTGGCAGCCAACCTGCCACGGCGCGGTTGCTTGCGGCCATCAACCAACTGCCAAAAGGCGTGGTGATTTTGCCGGGGCTGGACTGGGAAATGCCGGAAAATGAGTGGGAGAAACTTCGCGAAACGCACCCGCAATTTGCGCTTAGAAACCTGCTCGAAACGATGAAAAAGAAACGCGCAGACGTATCGGAATTTGGTGGGAGTGCAGAAAGCCAAAACCCGCGCGAGGCGCTGCTGCGCACGATTTTTCAGCCTGAAGAAGCAACGACGCATTGGCGCGCCACCCGCCCACCGTTGGAAAGTGCGTGCGCGGGTGTTGGTTTGCTCTCCGCCGATACGCCGCTGGAAGAAGCGCGGATGATAGCCATCGCTATGCGCGAGGTGCTGGAAACACCCGAGAAAACCGCAGCGCTGGTGACGCCCGACCGAACGCTCGCGCGCATGGCGGCCGGGCAAATGCAGCGTTTTGGCGTTAAGGTGGATGACTCGGCGGGCACGCCGCTCTTGGCCACTGCGCCTGCTGCATTCCTCCGCCTAACGGTTGAGATGGTGGCGTCTGGCTTTGCGCCCAATGACCTGCTCGCGCTGCTGCGCCATCCGCTCGCGGCGGTAGGGTTTGCAACTGCTGACTGTCGGCGCATTTCGCGGCAATTGGAGATATTTTTGCTGCGCGGCATTCGTTTTGAATCTGGCGTTGAATCTTTGCTACGCGCGGCGAAAAACTCCGAAGATAAATACCCTGAAGTCGAAGCGTTGCTAACAAAACTCGCGCAGCAGTCAGGCGTGTTTGCGGCGATGTTCAATAACAAAAAACCACTGCCACTGGGCGAGCTACTCGGCGCGCATATGCAGCTGTGCGAAGACCTTGCATCCACCGACGAACAGGCGGGAAATGAACGCCTGTGGAGCGGAGAGGCGGGCGCGGCGCTGGCTTCGAAACTCGCCGACATCATGGCGCAGGCCGATATTTTGCAGGAGGTTGATCCTATTTCTTATCCGCGATTGCTGTGCACATTATTGGCGGACGCGAGCTATTATTCGCGCTTTGGCCTGCACCCACGCCTGCATATTTTAAGCCCGATGGAAGCGCGTCTGCAGCATTATGACCTGGTGATTCTGGCTGGGCTGAACGAAGGAACGTGGCCCGCGCTTGCCAGCGCTGATCCGTGGATGAGCCGCCCGATGCGCGAGAAATTTGGCCTACCCGCCAGCGAACGTGCTATCGGCCAAAGCGCGCACGATGTCTATCAACTCTGCTGCGCGAAGGAGCTGCTGCTCACGCGCGCGGCGAAAAATGAAGGTGCACCGACGGTTCCCTCGCGTTGGCTGGTGCGGCTGCAAACGCTGGTGGGCGGCCACGCGCCAGAGCTTTTGACATCCATGCAGCAAAATAAAAAATATGCGGCAATGATGGCCGAGTTTGATGCGCCGCTGGAAAATATCCCCGCGCTCACCCGTCCGTTGCCATGCCCACCACTTTCGGCGCGGCCAAAAAAACTCAGCGTCAGCGCGGTCGACAGATGGCTGGCCGATCCCTACACGGTGTATGCCCAATATGTGCTGCGTTTGCGGGCGCTTGAGCCACTGGATAAAGAGCCAGACGCGGCGGATTTTGGCGAGATGGTGCACGCGGCGCTCGAAAATTTCGTGCGCCAGTTTTCAGCCCAATTGCCCGATAATGCGCTGGCAAAATTGCTCGAATGTGGCCGTGAGGCTTTTGCGAAAATGATAGACCGGCCAGCAGTGGCGTGCCTCTGGTGGCCTCGGTTTGAGGGCGTTGCCGCGTGGCTCATCGAGCGCGAAAATGAACGCCGAAAATACATCTCAAACATCGCCGCCGAGCGCGAAGGCATCTGGCAACTCGATGTCGATGGCAGCGCATTCACGCTCACCACACGCATTGACCGTTTGGAGTGTTTGAAAGATGGCAGCACTGTGCTCATCGACTATAAAACCGGAACACCGCCAACCGCTGGCGACATCAAAAATGGCAAGGCAAACCAACTGCCGCTGGGCGCACTCGTGGCGCAAAAAGGCGAGCTACACCCAGCGCTCGGTCGCAATGTGCGGATGGAAACGCTCGAATATTGGAAATTAGCAGGCAGCAGCGAAGACTCAGAAGTGGTGAGTGTTTCTGCCGAGCAATTGATGGAAGCGGCAGAGGCGCGGCTGGTGGCCCTTATTCGCGAATTTGGCCATACTGAAAGCGCATTTGGCGCGCAGAGCGACCCAACCAAAACGCTCACCTATAATGATTTTGAGCATTTGACGCGCCGCGCAGAATGGGAGGCGCAGTGATGTATATATTTGCGACATGTCATTCCGACCGACCGCAGGGAGTGGAGGAATCTTTAAGATCCCTCGACAAGCTCGGGATGACACAATTAGTGCAAAAGATTCTGCGATTTATACAGCGAGTCCAAGCGCTGCACACGCTCATACAGCTCCAACGTGCGGTCGAGCAGCATGCAGACATAAGGCGGCATAACGCCATGGAGCGCGCGGTTATCAACCATGCAGATATCCTGAAAATCGAGCCCGTGGCTTTTGGCCGCATCATGCGCCGAAATTTTGCCAGCAACAACAGCGCGTTGAGCAATGATCCACGCCATGATGGACGACAGGCGCAGCGTAATGCGCGACATTTCCGAGGTGTAAATCTGGCGCAGATTTTCTTCGTCCATGCATTCTTGGTCTTCTTGGCCAAATTCATAGAAATATTCGCGCGCATCGGTGAGCAGCTCCATCGTTTCGTTAAAAACGCTGGGCATGAACATCACCTTGGGAGCGGCGTTCTGAGAAGAAGAAATCGAGCTAATCTGGCGCATAAAAGTCCCTTTCTATGTCCTTATTATATAGGAAAATTGCTGAATTATCCCTTAAGCTTATGTGAACCTTTTGTGACAGTGGCGCGGCGATGAACATGAAAAATCAAGCAATTTCAACGCATAATGCGTTTGACCCTGCCGCCTCAGTTTTCGTTTCGGCCAATGCCGGCGCGGGCAAAACCAGCATGCTGACTAGCCGCGTGCTTAGCTTACTGCTGCACGGCGTTGCACCGTCGAAAATCCTCTGCCTCACCTATACTAAGGCGGCGGCAGGCGAAATGGCTAACCGCGTTTTGGCCACACTCGGTGACTGGGTGATGGATGATGAGGAAACGCTTGCCAAGAAATTAGCTGAGATTTTAGGGGGAGCGCCGGATGTTCGCCTCATCGCCCGCTCGCGCACGCTGTTTGCCAAGGTGCTCGAAGCGCCCGAGGGGCTGCGCATTCAGACTATTCACGGGTTTTGCCAATCGCTGCTGGGGCGTTTTCCGATTGAAGCTGGCGTGAGCCCACATTTTTCCGTCGTTGATTCGCGCACCGAGCAAGAACTGCTGGCGCAGGCCCGCACGCGCCTGTTCAACCACGCTCGCAGGGGCGATAGTGCGCTGGCGGCGGCGTTACACAGGCTCGCGCATCGCCAGAGTGAGTTCAGTTTCAACAAGCTGATTTCTGAAATCATCGCGCAAAAGCGGCGCTTCATTTCGCTTATGCACGCGGGTGGGATGGATGCCGCAATAGGTGATGTCTGGCGCGCGCTGGGCACAAAAAAAGAGGCTTCGTTTGATGTGCTGGCGGCAGATTTCATCTATGATGCCAATACGCTTTCCGCCCTGCGCTCGGCTCTGGCTGCGCTTTCGCAGTGTAGCGGAAAATATGACCAGCAAACGGCAACTTCGCTTGCGACATGGCTCGAAAATCCTAAGCCCACAAACCTGCGCGATTATAT
>RFOF01000135.1 GCA_009926845.1 Alphaproteobacteria bacterium
TTGAGCACTTTGAGCGAGCCGTCTTCGACCATAAGTTGGAACGCTTGGCTGAGCAAAAAATCACCGACTAGGATGCTCGCCTTGTTGCCAAAAGTGGCGCTGGCCGTGGGCACGCCGCGTCGCAGCTTGCTTTCATCCACCACATCATCATGGAGTAACGTTGCGGTGTGGATGAACTCAATCGAGGTAGCTAGCGGAATTTGGCGCGCGCCATTTGCTCCGCATGCTTGCGCGCAAATGAGGGTCAGCGCTGGGCGGATGCGCTTGCCGCCAGAGGAAATAATGTGCTGGGCAACCGCTTCAATCAGGCTCACATCGCTGCGCACGCGCTGTAAAATGAGCGTGTCCACGCGCGCGAGGTCTGGCTTTATCAGCGCGTAAAGCGCGTCCAGCGATGCTTTGGCAGGTTTTTGAGCGGTTGATGTATGTGGCATAAGCAGGGTTTTAGCGGGATTATGCGCAAAAATACATCAAAAAATCACGCCATCACGTCCGACATATGTTGTTTTGCGACATCTTCCATCGGAAGAACGGGGAAATTTTTGACGAATTGGAACGACACGCTGCCCTTGTAACCCGTGAGTTCTGCGGTGGAGAGATAAATATCCTGAATGTCGCGCTGCATATCCTTGGGCAGCGGGGTGAGGCTGCGAATCACCAGATCGAACTGCATATTTTCGGGTTTGCGGCGCACAAAGCCATCCATCTGCATTTCGCCCAATTGCGATAACTCCATTTCAATCACAAAACGTGTGTCGTCCTCGGGTTTGGGGTTGCCCTCGCTATCTTTTTTGCGGTCGCGCTTGGTGAACATGCGCACTTGTTGCAACTGACCATCAACTGCGATGGGGAAAAACAGCGTTTGCCACCCACCGGGCGCAGGCGCGGTGAACTGGCGGGCGAGCGCTGAAAATTCGCCGGAGGCTTTGTCGAGCAGTGCCACGACCAATGCCTCAATGCGCTGGCCCGTTTGTGGCGCAACGTGTGGCGGTGGGGTGAAGGTATTTTGTGTGGCGGTTGGTTGCGCGTTAGCAATCAAACTTTCCAGTGGCGAAGTTTTAGCTGTTTGCGATGCAGATGCTGCTTGTGTTGCGGGCTGCGTGGCGGTGGGAGCGGTTTCTATCGCCTCTGCCAGTGGAGCAGTTGGCGTCTGCGTCGGAGCGGTAGCCGTGGGTGCGGCAGGAATTTGCGGCGCATTTCCCGTCCATTTTGCATAAATCGAATAGAGCGCGGAGTTCAGGTTCTTAGGCGCAGGCGCGGTGGCTGCCGCTGTCTGCGACGTCAGCACAGAAGCAACCTCTGGCGCAGTGGCCACTTGCAGGGTGATGACCTTGAGGCTCACCTGCGTGCCTGCTGGCGCGGGCGATGGGGCATGCGCAGTTTCGGGCGCGCCCGTCAGCAACGTTCCCGTTATGGTCAGCGTCGGCGCGGCGGCGCTGGTGGCAAAACTGCTGGCAGCGGAGCTTTGCGTCGTAGAAGTTTGCGCGGGCGCACCACCGAGCGATGGCGGCAAAATTACCTGCTCCTGCGAGAAGGCCGATTGCGTGGCGGCTTGCTCTGGCGGCTGACCGTTGATGGTGAGGATGCGGGCGATATTGTTACCGCCTGTGTTTTGCACACGAATTTCCACCTCGCTTCCGATCTTCAGAAAAAAATTGCTTTCAAAAGCAATGTCACCACTTTCAGTGCGCAAGATGGGGTTTCCTCCCGCGTCGCGGTTGATAATGAAGCCTGAAAGCAGCGTTCCAGGTGGGAAGGTGCTGATGGTAGGATTGGCCGCGCCACCCGTGGTCACCTGTGGTTGCTGCACGCCCGCTACTGGTTGCTGGGGGATAATCGAGATAAGGCGAATATCCACCATGGTGCCAGCTCCTACAGCGGAATGCGCGATTCGCCCACGAGATGGGCGATGAATTCATCCAGCGCAAAACTTTTCTGCTCTTCGCTGCCAAGACGGCGGACGTTGACGCTGCGCGTCTCTTGTTCTTTCGCACCAACCACCAACATCACCGGCACTTTATTCAGCGAATGTTCGCGTACCTTGTAGTTGATCTTATTGCTGCTGATGTCGAGGATAGTGCGGATGCCAGCCGCTTCCAGCGCAGCCAGCACTTCCTTCGCATAGGCGTCACCGCTTTCTGAAATCGTGGCAACCACCGCCTGCACAGGCGAAAGCCAGAGCGGGAATTTGCCGGAATATTCTTCAATGAGGATGCCGATGAAACGTTCCAGCGAACCAAGAATTGCGCGGTGGAGCATCACCGGGCGGTGTTTTGCACCATCAGCGCCGACATATTCCGCGTCCAGTCGCTCTGGCAGAACAAAATCCACCTGCAGCGTGCCGCACTGCCAGTCACGGCCAATGGCGTCACGCAGCACGAACTCAAGTTTTGGGCCATAGAATGCGCCTTCTCCGGGGTTCAGCGTCCACTCGAGGCCCGCAGCGTTCACTGCTTCTTTCAGTGCGCCCTCGGCCTTGTCCCATGTGGCATCCGACCCTGCGCGAACGGGTGGGCGGTCAGAGAATTTGACCATGACATCGGTGAAGCCAAAAGCTTTGTACACCTCTTTGAGCAGGTTGCAGAACGCGATGGTCTCCGAGGTTATTTGTTCTTCCATGCAGAAGATGTGTGCGTCGTCCTGCGTGAAGCCGCGGATGCGCATAATGCCATGCATCGAGCCGCTGGACTCGTTGCGGTGGCAGGTGCCAAACTCAGCCATGCGCAGCGGCAGGTCGCGGTAACTCTTCAAACCTTGGCGGAAAATCTGCACATGGCATGGGCAGTTCATAGGCTTTACCGCGAGAATTTTGTCTTCGTCAGCCTGCGAGGTGAACATATTCTCGCGGAATTTTTCCCAGTGGCCAGAGGCTTCCCACAGGCTCTTATCAACGAGTATAGGGGTTTTAACCTCGATATATCCCACTTTACGAATTTTCTCGCGGATGAAATTTTCAAGGATGCGGTAGAGCGTCCAGCCTTTGTCATGCCAGAAGATCATGCCAGGGGAATGGTCTTCGATGTGGAACAGGTCGAGCTCTTTGCCCAGCTTCCTGTGGTCGCGCTTGTCGGCTTCTTCGAGCATTGTCAGGTATTGTTTCAGCTCCTTTTCGCTGGCGAACTGGATGCCGTAAATGCGGGTGAGCTGTTTGTTTTTGCTGTCGCCGCGCCAGTATGCGCCCGATACGCGCGTTAGTTTGAAGGCAGGGGAAATATGTTTGAAGCTCGGCACGTGCGGCCCGCGGCAAAGATCGACAAAATCCGTTCCGCTCTGGCGGTAGATGGAGATTTTTCCAGCCTCTGTGGTGTCATTTGCCGCAGCATTTTCAATGATGTCCACCTTGTAAGGTTCGCCACGTTTTTTGAACAGCTCGATGGCGTCCGCGCACGATAACATTTCGCGGGTGACGTTGTTTTCTTCGGCGATGATCTCGCGCATACGTGCTTCAATTTTTGGCAGGTCGCCTTCGGGGATGGGGTTTGTCGTTTCCACATCATAATAAAACCCATCGTCGATGGTGGGGCCGATGGCCAGCTTCGTGCCGTCATAGAGTTCTTTGACTGCGCGCGCGAGCACCTGCGCGGTGGTCGTGTGGCGCATGATGTCGAGCCCCTCGGGCTGTTTGGTGGTCAAAATCTCGATCTTCGCATCGCGGTCAATTGGCAGATACAGGTCGCACTGCACGCCATCGACCTTCACGGCAAGGGCCGCTTTGGCAAGGCCAGCGCCGATGCTGGCGGCGATGTCAGCGCCGGAAACTGCGCCGGGATATTCGCGTGTGGAACCATCAGGAAGGGTAATAATGGGCATATTTCTCATCCCCGCCGAATGGCGGGGTCCGGTTAGAGTTGAAAGGGCTTTTAATATAGGAATTTTCTGCAAACTAGCAACTTGCTTTTCGTGCTGCGCCAGACCCTGCCATTCGGCGGGGATTAGCTCCGCTCTTCCGGCGGGAAGAGAGTTCCGTCGATGCCGTCCATGCGGATGGGGGCGGTGGCGAGGTGCGCGTGGCCATCTGCTTCTATTTTAGCGAGGCTGTGCGCCAGCCAA
>RFOF01000136.1 GCA_009926845.1 Alphaproteobacteria bacterium
TCCGAAAGCCCGGGCGAGCAAGCCGCCGCGTTTGAAGAAGCCGGTTTTCAGTGGCTGCACATTGTGGATTTAAATGGCGCATTCGAGGGCAAACCGGTCAATGAATCGGCGGTCAAATCCATCCTGAAAAACATCACCATCCCCGCGCAGCTTGGCGGCGGAATTCGCAACATGGCGATGATAGACACATGGCTGCAAGCGGGCATTTCGCGCGTAATTTTGGGCACAGCGGCGCTGCGCAATCCGCAGCTGGTGAAAGAAGCCTGCCGCCAGTTCCCCGGGCAAATTGCCGTGGGCATTGATGCGAAAGCTGGCCTCGTGGCGGTTGCCGGTTGGGCGGAAGTGTCTGACATGCTGGCCGTGGATTTGGCGAAAAAATTCGAGGATGTAGGCGCCGCCGCCATCATCTACACCGACATCGCCCGCGACGGCGCGATGGAAGGGCCAAACGTCGAAGAAACCGTGTCGCTCGCGCAGCAAATTTCCACGCCCGTCATCGCCTCTGGCGGCATCAGCCAATTGTCGGATATCGCGCGCCTGAAAGAACATCAGGACATCGGCATCGAAGGCTGCATCATCGGCCGCGCGCTCTATGACGGCGCGATCAAACCGGAAGAGGCGCTGAAGGTGGGTTAGGGAGCTATCCCTGCGATAAAAAATGGTATTTGCTCCAGTTTGGGTAATAGTGGCTGCCCCATATACATAGAAAATGCAAATAGGCAGAGTCGCCCAAAGGACTTGCCAAAAAAGAATTTTTTCTCTGGCCAATCACACGCAAAAAACGTGTCGGGAGGCACCTCTACTTTCAGTGGCTGATTGTTTGCATGAAGTCTGGAAGCCTTTTTGCGCGCAGCCATACTAAATATCTAGCTCCTGAATTTCGATTCCTTTTTTGGCCATGGCTGCAACGACTATTGGCTCAGGAATAGCTTTGCTTTTAATGGCTTCATCAAATGTAGAAAAAATATACATTTTTCCCCAAGACAAAAATCCTTGTTCATCGCTACCTATGAAATCAAAAAAAACGAGGTTATTTTTTGCAGTAACAGCAATAGCGTAAGTATCAAGTTCATGCTCCATGGGAGATTCAGGAGTAAAAATCCAACGACCATAAAATGATTTGGATACGGGTAATTTCCCATTATCTTTATAGCGTAGAATAATCTTATGGTTGCCGAGAGCTTCCGCCTCTTTTTCTGCAACAAACGATTTCAGATACGTTGTTAGCAGAGAGGTTAACTTATCATCAGCTAACTCACGGCCTTTTTCCCAAACGGCAACATCTTCAGCCTTGATATAAAGCGTTTTATTAATAGCTTTTTCAGTGGGCTTGTCGGCTTCGCTTTCAAGATGTGCTTTAATTAAACTCATAAATATCTCCATGTGTACATGTGGTCCATTATATAGCAATGTACATAGATGTCAAAGTAAATGTTGCTAAGGCGATATTCCTTGCATATTAATGAGTTATGCTAAAAAACCGCATCATTCCCTGCCTTGATGTTAAAGATGGCCGCGTGGTCAAGGGCGTCAATTTTGTTGAGCTGCGCGACGCGGGCGACCCTGTCGAGCAGGCCAAACTCTATGACGCGGGCGGGGCGGACGAGCTGTGTTTCCTCGACATCACCGCCACGAGCGACAATCGCGGGTTGATTCTGGATGTGGTGCGTCGCGTCGCCGAGCAGTGTTTTATGCCGCTGACGGTGGGCGGTGGCGTGCGCACATTGGATGACATTCGCAACTTGTTACTCGCTGGAGCGGATAAGGTTGGCATCAATTCTGAAGCCGTGCGCAGGCCGGAATTTGTGCGCGAAGCGGCGGAGAAATTCGGTTCGCAGTGCATCGTCGTGGCTATCGACGCCAAGCAAACCGCGCCCGGGAAATTCGAAATTTTCACGCATGGCGGGCGCAACGCCACGGGCATCGATGCGGTGGAATGGGCAAAGAAAATGGCAGCGCTTGGCGCAGGTGAAATCCTGCTGACCTCGATGGACAGGGACGGCACGAAACAAGGCGTAAACCTGGAGCTGACCCGCGCAGTGTCGCAGGCGGTTTCCATCCCCGTTATCGCCTCGGGTGGCATCGGCGCATTGCCGCATTTTGCCGAAGCTTTCACCAAGGGAAAAGCCGACGCGGTGCTCGCTGCCTCGGTATTCCATTTTGGGGAGCTGAGCATTGCTCAGGTAAAAGAATCTTTGAACGCAGCAAAAATTCCGGTAAGGATGTAATCATGACAACGCAAGACACACTCGAACGCCTTTATGCCCTTGTGATCAGCCGCAGGGATGCTGACCCTGAAGTGTCCTATGTGGCCAAGCGCTTTGCGCAGGGCACGGCGAAAATTGCGCAAAAAGTGGGCGAAGAAGCAGTGGAAACGGTCATCGCTGCGTTGCAGAAAGACAACAAGGAAATCATCAACGAAAGCGCCGACTTTTTGTTCCACTGGCTGATGCTTTTGGTCGACGCTGGCATAACCCTACCCGAGGTTATTTCGGAACTGGAACGACGTGAAGGCATCTCTGGCCTCGATGAAAAAGCCGCACGTAAATTGCTGAAAAAAGAGGGCTGATATGGTAACCCAAGACGCTTTAGACCTGATTTTCAACAACGCACGCACGCATGTGGCATGGCAGGATAAACCTGTGGATGATGCGCTTTTGCAGCGCGTGTATGATTTGGCCAAAATGGGCCCGACCAGCATGAATTGCAGCCCGCTGCGCCTTGTATTTGTTAAAAGCGCTGCGGCAAAAGAAAAACTGAAACCCTGCCTGATGGGTGGTAATGTCGACAAAACCATGACCGCGCCGGTGACCGTCATTTTCGCGCAGGACATGGAGTTTTACACCCAAATGGACAAGCTCTGGCCCCATGGCGGCGGGAAAATGTTTGTGGGCCATGAGGCGCTCACCACATCGACCGCCGTTCGCAACGCAACGCTGCAAGCGGCGTATTTTATGCTGGCCGCGCGCTTACTGGGGCTGGATTGTGGCCCGATGTCGGGTTTTGATAATGCGGCGGTAGATGCTGCGTTCTTCGCGGGCACGGCGTTTAAATCCAACTTCTTGTGCAACCTGGGCTATGGTGACGCCAGCAAACTTTACCCGCGCGGCCCACGCCTGAGCTTTGATGAAGTTGCAAAAATCATATGAGCTACGACAACCAAAACATCTTTGCCAAAATTATTCGCGGCGAAATCCCCTGCAAACGGGTCTACGAGGATGAGTTCGCACTTGCCTTTCACGATATCCAGCCGGAAGCGCCAACGCACGTCCTCGTCGTTCCTAAGGGCGATTTCGTGTCATTTGATGATTTCACTCAGAAAGCTTCATCAGAATTTATGGTAGGGTATTTTTCTGCTGTGCAAAAAACGGCGGCGTTGATCGGCGTTGTCGAAGGCGGTTATCGCATCATCAGCAACCACGGCGCAGATGCGTCGCAAAGTGTGCCGCATTTCCATATGCATATTTTAGGTGGAAAGCCGCTTGGAAAGCTGTTGCCTTAGGCTAAAAACCGTTTTTGCTCAGTAAAGATGACAAGTTCGTGACACTGGGTTATAGTTAAGCCTATGAAAATATCCGGTAGTGAACCCATAAAGCCCGCAGGCGGCACCAAGCGCACCAGTTCCAGCTCGTCTGCGGGCGGGGTACGTTTTGCCGATCTGCTGGCGGGGGCACAGGAGGCGTCTGCGCCGCATGTCAGCGATGTGGGCGCGACGGCGGCCGTCAGCAACCTATTGGCAATGCAGGAAATAACTGAAGAAGAGGTGCGCCGTAAGAAGCTGCTCCAGCAGGGGCGCAATATCGTCGATGTGCTGGAAAATCTGCGTCACCAGCTGCTTATCGGGGCGGTTCCCATGCACACGCTGCGCGACCTTGCCCGCAATCTTGCTATTCAAAAACAGCAGGTTAATTTTGTTCAAGAATACTGTATGTTGGTGAGTCGTCGTTGTTGGGATGATATCGGCCCTTGGCCAGAGGAATTGCCTCTTGTAGGAATGTCATTTATTATGACTCTAAGGG
>RFOF01000137.1 GCA_009926845.1 Alphaproteobacteria bacterium
ATTCAAACTTGCCGCTGATGTCATAAATAAATGCCATGCCGCCGGTCATGCCTGCGCCAAAATTGTGGCCGACATCACCGAGGATAACGACGTTGCCGCCGGTCATATATTCGCAGCCGTTAGAGCCGCAGCCTTCGATGACGCTATCTGCGCCGGAATTGCGCACGGCAAAACGCTCGCCTGCTTGCCCGCTGGCAAAGAGTTTTCCAGAGGTTGCGCCATAGAGCACGGTGTTGCCGATGATGGTATTTTCGTGTGGCACCAACTTGCTCGATGGGCGAGGGCGCACGACAATCGTTCCACCCGAGAGGCCTTTACCGACATAGTCATTCGCCTCGCCGTAAACTTCGAATTTTAGGCCGCGCACAGCAAACGCGCCGAGCGACTGGCCAGCCGTTCCGCGCAGGCGCAGCGTGACATGGTCAGGGTGGAGCGTTGCGGTGTCGAAGCGGCGCACCATCATGGATGACAGGCGCGTGCCGATGGAGCGCATGGTGTTGGAGATTGCGTAAGTAAGCTGGATTTTCTCGCCGCGCTCCAGTGCGTCGTGTGCGTCTTTGAGCATTTGCGCATCGAGCGTGTCGGGCACTTCGTTGCGGCCTTCAAGCGTGAAATAACGCTTGTTGCTGCCTGCGTCAGCTTGTGCGAGCAGGGTGTTCAAATCCAAGTCGACCAAGTCTTCGCTGCCGCGGCTCACCTGCATCAAAAGGTCGGAGCGGCCAACGACTTCGTCTAAGTGGCTAAAGCCGAGCGAGGCCAAAATCTCGCGCACTTCTTCGGCCACGAACGAGAACAGGTTGATGACCTTGTCCACGGTGCCGTCGAATTTCGCGCGCAGGTCTGGGTTTTGTGTGGTGATGCCAACGGGGCAGGTGTTGGAGTGGCATTGGCGCACGAGGATGCACCCCATGGCCACCAGCGCGGCGGTTCCAAGCGCGAATTCTTCCGCCCCTAACATCGCGGCAATCACAATGTCGCGACCTGTTTTCAGCCCGCCGTCTGTCTGTAGTTTTACGCGGTGGCGCAGGCGGTTCAGCGTCAGCACTTGGTTGGCTTCCGACAGACCCATTTCCCACGGAATGCCCGCGTGTTTGATGCTGCTCCATGGCGATGCGCCTGTGCCGCCGCTGTGGCCAGAGATAACGATCTTATCAGCCATGGCTTTGGCTACGCCGGAGGCAATGGTTCCAATGCCCGATTGCGCAACAAGCTTTACGGAAACCAGCGCATCGGGGTTGATTTGTTTCAAATCATAGATGAGCTGGGCGAGGTCTTCGATGGAATAAATATCGTGGTGCGGTGGTGGCGAAATCAGCATCACGCCCGGTGTGGCGTGGCGCAGACGCGCGATTTCGGTGGTCACTTTAAAGCCAGGCAGCTGGCCGCCTTCGCCGGGTTTTGCACCTTGCGCTACTTTGATTTGTAGTTCGCTTGCCGAGTTCAGATATTCAGCGGTGACACCAAAACGGCCCGAGGCAATTTGCTTGACGATAGAGTTTGCATTGTCGCCATTAGCAAAGGGTTTGTAGCGTTCGGGGCCTTCGCCGCCTTCGCCGGAATTGCTGGCTGCGCCGATGCGGTTCATGGCAATGGCGAGTGTCTGGTGCGCTTCGGGTGAGAGCGCGCCAAGGCTCATGGCAGGGGCGATGAAGCGTTTGCGGATCTCGGTGACGGATTCCACTTTTTCAACGGCGATGGCCGCGCGGTCAGGGCGGAAGTCGAGCAGGTCGCGCAAATGCATCGGCGGCATGGCGCGCACGGCGTCAGTATATTGTTTGAACAGCTGATAGGAACCTTTGCCCACTGCTGATTGCAGCATGTGCATCTGCCCACCGTCCCATGCGTGTTTTTCTTCGCGGGCGCGGCTGCGATAGAACCCGCCGACGGGAAGTGCTTCAACCTTGCTGGCGGCGCGGAACGCGGTTTCATGTAGTGCGAGCACGCGGGTTTCAATGCCGCGTAGGCCAATGCCCGAAATGCGCGAGGGCAGGCCGGGGAAGAATTCGGCAACGAGTGCACGCGATAAGCCAATGGCTTCAAAATTGAGGCCGCCACGATAGGCGCTGATGACCGAGATGCCCATTTTTGACATGATTTTGAGTAGGCCGCCGCCCATCGCCTCGCGATAATTCGCCAGAACATCGGCGAGTTTCTTATCGCCAAAGAGGCCGCGCGCATGGCGTTCGCTGATGCTGGCTTCTGCCACATAGGGCGTGACCACCGTTGCGCCCGTGCCAATCAAAACGGCGCAGCAATGCACCTCGAGGCACTCGGATGTTGATACTAAAATGGATGCTTTTTTGCGCAGTTTGTTTTTCACTAAATGGCTGTGAACTGCAGAAACGGCCAGAATCATAGGTATGGGAGCGTGTTTTTCATTCATGCGTTCGTCGGTGAGGACGATGTAACTTTTGCCCGCACGCACCGCAACATCTGCTTTTTGAACGAGCATATCGAGGCCTTTGCGCAGCGCATTTTCACTGGCGTTTATGTCAAACAGCGTATCGATTTCCGTTGCGCGTTTGGCGAAGTGTTTTTTGATGGCGGCGAGTTCATGCGTCAGCAGCACGGGCGAGTCCACCACCAGAATATTGCTGTGCGAATTATCGAGCGCAAGATAGTTGCCGTCGTTACCAAAACGGGTGGTGAGGCTCATCACGCGGCGTTCGCGCAGTGAGTCAATCGGCGGGTTGGTCACCTGCGAAAAATTCTGGCGGAAAAAATGGTGGAAACCGCGATGTCGGTCAGACAAAACTGCCATTGGCGTATCGTCACCCATTGAGCCGATGGCTTCTTTTCCATCTTCGGCCATTGGGTGCAAAATCGCTTCGATTTCTTCGTGCGTATGCCCTGCCGCGAGGTGCAGCGAGCGCAGGCGGTCTGCGGCGATAGACATAGGTGCAGCAGGTTTTTTATCGACGATGTCGCCAAGGCGCACGGTATTTTTCAGCCAGTCCGCATAGGGGTGCTCTGCGGCGAGCAGGTCTTTTAGCTCGCTGTCTTTATAGAGTTTTCCGGTGCTGAGGTTGATGCCGATGATGTCGCCCGGCCCAAGGCGGCCACGTTCAACAATTTGCGCATCGGGCACGTTCACCATCCCGCTTTCGGAGCAGGCGGCGAGGATGCCGTCGCGCGTGATGCTGTAGCGCATGGGGCGCAGGCCGTTTCGATCCATACCCGCGATGATCCATGTGCCGTCGGTGGCAGCTAAGGCGGCAGGGCCGTCCCATTGCTCGGACACGGCGTTTAAGCAGCTGAACATGGTTTTATGCGCCATTGGAACGTCGGAATTTTGGCTCCATGCTGGTGGGATGAGAATGAGTTTAGCCAGCGGCAGGGGGTGGCCCGCGCGCGATAAAATCTCCACCACGGTGTCAAGCGCGCCGGTGTCGGAGGTGTTGTCGGGAATAACCGGCAGGACGTCGGTTTCAAAGCCTTTGAACGCATCGCAATGGAAGGTGGCTTCGTGGCTGCGCATGAAGTTGACGTTGCCCTTCAGCGTATTGATTTCGCCGTTGTGCGCGATCATGCGGAAAGGTTGCGCAAGGTGCCATGCGGGCGCGGTGTTGGTGGAGAAACGCTGATGGAAAATGGCGTAAGACGAAACGAACGCTGGGTTAAGCAAGTCGGGATAAAAGGCGGTGAGCTGTTCTGCTTTGAACAGGCCTTTGTAAATCACCGAGCGGTTCGAAAGCGAGCAAATATAGAAGTCGTTGATGGCGCGCTCACGCACCGCGTTTTCAATGCGCTTGCGGATGAAGAATAGCTCAAGTTCAAAACGCGCTTCATCGACGCCGTCTTTTCCTGCGATAAGAATTTGTTCGATTTCCGGGCGTGATTCGCTGGCGATATCACCAATCACTTCGGCGCAAACCGGCACTTGTCGCCAGCCATAGATGCT
>RFOF01000138.1 GCA_009926845.1 Alphaproteobacteria bacterium
TGGAGATGCCGCTCAGTGACGAGAAGAAAGAAGGCAAACGCGCGTGAGACAACTCTACCACACCCCCCTCTCCCCGTTCTGCCGCAAGGTGCGATTGCTGCTGAAGGAAAAAGGGCTGGAGTTCGAGCTGGTCACCGAGAATCCGTGGGACAGAAACCTCGAGTTTTTTGCGCTGAATCCCGCGGGTGAAGTGCCTGTGCTCATTGAAATGGATGCGTCGATTATCTCTGGCGCATACGCCATTTGCGAATATCTGGACGAAGCCTACCCGCAAGTGGCAATGCTCGGCTACAGCGCGGGCGAGCGCGCCGAGGTGCGCCGATTGGTCGATTGGTTCGACCATAAATTCGACTTTGAAGTGACGCAGCATGTGCTCTTTGAAAAAATGTTCAAACAGCATTATCTGCAAGGAGGAGAGCCAAACTGCGCCACCATACGCACAGGCAAACACAACATCCTTTATCACCTCGATTACATCGGCTATCTCGCGCGCGAGCGGCATTTCCTCGCCGGCGATATGCTGTCGCTGGCTGATCTTTCCGCCGCCGCGCATCTTTCATCGCTGGATTATCTGGGTGATGTGCCGTGGGAATATAACAACGATGCGCGCGACTGGTATGCGCTCATCAAATCGCGCCCCTCCATGCGCTCTATTCTTGGCGAGCGCGTCCACGGCGTAAAACCTCCGGCCTATTATGAAGACCCGGATTTTTAATTTTATGTATTTGTCATGCCAGCGAACGCTGGCATCCAGTCTTATGGCAAACACGCAATGAACATTGAAGCTGCTATCTGCCAAAAAGCTAAGGAACTCGGCTTTGACACCGTGGGCTTTACCACGCCTGATCTACCGCCACATGCCGCAGAGGGTTTGCAGGAATATATCACCGCAGGCCACCACGGCTCGATGGCGTGGATGGAAGAAAAAATGGATCGCAGAGCCGCGCCAAAAACCTTGTGGCCCGAGGCCAAAAGCGTGATCGTTCTCGGCGTCAACTATGCGCCGAAATTCAACCCGCTCGACAAGCTGAAATACCCCGCCATGGGCAATATCTCCTGCTATGCGCTGAACGAGGATTATCACGACGTCATCAAAAAACGGCTAAAGCAACTCGCGCGCTGGATGGTCGGTGAATATGGCGGCGACGTCAAAGTGTTCGTCGACACGGCGCCGGTCATGGAAAAGCCCCTCGCCGCGCAGGCCGGCCTCGGCTGGGTAGGCAAACACACCTGCGTGGTCAGTCGCGAATTTGGCAACTGGCTTTTTCTGGGAAGCATTTTTACGACTATTGTCATCCCGAGCGAAGCCGAGGGATCTAAGCCAGATCCCTCCACTGCGCTACGCTCCGGTCGGGATGACAATAAAGACCACTGCGGCAGCTGCACCAAATGCCTCGACATTTGCCCCACAAACGCCTTCACCGCCGAGCGCAAGCTCGATGCCCGCCGCTGCATATCGTATCTCACCATCGAACATAAAGGCAAAATTCCCCATGAATTCCGCAAGGCCATCGGCAACCGCATCTATGGCTGCGATGACTGCCTCGCCGTTTGCCCATGGAATAAATTCGCGCAAGATTCACAGGAAATGAAATTCGCCCCACGCGAAGAGCTCTACGCGCTACATCTGGCAGAGCTAGCGGAATTGGACGATACCGCATTTCGGAAATTATTCGCCAAATCCCCCGTCAAGCGCATCGGCCGCGAGAGTTTTATCCGCAATGTGCTCATCGCCATCGGTAATAGCGGCGAAAAATGCATGCTCCCCATCGCGCAAAAATTGATGAATGACGAAAGCCCCGTGGTGGCCGAAGCGGCGAGCTGGGCACTTGAAGAATTGCGCGGCAGCACTATATCCTAAGTTAACCAAATGGAGAATGCTCTATGCCCGAAGTCATCGTTTACACCAAAGACTACTGCCCCTACTGCACCAAGGCCAAGGCGCTGCTGACGCGCAAGGGCGCAGCGTTCCGAGAAATCGACATCACACACGATGAAGCACTACAAAAAGAAATGGTCGAAAAATCGGGCGGGCGGCGCACCGTTCCGCAGATTTTTATCGGTGGCCAGAGCATCGGCGGCTGCGACGATATGTACGCACTCAACGCCGAAGGAAAGCTCGACGCACTGCTGGCTGGGTAAACACTTATACTCGTCATCCCGGCGCAGGCCGGGATCCACGATTTTGAGGACAGCAGAATCTCACCTTTTACAGAGATATATTTTGCGAATAAAAATAGACGTGGATCCCGGCCTGCGCCGGGATGACCTACATCTGTAGGTTGCAAGTCGCCTTTTTTACCCATTTTTGTCAATTTGTGCTATTTTTGCAACATCACAAGATTTTCTTTACTATTGCCTCCACGGCACTACATATAGTTAGTGCATCAATCATGAAGATTGTGTAAACAGCTATATAAATAAAACATAATTACAACCACATGGCTAGGCTGCCCTGTGGATGGAATTTGAAAAGTGGAGCAAAAACAGGGTGATAAAAAGTAAATTCTGGAATGCTTGGAAAAATAAGGACGCTTCCTCCGCTGAAAATGCTGGAAGTGACGCCCGCTCCACCGAAAAACCCCAAAAACACACTCCGCTCTCGCCTAAAGAGAAATACGATTACCTGACACAATATGGCACGCAGATCCTTTGCCTGCTCTCGCCAGACGATGGCTGCACCTATCTTTCGCGCAATTTCGATCAGCTCACCGGCCAATCGGGCGATGCTTGTATCGGTGATGGATTCTACGATTTGGTGCATGAGGATTATCAATCTCGCCTGCTGAAATTGCTCGCTGAAGCCGATGGAAAACCGCAAACCCTGCGCTGCAAACTGCGCCATGTGGATGGTTATTTTCAGTGGTATAAAATTCTGGTGCATCCGCGCGGTGAAAATGGTCAGCATGTGTGCATCATCGACAACATCCACGACAGCATGCAGGCGCAAAGCACGCTGCACAAAGCCCGCCTTGAGGCCGAGCTGGCGCTGCGTGCACGCAGCGAATTCCTTGCCAATATGTCGCACGAACTGCGCACACCGCTGAACGCGGTCATTGGTTTCTCGCAAATCATCGAGAGCGAAATGTTCGGAAAAATTGCGAATCCGCAATATATTGAATATGTGCGCCACATTCAGGAAAGCGGCTACGACCTGCTCGCACGCATCGAAGATCTGCTCGAAATCGCCAATATCGACGCGGGTCGCGTGGTCATCGACCGCGAAGAAGTCTATATCAGCGAGATGCTAAAGCAAGTGAGCGATGCGCAAACGCATCATGCTTTTGCCGCGCGTGTGGTGCTCAAACAGCCGCCTGTGCAGCAAGATTTATTGCTCTATGTTGACCGCATCAAGGTGCAGCATATTCTCGGTCATCTGGTCGCCAACGCCATCAAATTTGCGCAGGAAGGCGGCCATGTGATTCTCGATGCGGCCCTCACCTATGAAGGCGACGTGCGCATCCGCGTATCCGACAATGGCGTGGGCATGACCGATGCGAAGCTGAACAACATCGTTGCCGCCCTTGCCGAAGATAATTGCTGGGTTGCCAAAAACAACCGTCACATCGGCCTTGGCCTTGCGCTGACCAAAGAATTCGTCACGCTCCATGGCGGGCGCCTCTCGGTTTCCAGCAAAACCGGCAGCGGCACCACGGTGGACATCATCCTGCCGAAAGAGTGCATCTGCTCGCCAATGGCTCTGCGCCAAAACAGCAACGCGTTGCAAGCTGTGGGTTAAATCCTCGCGAG
>RFOF01000139.1 GCA_009926845.1 Alphaproteobacteria bacterium
GCTCTGCGCCTTTGATTTTTTGCGTGATAGTAAAGTTACTTTTGCTGCCGTTAAACACGGTTCCCGTGGCTGCATTATCCGCACCACCCACAGGCAAATCGATCACCTTCAGTTCATCTTGATGCATGGTGCGGAGTTTTTCATTTGGCGAGTTTTTGACATCACCGACATATTCAAAACTTTTATCGCCCGCAGTTACCCAGAAATGACCACCGGCACCCGCTGGGCGAATGGAAATGCCCCACGCATTGATCAACTCTTTGTCAGCGCCAAGGGTGGGTTTATATTTCTTTTTATTCGCTGCAAAATTCACCTGCTCATAGCGATTTTCTTCTGGCTTATAGGGGGTGGCGCAAGCAGAGAGAGAAAGGGTGATAGCGGTGGTGATAAGCAGGGTGCGAAACATTGAACAACTCCAAGAGTGATGAGATAAGGTCATCACCATTAGCGCAATTGATAATCATTCGCAAGGGTAAAATATACCCTCATTCATCCTCAATTTCGCGTTTCATCTCAGCTGCGCGCAGTTTGATGTCGTTTGCGCGCAGGGCGGCGGGTGTTCCTTGTTTCAGGCCATCTAGCGCGTGCTCCGCGTGGCCCCGTGCGCCTTTGTGGTTGCCGATGAGCAGGGATTCTTCGGCCAGTGCCAAGCTCGACATGCTTAGGTTCCCTGCCTTGCCATAAGCGGTGGCCAGCCAGCGCCAGCTGCTTGGGTTGGTGTTATCGAGCGAGGTGGATTTTTCAAGATGCGAAACCGCCGATGCGATATATTTTCCGCCTTGCTCAAGCTCAACGCGTGCAAGGTCAGTTAAGATAAGCGGTTGGTTGGGCAATAATTTGCTCGCCATTTCATATTCCGCTAGCGCTTCTTTTCCGCGCCGATTTTCAAACAAAATCTGCCCTTTCAACTCATAAAAAAACGGATCTTTTGGCGCTTCCGTAATCAAGCTATCCATCTCTGCCAGCGAGTTTTTCAGGTCAGCACGTTTATAATACGCCACCGCGCGGGCAAGGCGTGCAGGAACGGTTTTATTGCCCAGCGGATATTTTTGCAGCGTGCGCTCAGGCGATTCGATGAAGCCATAGAGCTTGGCCACCATGCGCTGCAGCGGCATGTCGAGCGACGCCGGATATTTCCCCTCGGGAATGCTTGATTTGGCGATGTTGCTGCGCACCGCCTCGATGCGCTCGCTGCTCAGCGGGTGGGTGCGGGTGTATGGGTCGCGCGAGCCGACATGCTGGCGTTCATTGCGCTGCAAAAGTTCAAACACCTTGACCATGCCCGATGCTGAAATGCCGAGTTTACTTAACATGCCAAGCGCTGCCTGATCCGCTGCGTTTTCGTGGGTGCGGGTGAAGGTCAGGAAGTTGCGCCCAACCAAGCTCTGCCCACCGGTGACCACTGCCGCCGCCGCATCGGGCTTGCCCGTTGCCACAGCGGCCGCCGCGCCAAGCACAAAGGTCATGATGGTTCCCATCTGCGCGTTTTTGAGTTTTTCGCTGCCCTTGGCCAAGTGCCCACCGGCGATGTGGCCAGTTTCATGCGCCATCACGCCAAGCAGCATATCAGGTGTGGTGGTGGCGGTGATGAGGCCAGTGTGGATGAACATGTTCGCGCCGCCCGCCACATAGGCATTGAGCGAGCTATCGCGCACGATGAACAGGCGGATGGAAGAGGGCTTCAGTCCCGCTGCCTGAAAAATAGGGTCAGCAAATTGGCGCAGCGTGTGCTCAATCTCTGCGTCGCGAATCAGCGACACCGCAAACGCCTGTGCGGAAAAACACACCAGCACGAGGTACGCGACGAGGGATTGGAAAAATGTTTTGAGCATGTCAACTATGTAGCAGAAAAGCTGGCCGTAAGACAAGCAACTAAGCAATCAGTGAATGTCTTTGATGAGTTCCTGCATTTGCGTTCGGATGTAGGTCATTTTACTCATGTCTCCATAGACGTCGCAGGTTTTTTCGTGCTGATATTCTTTTTTGTTGCCTACTTTAGCCCAGATGGATTCGCAGTCGCAGCGCAAGCTGGCGAGCAGTTTGCGTTTTTTGCGTGAGATGTCCCATAGCTGCGCGGTCCAGCAGCTATCAGCGCAGCCGCAGGTGCGATATTCCAGCCGTTGTTTCTTATTGGGCCACTCTATTTGTTGTAGCGGGTGGATAGTGTCATAGAAAGAACGCGCCGCCGCGTCTTGTGACGTCATGGCGAATATCATCAACAAACAACAGAGGAACGATTTGAAAAATATTTTGGTCATGCTGCATATGTAGCAGCATTTTTATCTGCAGTAAAATGGTTCTCTCGCTATTTGCTTGCGGGACTTCCGCAGGCATGAGACCTATGCTACGCGCCCTTTGGTTTAATGCCACTTATCGCTGCCTTGGCCTGATTGATAGCGGCATCGCTTATTTCCGCTGTATCAGGTTCCGCTGCAGGAGCAGTTTCAGCCCACTGTCTGGAAGGGCTTGCTATTGTTGCTACGTCGGGCTGTGGTGCATTTACGCCTATTTGACGAATAAGGCCTTCTTGTTCTGTCCGTTCCATCGTTGCCAGCAGATCCGGCGCTTGAAGGCGCAAAAATTTTCTTACAATTTCAAGATCAATGGTTTCGCTCATTTGAGGTCCGTGCAGATTAACTGCATGAAAGCGCGTGTTGTAGCGCAGGGAAATTTCGCTTAGCAATTCAGCGGCTGCTTTAGCTTTATTAGCAATATCATTAGTGACTACAGCGCCTGCAGGAGATTTGTCTGAAGCGATTTCTAGTTTTTTCCCTTGCAGGATATCCGCAAGCAAAGGCGTTGCTGCGCCGCCTTGCAGATACTCAAGTAGGGCGCCTACCACTTTGTTAGCCTCGTCTCTGCTTCTAAAAAGCGCACTATAAAGATGTGAGGCGGATTTTAGTTCTTTAGCAAATTGTGTAATGGCGGCTTCCAAGCCATCTTTGACGGCTTCCTGCTGCGTGATAAATGTTTTTAGGTTGTCTTGAATGCATCCGCCTGCGCCTAACACTTCTGCCATCGCAGCAAGATTAGGCATGTTGTCGTTTTGAGCGAAGCATAAGAGGCCCGAGCCTTTATCTCCAATATCAATTCGTTTCTCATGCGCCCATCTGAGAAAATCTTCCCTTAAGCTTGCAGGTAGGCTTAACACCACACAGGCTTTGCCACCAAAATATCCGCGGCTGATGAAACGGATATCGTAGGGAATTCTGCCTGAGTCGGGATGAATGCTCTTATTATAGTAACCCAAATGGCTGCGTTGAGCGTTTGCGGTTTCGTCGCTGCCTTGCAGCCGATAGCTTTCTGGGGAGCGTTGGCTCATAAAAAACCTATTATTGTGTAAATAAATCTAAGTATATTTACCTGCGCCGCCTACCATTGTCATGTGACAATTTGATGACAATTGAGGTGGAGAAAAAAGAAAAACAGCGCGAAACAGGGCAAAAAACAGCCCAAAAAACCCGAAAAAACACGTGAAAAACAGCGAAATTTGCCCAAATATTGCTAAATTTTTGGGCCAAAAACGGGCTAAAATCCCCTCGGTCTGTCCCTCTCCCGCATGCGGGAGA
>RFOF01000140.1 GCA_009926845.1 Alphaproteobacteria bacterium
AACCGGGAGTGAGAGTGAGTTATTCAGCGGGGCTTAATTAGCGCCAACGGGAGGGGCGGTTCCAAAATATGGAGCCAGATTTTGGAACTGGAAAACGTTTTGGAACCGCTAACCCATTGAAACCATTGGGAAATACCGGAATGCCACCATTTCCAAAATCTTTTGGAAGTTCTATATAAAAAACGCGGGGTAAAAATTACAGGTATGTAATAAATCTATATGTATTCTTATATGTAGTATATATAGATTTATTTTGGAATAATGGAAAAAGAGAGAAAAAAGGGGAGATTTCTGCGGGTTTTTGATTACCAAAATCTTTCCAAAATCTGCTCAACCTCCAAAATCTGAGGATCGGATTTTGGAAACCGGGGTCTCTCCCGTGGTTCAGAAAATAGAAAAAAGACTTTTTTGATTTTTTCGGATGGTTAACGATGTTACGGTGTTGTTACGAAAAAAATGCTAAAAAGACTTTTTTGATTTTCCGAATGGTTAACGATGTTACGGTGTTGTTGCGCGGTGTTACGGTCGGGGATCTATTTTTTCGATGCAATTTGAGCGGTTTTGTTAACGTTATTTTAATGACTGCTCAGTATGCTCCCGTTGCTGCCCGTTGATTCGCGGGCGCGCTTTTACATCACGGAGGGTATTTCACATGGCTTTTATAGATTGGCTGGCTGGTCTTGTCAGCGTTGTGCTTTCCACAATCATGATGGCTGGGCTGATCGTGCTTGCGGCAGGTGCAGCATGAGGGCGGCGGGTTCTCTGGCGAGCGCCTTCCTGGGTGGCGCGTGTTTGGCCGCGCTTGGTTACTGGGCGGCGGCTCTCTTTGTCGCCCTGGGGGCGGGGTAGCTAGCTGGCGCGGCGAGTGCCCGGCCCGTGGCGAGTGTTACGGGCCGGGTACTGCTCAGTCTGCTTGTCTTGAGGGTGTGCAACAAGCGTTTGAACCCCCCGGCTCCACATGGCCTGGGGGTTCTCTTGTTTTGTTCCTACCGCGCGGTAGGTGCCGTGGCGAGTGCAGGGCGTCGATACGCGACCACGTATAACCTCACGCTATACGCGGTCGCGTGTTAACCCCTAGGGGAAAGTGTAAATGGGCGCTCCCCCGTATCGGTGCGCGCGTTCCGCTCCGACGCGCGTGGCAATGTGAATTAAGGCGAGTTCATCCGGCCCGAACGCCTCAATGTAAAAGCCCAAGCGATACCTCTGGCAGAGAGCCAGGGCGCGCAATGCGCGCGCCTTGGTCCGAACGAATAGAACGCGTGTCTGTGGCTTCATGGCCTTGTTCCCCAAAGCGCATAATTTCGGATGCTCGCAATCTGCTTCCCGCCTTTCCATCTCCAGGAAATATGCGGAACCATAACCAGCTTGCACCGCCCTACAGATCGTTGGGCCCAATGACCGCGCGCGTCTTCTGGCAAGGCTTGCGCGGCTTTGATGATAGACCGCGCTAATCCTTTCCGCTGGCTTACGCCGCCAAGCGTGTCAACGAAAGCCAGGACGGCGTCCATATCACCGCGCCTTGCGGCGTTTATGACGGCGGCGTTTGCCGCGCCATTAGCAAGCCAGCGGCGTCTAAATCCGTTATTGTGGAACCAGCGGCTTTTGTCCGGGTAGCGTATCGGTTCGCCGCTGAAAATTGGTTGCGTTTCAATCGTCATGGTCTAGCCCTCCTAATCAAGTTTCGTGTCGATGGTCATGTTGTAATTTTCCGCTATCTCTTTGACGCGCGGAACCGTCAAAAGCCAGGTTTCTTCCAGGACGCGCAAATACCCTTCGTGGTCCCTCAATTCCCAGTGCTTGCCACGTTTGGTCAAATCCCAAACGTGGCGCTTTTGGTACGCATCTGGCCATCCAGTGTAAGTAACTTTTATTTTCATGATCTATCCCTCCAATTGTGCCGCATTAGTGCAGCGGGCGAGGCACGCGCGCGTGGCGCATGCCTCGTGGCGCTGAACTACTCACCGCGCGCCACGGCGCGAACTACGTCCTCAATAACCGCGTCAATCGAAATTGACTGGCCAGTGGTTGTTCTGGCCCAGACGTGGTGGCCATACCAATCACGCGCAATCTTCTCGCCATGTTTTTCAAGCTGGCTGGCAAGCCAGGAAGACACGCTCCAATGCTCAAAGACTTCGCGTTCATGCGCTTCGATGCCTTCCGCGTCGCATAACCTTCGCGCGTCACTGTATTGATTGCTGCGTTCGTCGTGCACCCAAACGTCGTCAAAAGTATCGACGTTATCACTGAGCGCCCAACCAGCCTCTTTGGCAGCGCTCTCATAGTCCAGAACGCCATACGTCAACTCTTGCGCCTCTTCGTCACCCTCCGAAGCCATAGCCAAAACAAGCGCGGACAAGTCGGCGAAAATCTCAGTGCGAACAATCTGGTTCGCTTTTTCGTGTGTATCCAAGTCCATTGCTCAATCCTCCGCTGTAACAAACAAAACCACATGTGCCCCCATTGGGCGGAACTCCATCGTGTCACCATATTCAAACCAAGTGCCGCGAACACCTTGTAGGTCCATCGCCTTCTTGGCTGCACGGCGGAGCGCCATGATGCTTTTGGTAGGCGGGTGATTTATGGTCGCGCGCTTGACCCAAGCGTAATTTGCTTGTCCGCCAAAAGTGTCTGTTAGTTCGATGTTATATCGCATATCGTGTCCCTCCTATTTCAACCAAGCGTCGCACGAATAAGTGTATTCTCCGTTTGCCTTGGTCCATCCTGCCGCAATAACGCGGTATTCGTCCTTTGTGTGAAAGCGTGCGCTGAATTCAGCCTTGCCGCGTATCGCGTCCTGTACCATCGCCCTGATTTGCTCCACAGAAGATTAGCGCAACAACAATCGACACAATAAAAACCAAAAACCATGCGACGGGTTGACGCACCCATTGCGATAAAAACAAGATATTATGTGGGCATGAGCCAGGACAAAAGACTAAACGTTGAACGGGTTATTCAGCTTATTAGCGACGGAAAGCCGTTGCGCGAGGCTTTATCAGAGATAGGCATAAGCGCGGGGGCGTTTAATCATGTGCTCCAGGGTGCTCGCGATCTGGCGCAAGCTTATGCCAGAGCGCAGGAGATAAGGTCTGACCTGCTGGCAGATGAAATTATCACAATAGCCGATTGCGAACAGACAGATCCCGCGCGCGCCAGGAACCAGATCCAGGCTAGGCAATGGCTGACTAGCAAGCTGCACGGCAAGCGCTATGGCGATAGGCTCGACCTAAACGTCAGTCAGTCCCTCGACGTTTCCGTCACGCTGGCTGAGGCGCGAGCCAGATTGCTGCGACCAGTGAGCGACCAGCTGACAATCGACCACGACGAAACGCTAGCTATTCCGCCAGAAATCACGTCAAAGCCTAGCGACTAACAATCGTTATTCCGCGAGCAAAACACACGTTTGAAACAAGCGTTTGAAACACTCGTTTGAAACGCGCGTTTGAAACGGGCGTTTGACGCCAGGAGGGGGTGAGGTGGGGGGCACCCCCGGAAAATCTTCGCGCTCGTTCTTTCCGGGGTCCCTACGCTGTCGAAATT
>RFOF01000015.1 GCA_009926845.1 Alphaproteobacteria bacterium
GCCCAAATATCACAAGCATCACTTGAACAAATTTCCAAGATGATCAAAATCTTTGAAGATGAATTCAAGCTACCAAAAGAGCTTTGCATTCCAAATTGGGCGGATGAAAAAAAAGCGCTTGAAAATCAACAAGCACCATCGACATCCACTGTTTCGCCAGAAGCACAACAATTCATGATGAAGCTGGTAATGGAAAATGTGTGCGAAAATGTCGCAGACATGATCGAAGATTTGGCAGAGCAGGATTGGGGCGAATTACATGCAGATGAAATCCTGCTCATGGCAGCAAAGCAGGTGCGGGAAATGGCACAGCACAAAATGCCTAACAAGCCCTAGCCTAAACCCTATTTTTTAGCATGTGGCGATGAGGAATCACCGGCTTCATGCCATTTCTTTTCATTCTCTTCTCTATATAATCTATCTGCGGCCATAACTAAATCGGCAAAGCTATCACGCGTTTCCGTTGCTATTGGTAACGTAGGCTTGCCAATAACGCGGTCGAGTATGCGATCCATATCCATACCGTCACCTTTCGATAGTGCCACCGCCAGCCGCCGGACAATCATACCATCCGTGACACACAATTTACCGAAACGATGCTGATCCTTGGCGAGCGCCATCAGCTCTTCAACAGTATGATCTTCGAGGTATCTATTGGCACGGTCGATGTACGCCTGCCTGCCGCTGGGCCTTCCGCTTGGATTTCCGGACTGTCCTTTTTGAAATGGCATTGTTATGCAATCCTAATAGCTTGAATTATCTTTATTTGCATGAATTAGGCTTGTTCCGTTTCCCCTTGCAACTCTGTGGTGTGGTGTTGGTGTTGGTGTTGTGTCGAAGAGATGTCTGTTAATGCGTGTAGCGGCCAGTGATGGAAGGCAAGGACAGAAGCTCAAAGGGGGTGTGGCCCGCCAGCGTTGGGCGCGCTTGTCCTCACCCCCTTTGAAAGGTTCGACTGACCGACGGTGATAGTAAATAAGGCTGAAACCCCGATGGGTTATGGCGCTCGGAATAAATGCTGTGTTCATCATGCGGCCCGCCTGTTCTGGCGCTGTTTGAAAATTATTGCCCAATCTTCAAAGACCTCTATAACTGAGTTCCAAGTTTTGGAGCTTACCTCCACCAATTTCCCTATAGTTCTTGCAAGCGCAAATGCCTCACTGCACCGCCTGCCCATGGTAGAAATAATAGCCTAATCCGATGGTGAAAAGTGTGCAGCCATAGAGCGCGTGCTCGAAGCTGGCGCAGGCGAGGGATTTTGTTTTGCTGTAGGTATCGGCGAAGAAATAGCCGCCAATGGTGCTGAACACCACCGCCACCCAGTTGAGGAGCACAATATGCACCCAGCCAAACAGCATGGCGCTGGCGACAGGCAAAACAGCCGGTGAAAACAACGGCTGAAAACGCTTCAGGAAATAGCTGCGAAAAATAATCTCCTGCGGCACAACCGACAGCAGCGGATAGAGAATCATCACCATCACCCACACACGCGGCCTTTCGCGCGGCAGGCTGAACAGATGGTCGGGTATCATCCATGCGGTAAAAACCACCATCGCCAGCGCGCAGGGGATAAACCGCAGCAGCATGCGCGCGATGACGGCGTGGGTGAGCGCAGGAAAATTCCATTCCATGCGAAAGAATGTGCCGTGGCGGTGCAATATCCGCCAGCACAACGCCGCGAATATCCACAGCACTATGTATATCCAGCTGTGCGGCTTCCACAGCGCGATGGCAAGCGGCACCGCGCCGAAATTGATAACGAGTTCTGTGATGAGTAATCTGCGCGAGGGAAGTTTCATTGCTGCCGATTTTAGCGCATGTAGCGGGTTATGTCACCGCCCAAATAGTTTGGTGCGCGGCCAGCAGGCGAGCATCACTCTCCTAAGCCCCACCATAGGGGAGTTGAAATATAATCGCTTTAGCTCCATAGTGTTGGCATGTTAATCATATTTGGCGGGCTTCTAGGAACAGGTAAAACTACTATTTCGCGAGCACTCGCGGAGAAGATTGGTGCTGTTCATTTAAGAATCGATACGATTGAAACAGCGATAGCCAATTCCGATCTACATGCCAAAGATACAAACGCTGGATATTTAGCGGCTTACGGCATTGCCAGAGATAACCTGCTCATTGGCCGCACAGTGATTGCCGATAGCGTAAATTCAATCAAAGTAACCAGAGATGATTGGCAGGAAGTGGCAAAATCTGCTGATACGAGTTTTATCGAAATCGAAGTTCTCTGCTCTGATAAAAAAGAACATCAAAAGCGTATCGAATGCCGCGTTGGTGATATAGAAGGTCATAAACTGCCAACATGGCAAGAAGTTGTGAATAGAGAATATGAGGAGTGGAAAACGAAAAACATTACCATTGATACCGCCACGCAAACACTTGACCAAACTATTGAGGCAATCCTCAATTTTCTATCGCGACCCGGTGGCAATTTTTAAGAAATGAAACGTTAATCTTCCCACTTACTTCTTCTTAAATCCACCCTTGAATTTTTTGTTGCCGGTTGGTTTGCCGCCATCGGACTTATCGAAGGTGATGGGTTTGTAAGCGTGCTTGGGCTTGTGGTTGGCGCGGCAACCATCACGCTCGTGGCAACCGCCGCCGAGGCCATCACCTCGGCGATTGGGGCGTTGTTTTAAGGAGCCGTGCGCCCTACTCCGGCATAATTGGGGATGGGTTTGCCATAGACTCCAACCTTGCCATCTCAAAATCTGTGCGTATAGTGCGGTTATGATGCAAAATCACCCGCACGACCTTGAAAAACACCTCCTTTTTGCCCGCCATCCCGCGGCATGGAAGATGATTGCGCCGCACGTGCGGATAAAAACCTGCCATAAGGAAGATGCGGTCTTGCATCATGGCGATGCGGCAAGTGCGCTGTGGATTGTGCTCAGTGGCTGGGTGAAGCTCGCGCGACAAACACCTGATGGCAAAGAAACCATCACGGGGCTTTGCACGCATGGTGATGTGTTTGGCGAAGCGGCGCTCTTTCCGCATGCCAGCTACCCATATAACGCCGATGTGCTTGGCCATTCGGCGGAGCTGGCATCTATCCCTGCCAATATCATTCGCGACGCTGTTGGGCATGATTCTGCGCTTTCGGCCACGGTGATGTCACTGCTCAATGAACGCACCTCGCAGGCGCAGCTCAAACTCGAACATATGAGCACACTTTCGGCGTCGCAGCGCCTTGGTTGCTTCTTGCTTCGCCTTTGCTATATGCAGGCGGGCGGAGCAAAAACCTTGCAAATTCCTGTTGAAAAACATGTGCTCGCTGCCTATTTGGGCATGAAACCCGAAACACTTTCGCGTAGCCAACAACAGCTCAAACCGCTGGGGATTGCTGTAAGCGGCGCAGAAATTGAAATCGAAAGCATCGAAAAATTGCGCGATTTTGTCTGCAATAGCTGCTCGGAATCGGGCGCATGCGACGTGGAAGCCGCGAGCTAATTAAACGGTAAAAACATTCTCAAGCGCTTGCGTAAGTTGCGGCAGCGCTTCGCCTTGGCGGAACCAGCCCACCACCAGCGGATACTGAATTTCTGCGACGATACGCTTGGAAACGATGGATGGCAGCGACATTTGCACCCAAGCAATATCATTGCCGCTACCGACAATAATCAATTGGTCAAAAAGATTGCGCTCTTCGGCGGAGAGCAGCATGTCGCGGAACACTTCCAGCGATGGGAAAAGCGAGTGATCGCTTTGCGGCATCAGACGAAGATGCCCATCTTTCTTTTTTTCAAAAAGGGAGAGCATCCCCTCGCACGCAGCAACCACCCACACGCGGGAAGCCTTTGCGCAACTCCCCATGCATTTGCCGCTGCACGCTTTGGGAGCCTGCATAGGGACAAGAGAAGGTGTCGTTCCACAATGTCCTGCGTCCTTCCCCTGCCCCATATGCAACCTCCCGATAGAATAAGCGATGTTATTAGAACTTGTAGCCGAAGCCGATACCAACCACGAGTGGGTCGATGTCAACATCAGCAGCAATCGCGCCACCGTTGAACTTCACATCAGAGTTGATCCAAATCTTCTTAATATCAAGGTTGATCAGCCAATGGTCATCGAGCATATAGTCAACACCGGCCTGCAGCGCTGGGCCAAAGCTGTCGCCATAGCTTACATCAGTCACCGAGGTGCCTTTATCTGCGCCAAAGAAGTGGGTGTAGTTCACACCAGCACCGACATATGGCTTGCATTTGCCGAGGTCAGTGAAGTGATACTGCGCGGTCAGTGTGGGTGGCAGCAACCATACATCGCCGAGATCAAGAGCGCCTGCGCTGCTGGTGCTGGTGTTCACGTCATGCGGCGTGATAGCGGCAATCAGTTCGAATGCAATGTTGTTGGTGGCAAAATAGGTTACATCGAGCTCAGGAACAATCTGATCGCTGATCTCGATGTTGCTGCCAGTGACTGCGCCGGTGATGCTCGCACCTTCATCAGGAATCACATCGAGTGCGCGAGCCCGGAGCATCCATTTGCCTTCGTTAGAAGACGTATCCGCAGCCAGCGCAGGCTGTGCGATGGCAGTGGTGGCAAGTAACGTCAGTAGTAATTTACGCATTTTATTTCCTTTCTATGCGGTTATTATTGCCATGGTTCTAGCCTTACTTGTCAGCCCTCTTCTTGACTTGCATCAAGAAGAGGAGAAAATACTCACCTACTCTTCTTGTGCCGTTCACCCAAACTAAAGGAGTTATCATGCCACTTGAAAACCATAGCCTTGCCAAAGAATTCCCCGAACTGCGCGAGAAAATCCACGAGCTAAAAACATCCGACAACCACTTTGCTCGCCTGTTTGCGGAATATGACGCGGTGGAACATGATGTGCATCGCATCGAGTCCGGCGCAGAAGCCGCGTCTGATGAGCGTTTGGAAGGCCTTAAAAAACAGCGCCTCAGCCTGAAAGACGAGCTCGCCGCGCTGCTGAAAAAGGCGGCTTAAGCTTCGTCGTCGTCGCGGAGGATGCGGTGCGCCTCGCCGTCGAGGTCATCAAATTGGCCATTTTTGAGCGACCAGAAAAACGCCAAAAGTCCAGCCAAACCAAGCGTTAGAGCAATGGGTATAAGATAGACAAGTACGTTCATTAGTTGTCCTTTTTAAGGTTCAGGCGCATGGCGTTTGCGATCACAATCAATGACGAACTGGACATTGCAATAGCGGCGACAAGCGGTGTTACATAGCCGGCCACAGCCAGCGGAATGGCCACCAGGTTATAGGCGATAGCCATGAGGAAATTCTGCTTTACCAGTTTTTGTGCGAAACGCGCCGTATCCAGCGTGACGCGTACCGGTGCCAGTGCATCGCCCTGGAACACAATATCGGCGGCATTTTGCGTGATGTCCATGGCGCTTGCAGGCGACATAGACACACTCGCCAGCGCCAGCGATGGCGCGTCGTTCAACCCATCGCCTACCATCAACACGCGCGCGCCATTTTCTTTCAGCGTCTCCAAGCGCTGGCTTTTTTCCAGCGGCGAAAGCGCTGCTTCAAACTGCACAATAGCCGCTTTTTGAGCGGCGTCGCGCACGGCCTCAGCGCGGTCACCCGAAAGCAAGCGCACATCTAAACCCGCAGCCAGCAAGCTTTGCACCACCTGCGGCGCGTCGCTGCGCAGCGCGTCAGAGAACGCAAAACGCACAGGATCTTTTCCTTCTTGCGCAAGCCAAAGCTCCAGCTGCGTAGCGTCACTTTCCACTTGCTCCACGCCACACCACGAGGCTTTGCCAAGGCGAACGCCCGTGGCTTCGAGCCCATTTCCCGGCACTTCTGACACGTCTATGGGCAGCAGCGCGCCGTCATATGCCGCTGCCAATGCGCGCGAAAGCGGGTGCTTGCTGTAGCTAGCCATCGAGGCAGCAAGTTGCAGCGTTTGGGCATCATAATTTTCTTTATTCAGCAGCGCGGGTTTGCCGAGCGTCAGCGTCCCCGTTTTGTCAAACGCCACATGGGTTATGCCCGCCAAGCGCTCAAGCGCACTGCCACTTTTGAGCAAAACGCCGCCGCGCATCAGCTTGCCGCTGGCCAGCACCTGCACCACCGGAACGGCCAGCCCCAGCGCGCACGGGCAGGTGATAATCAGCACCGTTGCCGCATAGAGCAACGCCACTTGCCACGGCGCGCCACCAAGCCACAGCCAACCAATGAACGTGGCCAGCGCCAGCAGATGCACCACCGGCGTGTACCAACTGGAAATCATGTCAGCGAGGGTGACATATCTGGCTTGTGATTGTTCGGCGGTTTCCATCAGGCGCACAATTTGCGCGAGAAGCGAATTTTCGCCCGCTTTGGTCACACGCAAGGTCAGCGGTGCGGAAATGTTTATTGTGCCCGCAAACACCTGCGCGCCCGCCTGCACTTTTTGCGGCAGCGTTTCGCCCGTGATAAGGCTGGTGTCGAGCTCGGAAATGCCTGAAATAATTTGCCCATCAGCGCCCACTTTTTCGCCTGCCGCCACCAGCAGAATCATACCTTCTTTGATGTCGGAAAGTGCAATGGTCTCGTGCGTTCCATCGTCTTTTAGCTGGGTGGCAAAGCCCGTCATCATCTGCAGCAAATCATGCGCGGCAGAGCGCGCACGGCCACGCGCCCGCGCCTCCAGATAGCGGCCAATGATCAAGAAAAACAGCAGCATCACCGCCGAATCAAAATACGCATGCAGCCCGTGGGTGATAGTTTCAAACAGGCTCATGATGGTGGCCAAAATCACCGCCACCGAAATGGGCACGTCCATATTCGTGTGTTTTTCTTTCAGCGCGCGCCAGGCCGAGCGATAAAACGGCAGGCCGCAATAAGCAATGGCGGGCATGGCAATCAGCCCTTGCACCCACTGGAACATAGTTCGCGTGGCCTGCCCCATCTCCACCGCATCGGAAGACCACATCGGCACCGAAAACAGCATCAGATTGCCGCTGGCAAAACCCGCCACCGCAAGGCAACGCAGCAAAAATTTCTCTTCTTTTTTCTCTGCGGTTTCAGCGGTTGCCGGATCAAACGGCACCGCGCGATAGCCCATCGCATTTATCATCTGCACAAACGCATCGCCACGGCTAGCTGCACCATTCCACACGACATTCAAACGACGGGTGGAAAGATTCAGCCGCGCGCGCGTGACGTCTTCTTGTTTTTTGAGCGCCCCTTCAATGATGGCAACACAGGATGGGCAGTGCATGCCATCGACCAACAGGTTGAGGCTAAGCATGCCGTCTTCTGTGGGAGTGATAAATCGGGCGGTATTGATATGCTCGCTCATGGCACAACGATGCGTTTTGCCTGCTGAAATTCATCATCGCCACGCATAGCAAATATGCGCACTTCCCACAGCCCGCTGGCGGGAAACTTTATCAGGTTCTCACCGGATTTCAGCGCTTGCGAAAAATCCATTCCCGCTTGCGTGGGGCGGGTTATTTCTGCGCGCAAGGAATCTGGCTTGATGGTCACGCCTTTTGCATCACGCACAGCAACGGAAAGTGCGCCAGCCTTTTCACCTTTGCCTGTGAAGGTGATTGTGCTTTTCCAGCCGAGCGCGGTTTGTTTTTCTGCTGCAGCGATGGTTTGGTTATAGGCAAGGCCTTTTTCATAGGCATGTGTTGTCACGACGCCTGTTTGCGTGCGCACGGCGATGGTCACCATCGCGCCATCTACAAGCGCGAGCACGACAAAAAACAACACAAAGTACCACGGTATCCAGCGATCGCGGGGATTTACAGCAACGGAGGTCATTTGCCTTCACTCACAAAAATAGTGTCTCTTGTATCGGTAAGATTAGACGAGTTTTCCTGAATTTTGAACAGAATTTCTTTGCGGTGTGCATCCTGCTGTTTTGCAGTCACAAACACGCGGAAATGCCCCACACTATCAGCAAAAACCTGCATATCATTCGGGTCAACATCATGGTTCTGTTGAATGTGAACCGTTGCACCATCTAGGCCTTCAATGCTCAGGCGATAGTTTTTATCTTCATGCGCTTTGTTAAGAATAGACACAGCGTAGCCATTGCGGATAGTGCCATCAGAGAGTTTGACAAACAGCGGGTTGCGGTCGTGCAGAACATTCAAATCAACCGCTGAGCGCGTGAGCAAAGTGTAGAGCATGAGGCCGCCAACCAGTGACAAAATGCCCGCATACCAGAAGGTGCGTGGGCGTAGCAAGCGCAGTTTTGCTTTGGTGCCGGATTCGCGTGCGTGTGCGGTGTCATAGCGAATCAGGCCTTTGGGCAGGCCAATTTTTTCCATCACATTATCGCACGCATCCACGCACAGGCCGCAAGCGATACATTCCATTTGCAAGCCTTCGCGAATGTCGATGCCCATCGGGCAGACGACGACACAGGAATCGCAGTCGATGCAGTGGCCACGGCCTTCCCATGAATCACCGGCTTTATGCTTGCCGCGCTGCTCGCCGCGCTTTTCATCATAGGCGATAATCAGCGTGTCTTTGTCGAACATGGCTGATTGGAAGCGCGAATAAGGGCAGACATAGGTGCATATCTGCTCACGCGCATAGCCCGCCATGAGATAGGTTGAAAAGGTCAGCCCCAAGATCCAGCCGCCCACAGTCCACGGCACATCAAAATGTACAATTTGGTCAAGCAGCGTTGGCGCGTCATTAAAATAGAACACCCACGCGCCGCCAGTGCACAGGCCAATGACCAGCCAAATAAAATGTGTGACGCTCTTAAGCCAAATTTTCCTAAGGCTCAGCGGAGATTCATCGAGTTTTTTGCGGGCGTTGCGGTCGCCTTGAATGATGCGCTCCACCCATACAAATAAATCTGTCCACACCGTCTGTGGGCAGGCATAGCCGCACCAAACGCGCCCCAAAAGCGAGGTGATAAAAAAGAGCCCCACCGCGGCCAGAATCAAAAGCCCAGTGATATAATAGACCTCTTGCGGCCATATCTCGATACCGAAAAAATAGGCGCGGGTGTTCGGCATATCGATGAGGATGGCTTGTGAGGGAGCGTGCGCCCCTCTATCCCAACGCAGCCACGGCGCGAGGTAATAAATACCGAGCAGCGCAATCATCGCCACCCATTTTAGTTTACGGAAAACTCCCCACACGCGGCGAGGATAGATTTTTTTCTGCTTGGCAAAGAGTTGAATCTCGTCATCCCGGCGCAGGCCGGGATCTACGCCCTTTTCTTTCCCGCAACCCGACTGTTTTGACATTATATTATCTCATTCTCTACTAACGCAAATTTAAAACGTGGATCCCGGCCTGCGCCGGGATGACACATCACTCACCGCCACCGAGTGAATGAACATAAATGGCAAGTTGTTTAACGGTCTCATCAGGCAAACGTGCTTCCCACGTTGGCATAACGCCGTGGCGTGGGTTGTTCACCTGCGCTACGATATCAGCCTTGGTGTTGCCATAGAGCCAGATGGCATCGGTCAGGTTTGGCGCACCAAAATCGCGGTTGCCTTTGCCGTTATCACCATGGCACGAAGCGCAATTTTGGCTATAGACTGCGCCGCCACTTTCGCTAGCGCCCTTGCCCGAAGAAAGGCTGAGCACATAGTCGGCAACGCTTGCGATCTCATCCGATTTCAAAATGCCATCTTTACCGAAGGCAGGCATTTGCGAGGTGCGGGTTTCATCGTGTGTGCTGCGAACACCATATTTAAGCGTGGTGTAGATGTCTTCGAGCTTACCACCCCAGAGCCAATCATCATCATTGAGGTTTGGATAGCCTGGGCCACCTGCCGCACCCGTGCCGTGGCACGCGGCGCAATTTTCTTTGAACGCAGCTTTGCCACCCGCCACTGCAAATGCATATAGCTCGGGATTCTTTTTGATGTCAGCCAGCGACTGAGCTTTTACCTGCTTGGCAAATTCACCGCGACGCGCAGTGATCTCCGCCTGTTCCTCCGCCAGTTTTTTATACTGCGTCCACTGCCATACACCAGCTGTGTTGCCCGAAAGCGTTGGCCATGCAGGATAAACTACCCAATAGCCCACTGCCCAAATGCAGCAAGCATAGAATATCCAGAGCCACCAGCGTGGTGCGGGGTTATTGAGCTCTTTGATGCCGTCCCAGTCGTGACCTGTGGTCTCAACGCCAGAATGCGCATCAATGTCTTTTGGTTTATTAGGGTCGACCATATTAGTCCTCCTTCAGCGGAATATTAGCAAGGGCTTGCAGCGGCGCTTTCATGCTGGGACGCATCGCCCACACCGCAATACCCACGAAAACAGTAAAGAAAAAAAGCAGCCCAATGGTGGGGGCAAGCTGAATAAATTGCTCCATCATGGGTTTTTCTCCTGCAGTTTATAGTTTTTCAGGTCGGCCATCGTTCCGAGCACTTGCAGATAAGCCACCAGCGCATCCATCTCAGATACGAACTCCGGCTGACCATCGAAGTCACGCGTGTTGACCTTATCGCCATAGCGGCTGCCGAGATCGCCGCCGCTGCTTGCTTGCGCCACGGCGTCCTTATAGCCATTTTCAATCATCTCATCGGTGTAGGGAACGCCAACAATGCGCAGGGTTTTAAGGTCCTGCCCAATCTTCTGGATGTTCGCACCACGCTCGAGCAAGAAGCCATAAGACGGCATGATGGACTCAGGCACTACATCTTGCGGTTTTTTCAAATGCGCGGTTTGCCACTCATCGGAATATTTGCCGCCAACGCGCGCAAGGTCTGGCCCTGTACGCTTAGAGCTCCACAGGAAAGGATGGTCATACATGCTTTCTGCCGCCAGTGAATAGTGGCCATAACGCTCAACCTCATCACGCAGCGGACGAATTTGCTGGCTGTGACAATTGAAGCAACCTTCGCGGATATAGACATTCTGCCCCGCCAGCTCCAGAGGAGTGTATGGGCGAACACCATTCACCTTTTCAATCGTGGTTTCGATGCGAAACAGCGGAACAATTTCCACCAGCCCGCCGATAGCCACGACAACCACGATGCCAATGAGCATCCAGAAGGAGTTCTTCTCCAGTTTCGAGTGATGTTTAAGCATTTGGAGCCTCCTTGCCTTTGATAGTCATAGTGCAGTTATAAACCATGATGAGCATGCCGATGACGAACAGCAGCCCGCCAAGAGCACGGATGACATACATCGGATGCATGGCGTTTACGGTTTCCACGAAAGAATATTCGAGGAAGCCCATCGCGTCATAGGCGCGCCACATCAGACCTTGCATGATACCCGCTACCCACATCGAGGTGATGTAGAGCACGATACCGATGGTGGCGATCCACAGATGCGTGCCCACCAGTTTCAGCGAATACATCTCTTTGCGTTTCCACAAAACGGGAACCAGATGATAGATCGCGCCAAAGCTGATGAACGCTACCCAACCTAGCGCACCGGAATGCACGTGGCCGATTGTCCAGTCGGTATAGTGCGACAGAGAGTTCACCGCTTTAATCGACATCAGAGGGCCTTCGAACGTGCTCATACCATAGAACGCGAGCGAGATGATCATGAAGCGCAGCACGGGATCATCGCGCAGCTTACCCCATGCGCCCGACAGCGTCATGATACCGTTGATCATGCCACCCCAGCTTGGCATCCACAGCATGATAGAAAAAGTCATGCCCAGTGTTTGTGCCCAATCTGGCAGCGCGGTGTAGTGCAAGTGATGCGGACCCGCCCAGATATAAATAAAGATGAGCGACCAGAAGTGGAGAATCGACAGACGATAAGAATACACCGGACGATTCGCACGTTTTGGTACGAAGTAATACATGATGCCAAGAAAGCCAGCAGTCAGGAAGAAGCCCACCGCATTATGCCCATACCACCACTGAATCAGCGCACCTTGCACGCCCGCCCACGCGGTGTAGCTCTTTGTTCCAAGCAGTGACACAGGAACGCTCACGCCGTTGACCAAGTGCAAAACAGCCACGGTGACGATGAAGGCAAGGAAGAACCAGTTGGCCACATAGATATGGGGTTCTTCGCGGTTGCGCAGCGTCATCATAAATTCAACGAGGTAAGCCACCCAGACAACGGTCAGCCACAAATCCGCATACCATTCAGGTTCTGCATATTCTTTGCCCTGCGTGATGCCGAACAGATAGCCAAGCCCAGCCATCAAAATAAAAACCTGATAGCCCCAGAAGGTGAAGGATGCGAGCTTGTCATTCCACAGGCGCGTGCGGCAGGTGCGCTGCACCACAAAGTAAGATGTGGCGAAAAGCACGTTACCACCGAAGGCAAAAATTACCGCCGAGGTGTGCAGTGGGCGCAAACGCCCAAAGCTCAAATATTCGCCCAGATTGAGCACTGGATATGCCATCTGCAGGGCGATAAGCAGCCCCACGACCATCCCAGCTGTCCCCCAGAACAACGCGGCGAGTGTGAAAAGTTTGATGATTTCATCGTTATATTTAGGTGTAACCTGTTGCATATTACCTCATACTCCTTGCGGCCATCACCAAAAGTGTCAGCCCGTTAAACGCCATACCGAAGCGACCAATGCCACGCATCATTTCTTGCCATTTGATCGCTAGTATCGCTGCCCCACCACTGGCTATCAACAGCGCGGGAATAGTCCCCAACACAAATAGCCACATAGCGAACATCCCCGCGAGCGGATTGGCGAGTGTCGCCGCCATCATCAACGCTGCATAAATTAAACCGCACGGCATAAAGCTCATTAAAGCCCCGCGCAAAAAACCATTCTTCGGCGCATATCCTAGCAACGCATGGCTGCTAGGAAAAACAGCGCTGACCAAAAACAAAACACCCGCCAAAACCATCATCACGGAAGAAACAATTGGCCAATAGCTTGCTGCGACCACCAGCTTCGACAGCAGAGCTACAAAAAAACCAAGCGCTCCATAGGCAGTAAACCGCCCCAAATGATACTGCCATTGCGATGCGGCGCTCATGCGCTTGCCACATCCACCACCACAGGCAGATTGACACGCCACCACAGGCCCACACATGACGAGGCAATGGGTCAAGCTTCCCATCAGCCCCCCAAAAAAGAAGACAGCAAACACGCTCCCAACCTGAGAAAATGCCGCTGAACAATGCGCGAGTAACAATTCCATAAATGTCCCAATTTATTAGGCGCAATCTATAGAAACACAGTAGGGGTGCCTTGACATGTATCAAGTCAGCGAAAATTCGTCCCACAGGACCTTCTCCATCTATAAAATTCATATTGCACCGACTCAGGGGATACCCTATAGAGGTATCCTCTTTTATGCTAAATTATCTATGAATAGATGGGTGGGGTATATATGCCTAAAGACAAATCCAAGAACAAATCTGAAGTAGTCGGCGTCGATTATAGCGATGAAATGAAGCGCCTGAATCGCGTAGCAGGCCAGCTGGAAGGTGTCCGCAAAATGCTCGATGAACGCCGCAGCCTCGGCGAAATTCTCGCCCAGTGCAAAGCCGTGCATTCCGCGCTCCGCTCGATTGAAAACCGCATCCTCAAGTCACACCTTGAAAATGTGCTCGACGAAGTAGCTAAGCTTGAAAAGAAAAAGAGTCGCGAACAAAAAGTGGCCGAGATCGAAGAACTGTTCAAACAAGCGAGCTAGTGCTGTGCGGCTAGTTTCCGCATCCGCAGCGCTACCACGCCATTGGCCAGCGCTACAGCCAAAAATATCTGTGGGATGGTCGCGCCAAGCTTCATCAGCACGATGACCACCACGCTGGAGAGCACCATAAACAAGGCATTGAGAATGTTGCAGGTGGCGATGGTGCGCGCGCGATATTTAAGCTCGCTTTCATGCTGCATCACGGCATAAAGCGGCACGATAAAAATGCCAGCGCAAATCGCAAAGCCAATCAAATCAGTAAAAATTCGCAGGCCCGAAAATGTGGCAAGGAATTGCCCTGCGGTCATCAGCGTTTCTTGCGTTGCAAAATGCGCGCCGCTGGCAAAAAACAAATCCACCCCGAACAAGCACATGCCGATACCCCCCATGGGTACGTGTTTGGCAGAAATAGCGCCGCGCAGCAGCGCGCCCGCCACGAATGAACCAATGGCGATGCCGATGGAAAAGGCGGAAAGAAAAAGCGTGACCACCGTTTCATCGGCGTGCAGCACATCTTTAGCATAGCTTGGGAACTGCGAAAGATAGGTCGCCCCCACCAACCAGAACCATGAGATGGCGAGCATAGCGGAAAACACAACGGGGTTTTTGCGGTCATGCTGCACCACACGCCATGTTTGTCGCGCGATGTTCCAATCAATTTTCAGGCTGCTATCTGGCGCGGGCGAGGCAGGAATAAAACGACTCGTGGCATACCCCCCTAGAGAGCAGGCGATAATTGCTGCCGAAAGATAATATACCCCACTAGGGTATAAAACCAAAAGGCCGCCTGCGATGGTGCCAAGCAAAATGGCAAGGAACATCCCCGCTTCGATGTAGGCATTGCCGAGCACCAATTCATCGTCTTTTAAATGCTGTGGCAATAGCGCATATTTAATCGGGCTGAAAAAGGTTGCCTGCACGCCGAGGCAAAACAGCACAAACAACAAAAAATACGTATTGCCCAAAATGAACCCCGCGGCGGCCACCGCCATCACGACAATTTCAGCCAGCTTGGTCGCGCGCGCCATTTTTGCGCGGTCGAATTTATCGGCCAGTTGGCCAGCGGTCGCCGAAAATAAAAAATACGGCAGGATGAACAAAGCCGCCGCCAGCGTCACCAGCATTTGCGCATTTCCCGCCTCGCCGGAAGAAAGGCGAAAAGTGATGAGCATCACCAACCCATTCTTCATCACATTGTCGTTGAATGCGCCCAGCGTCTGCGTGGCAAATAAAGGGAGAAACCGGCGAGTAAAAAGCAATTTCATTGCTGTTGCTGTTGTTGTTGCGATTTGAGAGCGCAGTATGCATCGTGCAACGTTTCCAATTCCCGAAAAGCTTGCGCATAAAATGCATATTTACTTGTTATTTCTGTTTGTTCGCCTACTCGCTGCCCTAATAATATAGCAGGAAGGCTGTCAGGCTCATCGGCGACTACACCATGCGCGTAACTATACATTTCGAGCGTGACATTCTCATTAGCCAAAGCTTTTTCAACAGCCTCTCTAGCCTCTCGTAAAGTCTCGCGACAGTAGTGCTCGCTAATTCTTTCGGCTTTAATTCTACTTGCATATTGAATAAGCAAATCCTGAAGTTTTTCATTTAATTCATCTTCGGGTTCCTTAGTTATTTTAAAAAGAATATCTTCAACTTTATCCAACAATCCTTTCCTAGCCGTATCTAACGGCCCTAAATGCGCTGATTCTGATGATGACATAGCTATTGATTCTCCGCTTGTTTGCGGTGGAATTGCTGGCCAGCTATCTCGTCGAGCATGATGGTCTCTTTTCGGTTTTGCTCTTCGAGTGCGCGTTTTTCGGCGTTTTCTTTGGCTATTTCATATTTTTTGAGTTCGCTAAATGCCACCAGAATTTTTTCGTTCAGCGCGCGAATTTTTTCGTCCAATTTTTTGATCTCTGCAGCGATCTCTTCCTGACGTTTTTTGATGCGCGTGGCAAAGCCACCAAAGAACGCGCCCATCTCGGGCTGTTTGCTCGCTAGCTCCTGCTCGCGCAGCAACTCTTCAGAAAGTTTTTGCGTCGCTTCCTGAAGCTGCGCTTTTTGCGTTTCCAGTGACGCCATCTCGCGGCGAAGCCCATCGAGTTCGCGCTTGGAAAGCTTGATGAGAGTGTTGATGCCTTTCATATAACTCGATAAAAATATGGGATAAAGGCTACTTCACCGCCGGTTAAAAGCGTAAGGATTAAAGTTTTGAGGAAGCTTTTTATCTGAATGTATTATTGGGTGTATTATTGATGATGTTTTGTTTTGTTTCCAGTATTTTATTTACTCTTCCTTCCCCCTTTACATTCCATTCCCCCTTGCTATAAAAGATGCCTCACTTGCTGGTTTGCCAGCCAATGAATAAAAAACTACACACGGGACGTGAACCGAAGAGTTCATATAAAACAATAATTTAGAAAGGGATTCTCCATGTCTGTTAAAGACGTTTTCACCATGATCAAAGACAACGACATCCAGTTCGTTGACTTCCGTTTCACCGATCCCAAAGGCAAATGGCAGCACACCAGCTACATCGCCTCGCAAGTCGAAGAATCCAGCTTTGAAGACGGCATCATGTTCGATGGTTCGTCTATCTCCGGCTGGAAATCCATCAACGAATCCGACATGATTCTGATGCCAGATACCAAGACCGCTTTTGTTGACCCCTTCTCGGCTCAGCCAACGCTGGTTATTTTCTGCGACGTTATCGAGCCTTCCACCGGCCAGCCTTATGGCCGCGATCCACGCTCGGTGGCTAAACGCGCGGAAGCGTTCCTCGCGCATTCGGGCATCGGCGACACCGCTTATTTTGGCCCAGAACTCGAATTCTTCATCTTCGACGATGTGCGCTTTAAAACCGCTGGCAACTACAGCTTCCACCAGCTGGATTCTGAAGAATTGCCATGCAACTCTGACCGCGCTTATCCTGCGGGCAACATGGGCCATCGCCCACCAACCAAAGGTGGCTATTTCCCAGTGCAGCCAGTGGATTCTGCGGCTGACCTGCGCGCTGAAATGCTCTCAACCCTGAAAGTCGTGGGCGTTGAGCCGATCCTGCATCACCATGAAGTAGCCCCAGCGCAGCATGAGCTCGGTGTTCTGTTCTCGACGCTGGTTGGCACCGCTGACAACGTGCAGAAATATAAATACGTCGTGCACAACGTGGCACATTCTTATGGCAAATCCGTGACCTTCATGCCAAAACCAATCTCTGGCGATAACGGCTCGGGCATGCACACCCACCAGTCCATCTGGAAAGCAGGCAAGCCACTGTTTGCGGGTAATGGCTATGCGGATCTGTCTGAAATGTGCCTGTACTACATCGGCGGCATCATCAAACACGCAAAAGCCCTGAACGCATTCACCAACGCATCGACCAACAGCTACAAGCGCCTGATCCCAGGCTTTGAAGCTCCTGTACTTCTTGCTTATTCCGCAAGAAACCGCTCGGCTTCGATCCGCATTCCGTATGTGGCTTCGCCAAAAGGCAAGCGCATCGAAGTGCGTTTCCCTGATCCAACGGCAAACCCATACCTTGCATTCGCTGCGATGTTGATGGCGGGTCTGGATGGTATCGAAAACAAGATCCACCCTGGCGATGCAATGGACAAAAACCTGTATGACCTGCCACCGGAAGAACTGAAAAACGTTCCAACCGTGTGCGGTTCGCTGCGTGAGGCTCTCGCATCTTTGGATGCTGACCGCGCGTTCCTGAAAAAAGGCGATGTGTTCACCGATGATTTCATCGACAGCTACATCGACCTGAAAATGCAGGAAGTGTACAAGTGGGAACACACCCCAACCCCGGGTGAGTTTGAGCTGTATTACAGCGTTTAATACATCTATACGACAAAGAAAAAGGGAGGCAGAAATGCCTCCCTTTTTTTATCACCACGTGTTTGGATCTTGCGGCGGGCGCGATTTTTTTTCTGTTGGTTTCACTTCTTCAGTGACTTCATCAACATTATATTGCTCAGGAATTGCATGCGTAGACGCAGCAATCACGCTTTCCCCCGCGGCAATTTTGACAAGCCTTTGACCGGCAACACTGTCTGCAAGAATAAGCATTTCTCCATCACAATGGCGGCAGGCTGGTTTTTTGGCTATCATTCGCCAGATCGTATAAGGCAAACCCAGCGGGAAGCACATCCAGCCAAAGGCTTCCAGCTTTGTACTGCCACGTTTTTTACGCTTTGGAACACCGATATGTTTGCATTGCACGCAGATGAAATCGGTCATTCGCTCATATTCAGATAAAAAACTACGCTTCTATTTGCGTAAAGGGGCGAAGGGTTTCGCGCAGCGCAAACAGCTCTTGGCGGATGGCCGAGAGTTGATTTTTTTGTTTGTCGCTGATTTTGGGTGCGGGCTTTGGCGCGGTTTTAATGCCGGTTTCCTCGGCGTGCATAGCGTCTATCAATGCGTTTTTCCCTTGGCTAAAGGCTTTCTTGGCGCCGTTGATGGTGTAGCCCTGTTTATAGAGCAGATGTTTGATGGTGGAAAGCACTTCGATATCATCGGGGCGATAATAGCGGCGGCCACCGCGCAGCTTCACGGGTTTGATCTGCGAGAAGCGGCTCTCCCAGAAACGCAGCACATGTTGTGGTAAACCGAGGAAGTCAGCGACTTCACTGATGGTTTTAAACGCGCCGGGGGCTTTGTCGGCGGGCAGATGCTCATGTTCATCGGAAATATCTTCGACGATTTCGGCAGCGGCGACCACAGGCTCAGGAGCCGAAACTACTGGCTCAGCTTTTATTTCAGGAGATTTTTCAACAGTGGAAAGTTTGGGAGCGGAAAACTTTGATGAAGAGCGGGATTTTTTGGGAGCGGCGGGAGCGGTTGGAAGTTGTTCGCCCGCTGTGGAAAACAAATCATCTTGCAGCATATTGAGTTGTTGCATTATAGCCCTCCTCAAAAAGATTACGGCTTTGTCGTCCCCGTCAGTTTTTCGTTCACTTTGCCTTTAAGCAGATTCGATGCGTTGAAAGAAAGCACCGTGCGCGAAGTAATCGGCACTTCTACGCCTGTTTTTGGATTGCGACCCATGCGCTGGTTTTTCTTGCGCAGGCTAAAGGTGCCAAACGAGGAGAGCTTCACATTGTCGCCCTGTTCAAGGCTGGTGCAAATCTCGTCAATCACGGAATCGACCAGCGAATTGCACTCTTGCAGAGAGAGGCCCAGTTGCTTGTAGAGCGATGCGCTAAGGTCGGCGCGGGTGAGGGTTTTGGTCATCGTTTTGCTTCCCTAAAGTGAGACATAAAGGAAGATTAGCGCATATAAACAAGAAATTCAAGCCCTTAATTCAGGGGGTTAAAGCGCAATACCTACCACCTTAGAATCGTTGCGCCCCAGGTGAGGCCTGCGCCAAGGGCGGGGCAGGCAATCAGCTGGCCTTGTTTGATGCGGCCATCAGTGCTTCCGAGGTGTAGTGCCAGTGGGATAGAGGCCGCCGACGTGTTGGCGTGGCCAGAAACGGTGGAGATGACCTTTTCTTCCGGAATTTCGAGTTTCTGCGCGACGCTGGCCAGAATGCGCATATTCGCCTGATGTGGCACCAGCCAGTCAATCGCGCTGACGGGCAGGTTTATTTCTTTCATGCCTTGGGTCACAGCTTCAGGCATTTTTGAAACGGCGTGGCGGAAAATATCCTTGCCAACCATGGTCAGCACGCCTGCGGTTTTGGTGGAGGACACGCCGCCGGTGGTGTTCAGCAGGGCGGTGTATTGCCCGTCGGAATAAATGCCGCTGTGGAGGATTCCGCGCCCCCCCATTTTATCATTGGTATTTTCCTGCGCTTCTAAAATAACTGCTGCAGCGCCGTCGCCAAACAGGATGCAGGTGCCGCGATCATTCCAATCTAAAATGCGCGAAAATGTTTCTGCGCCGATGACGATGACCCTGCGGGCCGCGCCTGCTTTTATGAAGTTGTTTGCGACCGCCATCGCATACACAAACCCGCTGCAAGCCGCATTCACATCAAACGCTGCGCCGCGCGTGATGCCGAGGCGGTGTTGCACTTTGGTGGCGGTCGAGGGCATAGTCTCATCGGGCGTGGTGGTGGCGAGCACAACTAAATCGATGCTGTCCGCGCTGATGCCAGCGTTCTTTATCGCCTGCATACCGGCGGCAGTGGCGAGGTCTGAGGTGGTTTCATTCTCGGCGGCGATGTGGCGCTGGGTAATGCCGGTGCGCGTTTGAATCCACTCATCATTAGTTTCCAGATGCGCGGGAAAATCATGGTTGGTCATCACGCGCTCAGGCAGGTGCGCACCTGTGCCGATCACCACCGCGCGGCGCATTAGTCGTTCTCCCGAACGATGGTGAGCAAGGGTGGGCTTTGCGAAATTTTGAGTTCTTGGGTGATGCGCTCGTTGATGTGGTGGGCGACAAGTTCGATGGCGACTGAAATCGCGTTGCAGAAACTATAGGCATCGGCGCCGCCGTGGCTTTTGACGGTGATGCCATTTAGGCCTAGGAACATCGCGCCGTTGCGCTTGCGGTCGTCGAGTTTGTCCTTCACTGCGCGCATCGCGCCAGAGGCCATGAGGCCGCCTGCTTTGGCAATGGGCGAGCTGGAGAACGCATCGCGGAGATACGTGCGGATGAGTCGCGCCGTGCCTTCAGCGGTTTTCAGTGCCACGTTGCCGGTGAAGCCGTCAGTGACAACCACATCGACGGTGCCCATCGCGATGTCGTTGCCTTCGATGAAGCCATAATAATTCAAATTAACGGGAGAGGCTTTGAGCAGCGCCGCAGCGCCCTTGATCTCTTCGCGGCCTTTGAGCTCTTCCGAGCCGACATTGAGCAAACCAATTTTCGGTTTGGAAAGCCCGAGCACCGCCCGCGCAAACGCATCGCCCATGATGGAAAAATTATACAGGTCAGACGCATCGGATTCAACGTTCGCGCCCATATCGAGCATCACGCATTCACCGCGCAGTGTAGGAAAAAGCGCGGCAATGGCGGGGCGGGAAATGCCTGGAAGCGTGCGCATGATGATTTTGCTCATCGCCATCAGCGCGCCTGTGTTGCCGCCGGAGACAATCGCGCAGGCCTTGCCATCTTTGACCGATTGAATGGAGAGCCACATGCTCGAATCGCGGCCACGGCGCACGGCGATAGAGGGTTTGTCGTCGCCCGCAATGACGGAATCCGTATGCACGATCTCGCTGGCGGCACGAAGGGCGGGGAGGGTTTTAAGCACCGATTCAAGCATCGGGCGGTTGCCAAACAACAAAAAGCGCACGCCCGGATGGCGCACAAGCGCGAGGGCCGCGCCTTCGAGAACGCAGGCAGGCGCATTATCTCCGCCCATGGCGTCAAGAGCGATGGGGAGCTGGAGTTTTCCGGCTGGCATTGCTTTAACCGATGAGGATTAGCGGTTTACTTTGCTCTTGGTGACTTGGCGACCATTATAGTGGCCGTCAGCCGACACGTGATGTGGGCGTTTGAGTTCGCCGGTGGTTTTATCTTCCGAAACAATCACATTTGGCAACGAATCATGCGAGCGGCGCATATCGCGTTTGGATTTGGAAGTTTTGCGTTTAGGTACAGCCATGGTCTTGGTCCTTCAGGTTGGGCGAAAAAGAGAGCCTTTATAGCAAAAATTGCCCAAGAGGAAAGGCTTTTTTTCGTGTTGAGCGAATAAAATAGCCCAGAAACGCCCGCCCCCACTTTTTATACCCTTTATCCATGATAAAATGCATTATAAACGCAAGCAAAATCAGCGTGTTATGTCTTTGCTATCCTTTTTATTGGCAATTCGGCCTTATTGTCACAAATATTTCACTGTTATCAATGGGTAGGATAGCATAATTTGGTGAAAATATACATACATGGAGACAAAAATGAGCGATGAAGCATTGTCAGATTTTAGCAAAATGAGCTATCAGGAGATCAATAAATTGTTGGCCAGAGAGAAAATTGGTGAACAAGTGAAAATCAATCAACAGGCATTGGCTAACCTTGGCTTTCCTCCGGTCAAAGATGATAAAATAAAATTGGAAGCGCAGGTTAATGCAATGACACAATGGCTAAACAAAGGATTGGATGATGCCGTCACAGAATTAAGCAAGACAAGTCCGATTGAAGAGGTGTTGGCAACTGCAAGAAAAATTGCGGGTGATGAATATAAAAAATTTAGGGATAACCGGAAAAATGAATTTGAGCAGAAGGTCGCTGACTGTGAAAAAGATAAAATTGACAAGATGTCTACTGAAACGCTGATTGCGCAGTTGGTGGATAATCACAGAACACTATTTACTAAGGTTATTGGGGAAGCGGATAAGATTCTTCATAAAGATCGTGATAAAAATGATATCGAAGCGGCTGTAGAAGAGCGTTGCAAAAAAGTAGAGATAAGATTGCGTCAAACGCAGGCTCTAGAAGGCGATACAAAATTCCGTGAGTCGCTACAAAACGAATTTCAAGAATGGAAGAAAGCATCTACGCCAGAAGCCATCAAAGAAGAAGCAGAAAGAATTACGAAGAAGAAAAAAGATAACCTGACGGTTGATATTGGCGATATGAATGGAGTGCTCTGGCCGAAGGAGGTGGGTAGTTTGATTCAATTTCCAACATTTGACGGGGCAAAAGGCCGCAAAGTTTAAATGGTCACGGAGGTGATTCAAAAAACCAAAATCAGTTTCAAAACCAGTGAAACAAGGTAGATAAAACCACCGCTATCAACGTTATAAAGAAACCCAACCATTTGCGATACACGCCGCTTTTTTACAACAGATTTCCTGCATTTATCCCTGTTTTGCTTCCCGCCAATTAGCTATCCCCAACACTTTTGCCAGCTCATCATAGCCGCTATCGAGCGTGGTTTTTTCGTCCTTGCGCTGGCGGAGGAATTCTTCAATCGCCGGATAATATT
>RFOF01000141.1 GCA_009926845.1 Alphaproteobacteria bacterium
CCTGTTCGGGTGTGCGCGAGTCACCATGCGCGAAGAAATGCGTGTTAAATGCCGTTTGCACGCTGCCTTGTTTTTGCAATTCCGCGACCCAGGCGATTTGTTTTTCATTCAGTTTTGAATCTTCTTTTCCGTGCTTTAAAAAAGCATCGACATCGCTGGAGGCTGGCATCCAGAATTCTTCCGTTTTGCCGAGCAGTTCAGGTTTGGCGATGAGCGCGTGGCGAAGCTGCGCACCAACGCCGACACTCAGCAGCGCATAAAGTTTGCGGCGCTCGGGGCGCTCGACAGCTTCAGGGAATTGGGTTTTGAGCGATTCACGCGTCAGACGCAGATAGGCCGATGGCGATGTGTCGAAGGGATTGCCATTATTTTCAAGTTCCAAAATTTTTGCGTCAAAGGTGACGGGCAGTTTTATCTGCGTCTGCACAAAACCCAGATAGCCGTTGGAAAAAATACTGCCGAGCAAAAACACGAGCAGCGTCAGCGCAATAATCAGCGCGGCGCGGCCATACCAGCGGAAGCGGTTTTCCGCGCGTTCACGCATCTTCAGTAGGCGATATTGTTCGGCGGTTTTATTCATACATTTCCCGATATTTGCGCACGATGCGCAGCGCCACGATGTTGAGCGCCAGCGTCACACAAAACAGCGCGAGGCCAAGGGCAAAAGCTGCGAGCGTTTTGGGGCTGTCAAACTCTTGGTCGCCCACGAGGAGCGAGACGATTTGCACCGTCACCGCCGTCACAGCCTGCAGCGGATTGAACGTCATATTCGCCGACAAGCCAGCGGCCATCACCACGATCATCGTCTCACCAATGGCGCGCGAAATGGCGAGCAGCACCGCCCCCATGATGCCCGGTAGCGCAGCGGGAAGCACCACTTGGCGAATGGTTTCCGACTGGGTTGCGCCCATGCCATACGATGCATCGCGCAGGGCTTGGGGCACAGCGTTGATGATGTCGTCAGACAGCGAAGAAACGAAGGGAATAATCATCACGCCCATCACAAGACCGGCGCAGAGCGCGCTTTCCGAGGCGATGTCGAGGCCGATGCTCGCACCAAACGAACGCAAGTTTGGTGCGACGAGCGTGATGGCAAAATAACCATACACCACGGTGGGAATGCCCGCGAGTAATTCGAGCATGGGTTTGACGGTGCTGCGCGTGCTGCGGCGAGCATATTCCGACATATAAATGGCAGAAAAAAGACCGATGGGCACGGCCACCAACATGGCAATTAGCGTAATTAGCAGCGTTCCGGCAAAGAGCGGCACCGCGCCAAACGCACCGCTAGAGCCAGCTTGGTCGGCACGCATCGCCATCTGCGGGCTCCACTGCAAGCCAAACACAAAATCCGTCAGCGGCACAAGGCGGAAAAACCGCAGCGCTTCAAACAACACCGAAAACACAATCGCCAGCGTTACCAGAATAGATGCCGCTGCCGCCAGTCGCAAAAGCCACGTCAGCGCGCACTCACACCCGCGACTCAGCGGTGTTCCGGCTTTGCTGGTAAGGCTTTTGACAGCGGCGGTCATATTATGCTTTGTCCTTTTTGACTTCCGCGCCCGCAGGCGCCACGTCGTCATATACAGGAAGATAAACGCTAAATACACTGCCTTTTCCGACCTCGCTTTCAATCACCAGCGAACCGTGGTGGCGGTTGAGCACGTGCTTGACGATGGCCAACCCCAGCCCCGTTCCGCCGACTTTGCGCGTGCGCGCAGTGTCCACGCGATAGAAACGCTCGGTCAGGCGCGGAATATGCTCCTTGGCGATGCCCTCGCCCTCGTCTTGCACCGAAAAACAAATCGCGCGTGTGAGGCTGCGGAAATTATTATCACTTGGTAACGACGAGGTTAGCCGAGCAGTTATGACCACTTCTGTGTCAGAGCCAGTGTATTTAATCGCATTGCCAATCAAGTTCTGGATGACCTGCCCAAGCTCTTCATCGTCGCCGCGCGTTGGTGGCAAATTGTCGTTCAGCTTCATGCGCAGCGTGACATTCTTTTGCTTTGCCACCCACTCGAAATGTTGTTTTTCGCTGCGGATAATGCGCAGCAGATCCACCTTTGCGGTGGGTGATGTATGTGCGTTCATTTCGATTTTTGACAGCGACAGCAGGTCGTTGATGAGCTTGCTCATGCGCCCCGCCTGCTCACCCATAACGCGCAAGAATTCGTCCCGCGCCGCCGGATCATCCTTCGCAGGGCCTTGCAGTGTTTCAATGAAACCAATGATAGAGGCGAGCGGTGTGCGAATCTCGTGGCTGGCATTGGCCACGAAGTCAGCACGCATGCTTTGAATGTGTTTTTGTTGGGTGATGTCGGTCAGCGTAATCACAATGGAAATGCCGCCTTCAGAAGGAATTGGGAAGCGCTCAATAATCGCGTGGAAATCGCGCGGCACGTCGCCCGCCAGATGGAACTCCACCTGCTGACCGCGCAGATCCTCGATGACCGCTGTTATCGCATTCATCAATTTTTCACTGGGAATGATTTCGCGCAAATGGCGGTGAGCAAGATTCTGGCCAAAAATGCTACGCGCCGCACGGTTGGTGCGCACGATCATTTTATCGTCGTTGGTCATGATCAAAATATCCGGCAACGTATCGACCAGAATTTCACGCTCGGTGATAACCGTTTCCATCTCCTGACGCTTATTCTCCCATGACCGCTGCAGGCGTGAAAGCGAGCCGGAAAGCTCACCCACGTTGGATAAAACGCTGAGATTTGGAGCCTGCACACGCTTGTCGAGCGAAAGATCTTCCACATAGTGCGTGAGCGCTGAAATGTTGGACAAAAATGGCAACACAAACACCGACGACATGGCGATAACAATCAAATAACCGTAGAAAAAATAGTTGAAATCGAGCACACCCGCTGCCGCAAAAAACACCAGCACCAACAGCGATGGGGCGCTGACGACCATCATCGTTTTGAGCAGCGTGGCAAAGGGAATGACGGGTTTATTCTGCATCTAGCGGTTTTACCACGCGGTTTTGCCGCTGGCAAACCCCTTGTTGTCATCCTCGGCTGCACATCGTGCAGTCGGGGATCTCGTGCAATTGGAAAAGATCCCCGCTTCGGCTATGCCTCGCGAGGATGACGGTTATAATCTCAGAAAACCCACTATATCTTTGACCTCATCCAGCGTTTTTTGCGCCACCGCGTCGGCGCGCTGGCTGCCATCCTTTAGCACGCTGTCGATATAACTTTGGTCGGCCAAGAGCTCGCACATTTTGGCGGTAATGGGCGAAAGATGCGCCACCGCTACATCAGTGAGCAACTGTTTGAACGCGGAGAACTGCAGGCCTTTGACGTCCGCCACCGCCTGTTCCTTAGAAACACCCTTCAGCGCCGCATAAATAGTCAGCAGGTTGTTTGCTTCGGGGCGCGCATCGTCAAAGCCAATATCGCCTTCGACCATGTCGGATTTTGCTTTTTTGAATTTTTGCGCAATCGTGTCAGCGTCATCGGTCAGGTTG
>RFOF01000142.1 GCA_009926845.1 Alphaproteobacteria bacterium
TTTGGCGGGTGCTTTCCACCATCACCGGCACGCGCGAATTGATATCCGTCAGGAGCAGAACGCGCGCACTGCTTTCGCCCACTTCGACCACGCGGCCAACAAGGCCATTTTCATTGATGACGGCGCGATCTTTGCCGATGCCATTTTCGCTGCCGCCGCCAACCAGCGCCGAGTGAACATATGGCCCGCCAAGGTCAGAGACGACAGGCGCGGTAACATACGATGCGATGCGCGGCGGAACCACTTTGAGGAGGCCACGCAGCGCCTGCGTTTCGGTTTCCATTTCCTGCGCTTTAAGCTGCCAGAGTTTCAACTGCACATTCTGATTTTTCAGCGCGACATTTTCGCTGCGCAGCGTCGCCATTTCGGAAACAAACTGCCCAACAGACACAATCGCATCAATCGGTTTTGCCGCAACCGACAACACCGGAGAGATCACATCCGCCACGCCCATGCGCACGCGTTCTGCCGCTGGGCTACCCGCTTTGCTCATCGCGAGCAGCACAACACCCGAGCCCACGAGCAGCGCAAGGCCAGCACGGGAAACCCCTTGTTTTATGGGGATCATGGAGAGGTGATGAGCGCGGGAACGCGGGTAAGGCATAAAGCGTCCAAGGGTTAAATATTCTCCTTTGATTGTTACCCTACTTGCGCCCTCACGCAACTAAAAAATATCACAGAAAAATCAGTTAAGATTAAATCGTCATCCCATCGCCATTCGCGCTATGGCCACCATCTCCAATCATTGTATGCTCACTATTTTGGAACACACGCACGGAACATTTAGATGTTTTATACAGTTGGCCTAACAACTCTTTACGCTCCGCATCTGACAAGTCACCTGCCGTCACTTCATGACCAAGGCGGTTTTGAGTACCTATAACATCTTGCAAAGGAAAGCCTGTAGTGCCATCAAAATAATAGGTTCCACCGATCAAAACATCGTTACGTTTTTTCGTGGGGCTACTGCGTTCTACGGTTGCTTCAGCAATGCTAGAACTTGGCTCTGGCGGCATAAAAACTCCTATTGACCCGCAAATTTAGTAGATTCTAACTTTATCACACTCAAAAATAATTGAAAAGACTGGAAATGCGCTGATTTTTCTTTATAAACTAACCTTATGTCAACACTTTCTCTCTATAATACGCTCTCTCGCAAAAAGGACGAATTCCGCCCGCTGGACGCGAAAAACGTGCGCATGTATGTCTGCGGCCCCACGGTCTATGACCGCCCGCATATCGGCAACGCCCGCTCGGTGGTTATCTATGATGTGCTCTACCGCCTCCTCACCCATCTTTACGGCGAAAAACACGTCACCTATGTGCGCAACATCACCGACGTGGACGACAAAATCAACGCCGCCGCCAAGCACAATGGCGAGACTATTTCAGCGCTCACCGAGCGCGTCACTGGCTGGTTCCATGACGACATGGCGGCGCTCGGCTGCCTACGCCCGAACATCGAACCACGCGCCACCGCACACATAGCGCAGATGATTCACATCATCGAACAACTCATCGCAAACGGCCACGCCTATGTATCTCAAGGCCACGCCCTTTTCCGCGTGGCCAGCTTCAAGGAATATGGCGCGCTGTCAGGTCGCAAACTGGATGATTTAATTGCGGGCGCGCGCATCGAGGTGGAATCCTACAAGGAACATCCTGGGGATTTCGTGCTGTGGAAACCGGCAGACGCGGGCGACGACCCATCAAGTGTTTTTGAATCACCATGGGGCGCTGGCCGCCCAGGCTGGCACATTGAGTGCAGCGCCATGAGCAGCACCTATTTAGGCGCGCATTTTGACATCCACGGCGGCGGGGCAGACCTCATGTTCCCCCACCACGAAAACGAAATCGCCCAGAGCAAATGCGCCGACCCCGCGCACAACCACTTCGCCAACTACTGGGTGCATAACGGCTTTCTCACCGTCAACGGCGAGAAAATGAGCAAGTCGCTCGGCAACTTCATCACCGTCAAAGACCTGCTGGACAAGGGCGTGCGCGGCGAGGTGATTCGGCTTGTGCTGCTGTCTGCCAAATATAACGAGCCATTAGACTGGAATGAAAAACTCGTCTCCGATGCAAAACTCACTCTCGATAAATGGTATCGTAGTGTAGGGAATAGTGATTTGGGATTAGGGATTAGTACTTCCAATCCCCAATCCCCAATCCCCAATCCCTTCTTGAACGCACTCGGCGACGACCTCAACCTCCCCAAAGCCTTCAGCCTGATGCACGCGAGCGCACCAGAAGAGCTTTTTGCGATGGGAAAACTACTCGGATTTTTTGGCGTCAGCGCCGATGAATGGTTCAAGGGCGATGGTGATGATGGCGACATTCAGGCGCAAATTGACGCCAGAATCGAGGCAAAAAAGGCCAAAAATTGGCAAAAAGCAGATGGAATTCGCCAAAATTTAGCCAAAAATGGCATCATTTTAGAGGACCGCCCCGACGGAACGACGGATTGGAGACGGGCCTAGTTTTCACTGTCATCCTGAACTTGTTTCAGGATCCACCCATCTACTTTCGCAAGATTTAAACGTGGATTCCGGCCTACGCCGGAATGACAGTTGTATTTTATGTAGCCATGCGCTACAATGCGGGTATGGCACTTACGATTAAACCACGCATCATCAGCCGCGACGGGCAGCAATTCGCCCTGCTGAATATGGATGACTTCCAGCAGCTTATGGCGCTCGCGGGCGCAAAGGCCACCCTGCCCCCCGAGCTTAGCCAGCGCCTCAAAGACGGCGAACACCCCGTGCGCCTTTTTCGCCGCCTGAAGAAGATGACACAGGCCGAACTGGCCGAAAAAGCAGGCATCGCCCGCCCCTACCTCACCGAAATTGAAACCGGCAAAAAACAGGGCTCCATCCCCGTCCTAAAGGCCATCGCAGGCGCTTTGGGGGTAGAACTCAATGATATTTCGTGATAAAGTCATTCCCCTATGAATGAAAGAATCTATTTATATGACTCCACGCTGCGTGATGGCGCGCAGGCTCGCGGCATTGATTTTACCGTGGCCGACAAACTCGCCATCGCCAAAGAACTCGACAAGCTCGGCATCGATTATATCGAGGGCGGCTGGCCGGGCGCAAACCCGAACGACGACGAATTTTTCGCCACCGTGCCCGCGCTTGGCAAAGCCAAAATCTCCGCCTTTGGCATGACGCGCCGCTCTGGCCGCAGCGCCGAGAACGACCCGGGATTGGCTGCGCTCATTGAATCAGGTGCAAAATCCATCTGCCTTGTTGGCAAATCGTGGGACAAACAAATCAAGAACACGCTCGGCGTGTCCGAAAAAGAAAATCTGCGCATGATCGGCGACTCCATCGCGCATGTGGTGGCCAGCAAACGCGAGGCGCTCTATGACGCGGAGCATTTTTTTGACGGCTATAAATCCAACCCCGAATTTGCGCTCTCATGCCTGCAGGCCGCGCTGGACAATGGCGCGCGGTGGATTGTCCTCTGCGACACCA
>RFOF01000143.1 GCA_009926845.1 Alphaproteobacteria bacterium
CGCACGTCGCAAAATCCGGGTGCAACCAAGCAGCTCAATTTTTTTCTCATCGGTGGGCAGCGCCTGATGCTGGTGGATATGCCAGGCTATGGCTTTGCCAAAGTGTCCAAAGGTCAAAAAAGCGAGTGGGACAACCTCATCAAGCGCTATCTGTTTGGCCGCCAGACGCTGCGCCGCACCTGCCTTCTCATCGACTCCCGCCGTGGGGTGATGCCCCCTGACGAAGCGTTTATGAAGCAGCTCGACGAATCGGCAGTCAATTTCCAGATTGTGCTCACCAAAATCGACCAGTTGACTGGGGGCGAGCTTGGCGCTTTAGTGCAGGAAGTAGAAAAAGTCGCAGGCACGCATGTCGCCGCCCATCCGGTCATTCTCGCCACCAGCGCGGATACCAAACAGGGAATTGACGATTTGCGGGCGGAACTCTTGGCGTTTGCAAAGGAATAAAAAATGAAAACACGCGTATTGCAAAAGCCCGATGAATGGCTCAAAACGGTCGCAACGCTTTCCGAAGCGCTGCCCTATATGCGCGAGTTCGCGGGTGAAACTTTCGTCATTAAATACGGTGGCCACGCGATGGGCGACGCGGCGCTTGGCCGCAAATTCGCGGAAGATGTTGTGCTGCTCAAACAAGTCGGCATTAACCCGATTATCGTTCATGGCGGCGGGCCGCAAATCGGCAAAATGCTCGAGCGCCTTAAAATTCAAAGTGAGTTCGTCGATGGTCTGCGCGTGACCGACGCGGCTACTGTTGAAATTGTCGAGATGGTTCTGGCGGGCTCCATCAACAAGCAACTGGCCGCAGATATCACCGCAGCCGGCGGCATGGCGGTGGGCATTTCCGGCAAAGACGGTGGGCTGATCGAAGCGCGTAAAGTGCGCCGCACCATGCGTGACCCGGATTCCAACATCGAAAAAATCCTCGACCTTGGTTTTGTGGGCGAGCCGGTGCGCATCAACCCGACCATCCTGCAGGAATTTGCCGATTCTGACATCATCCCCGTCATCGCGCCGATCGGCCTTGGCGCAAATGGCGAGACGTTCAACATCAACGCCGACACGGTGGCGGGCGCGCTGGCCGCGGCTCTCGCTGCGGCTAAGCTGATGATATTGACCGACGTTGCCGGCGTCCTCAACAAAGACAAAGAGCTGATTTCTGAGCTTTCCACCCGCGATGTGGCGACGCTCATGAAAGACGGAACGATTCATGGCGGTATGATCCCCAAGCTCGAAACCTGCGTTCACGCACTAGAAAATGACTGCGCAGCCGCGCATATCCTTGATGGCCGCCTGCCGCACGTGCTCCTGCTGGAGACGTTTACCACCTATGGCGCCGGGACGATGGTGTTTAAAGAGGAGTAGGGGAAGAGGTTTGCCTCCGGGTCGTCGCATAGGCATTTTTTGTCATAAATGGTGTGGGCTGGTAGATATATTCAGAACTTGTGAGGAGAAAAGACAGCTGATTTTAGGGATGCATTTAAGTATGTGCAACTGGCAGCGAACGTGACGTAATCGTCGACAGCGCGTAGGTAAAAAAATTATTTTAAAAACCCATATGCATAGATTTTGGGCTCGATGGTTTTTTGTAATATTTTTAGCTTGTCGCGCAAGTTTTTGATTAAGAAGCTATAGGTCTCATCATCACTTTTATTATTCATTTTGCCAGCTTCATTTCTGCCTTGGAAATGCTCTCTTATGTCATAAAGGCTGGCGTTGACATTGCAATTCGGCTGGTGGTGGTAATAGGTATAAACCTCTCGCCCTGCGTCAAAAACGGCTTGTGCCTCGGCAGAAAATGTCAGTGGCGTGGTGCGTTGTTCTTTCGCTGCTAACAGGTCAGTTTGGGTGGGGGCTTCGGTTTTCAATTTTCCGCTGATGAATTTGCTCATAAAGTTGCTTGCAAATTTCTCCCGCGCCTTCACCTCATCTTCCGTAAAGGGTATCCAGTGGTTGATGCCGTCTTTGCTGGAAATTTTATTTTGACCATCAAACAAGGAAAAAACTAGGCAATTATTTTGAAATTCTGTGTCGCTTTTCCAGCCATCATTGGGGTATAAAAATTGATCCTTGTTGTTCCTCCAATTCGGTTCAATACATTGTCTTATCGCCAAATATACGGACATTTCTCTTAAATTATTCTGCGTAATAGTTGCAGTTTTATGTTGCTTAATATCGCTTTCAGTTGGCTGCGCTGTAAAATAAACACCATTTTGTTGCTGCATATCTACGCCTGGCAAAATCAAATATCCAATCACTTGATTTTTTTTGTCATAAAACATTCTTAGCCAGCTACTAATAAAATCTTTGGAATCAAAAGAATAAAAAATCTTTTTTGGAAGATGTTCACTTTCAAGTAAAACATCCGCACCATCTTCTATTACATCTGTTACAACCTTTTTAATTTCGCTTTTAGCCTTCAAATCCCAAATAAAAAAACCAATCGGAAAATTGCCTTTTACATTGTCAAATGTATTTGCATTGCAAATAAAACCTTTTCTAAATTCAGCTATAAAATACTGCCTGAACTTTGAAAAATTTTGAGAATTTATAAATTTTACAGTGCTAAACGAAGCAAGTATTGATTCTGGCAGTTCCTTGTAAGTTCTCAGGAAAAATTGAACAAACAATTCTCTGGTTGCTGTCCCAACAATCTGGTTGAAGTCGTTATAAACTTTACTTGTATTGGCAACCTTTGATTTATGTTCACCATGGTCTGAAATAGTCGCCCTGTTTCCATGTTCCGCATAAGGCGGGTTGATGTAAATCACCAGTTTCTTGCGTTTTTCGGGGTCGTTTATGATTTCCTGCAACGGGGCTGGCAGTTTGGAAAAATCATCATTGAGGAAATCAAACTGAAACACATGGCTGTCGAGTAAGTTCGCACCGTTTTTGATGCGGTCATGCATCACATCCACATCCTGCTGATCCAGCGTCGATGCCCAGATGTTATATTTATTGGTCAGCCCATTCAGCAGGTTGCCTGTGCCCGCCGCGCAATCCCATATCGTATATTCATCCTGCCAATCAACGCCCAGCGTGTCGGTGAGGTATTTCTGCGAAAGCTCCACCCATATCTGCGGCGTGAAAAAGCTGCCCTTGCGCTCGCGCACATCTTGCGGCACGAGCAAATCCCTGCGCCCGATAATATATTCCCAATAATCCTCTTTGGGTGGGCGGTCGTAGCGATTCCAAAATTGCTTATGGGCGGTTTGTTTGTCGCTGAATTCTGCGCTTTTGCGGCTGAACATTCCCGCCGCATCCACTTCTCGGTCTAGCTCATAATGGTCGTGCTTGAGCAGAACAAAAAGTTTTTCTTTCAGGGTTTTATTTTCTTGTGAGAGCAAATCCGCAAGGTAAAAA
>RFOF01000144.1 GCA_009926845.1 Alphaproteobacteria bacterium
GTGCGCGAACTTCAGATGATAATAATGTGCCAGACATCCTAGACACTTACGCACACTTACGTTAAAAAACTCTCAACGCTTCAGACGATAGGGGTATATGTCTCATCTAAAAGAACATTCGGGGAATTATAAAAAAATATATGAAGAAGCGTTGGATTGGGGGCATACCTATGCGGATTATATTACAGCTTCAGTCAACCACTACATTATTCTCAAAATATTGCAGTCGTTTACCGTTCCTCAATATAACGTTGATTCTCTTGTTGATGAAACACGGCAGGATATAATGAATTTTATTTACGAAAGAACAGGCTGGGATGGAATCACACGTGACGATTGCGCAGGTCTATTTTCAGATATAGACGTCGCCGTTTCTGCCGTTCGCGGAAAAGGCCTGCCCCCTAAATAAACCGAATGGCTTCTTCTGCGGCGCGCATGAGGGCGCGGGATTATTCCTCCCACTTGCCTTCATCAAATTTCTTTTTGATGTCGGCGGGTGGTTCTTTGCCATAGCCCGAAATGAGAACGGTGCCGAAGTCGGCGATGTCGAAGCTGCCAGTGGCGGAGGCTTTTTTGAACATCTCGTGCTTGAGCTTGTCCACGCGCACATAATACCATGCGAACTCACCTTTGTGTTTTCCGGTGACGCAATAGATCAACTCATCATTTTTAACGCGGCTGGCAAAAGATTTCATAACCACATGATTCTATATTGGTGAAGTTGAGGCTATTATCGCGATTAGTTCTAAAAAAACCATTAATTTCACTCGTTTTTACGCTTTTTAGGGCAAAATTGGGCCTAATGTTTTAATGCCTTGACTATTTCTTCTGTCATTTTCTTGGCATCACCAAATAGCATCATCGTGTTGTCCTGATAGAACAGCTCGTTTTCGATGCCCGCATAGCCAGCTGCCATGCCGCGCTTGATGAAGAGCACGGTTTTAGCCGCGCCCACATCCAGCACCGGCATCCCGAAAATGGGGCTGGCAGGGTTGTTCTTAGCGGCGGGGTTGGTGACATCGTTTGCGCCAATGACGAACGCCACGTCGGTCGTCCCAAAGTCGCTGTTGATTTCCTCTAGCTCCACCACGCTGTCATAGGGCACGTTGGCCTCCGCCAGCAAAACGTTCATGTGCCCGGGCATGCGCCCTGCCACGGGGTGAATCGCATAGCGCACGTTGATGCCTTCGTCTTCCAGTACTTTGGCCATTTCGCGCACAGCGTGTTGTGCTTGCGCCACCGCCATGCCATAGCCGGGAACGATGATGACCGAGCCCGCATTTTTGAGCAAAAACGCTGCGTCTTCCGCGCTGCCGGATTTAACAGGGCGGTCTTCGCCGCCACCACTTGCTTCAGCTGCAGCTCCAGCCTGTCCAAACCCACCAAAAATAACGTTGATGATGGAGCGGTTCATCGCTTTGCACATGATGTATGACAAAATCGCACCCGATGCGCCGACGAGCGCGCCGGTGATGATGAGCAGGGGGTTGCCGAGGGTAAAGCCGATGCCGGACGCTGCCCAGCCAGAATAAGAATTCAGCATGGAAACCACCACCGGCATATCGGCGCCACCGATTGGCACGATAAGCAGAACGCCGATGGCAAAGGCCAGCAGCACCATCAGCGTGAAGATGATTTTGGACTCGCTGGCGCAGAACACGATCAGCAAAAACAAAATACCCGCTGCGATGGCGGCGTTGAGCATATGCTGGCCAGAAAAGCGAATCGGCTTGCCCGACATCAGCCCTTGCAACTTGGCAAAAGCGACGATGGAGCCAGAGAAAGTAATAGCACCGATAACCGCGCCGATACTCATCTCAATGAGACTGCCTGTGTGAATCTCTCCGCCACTGCCTATTCCATAGCTTTCAGGTGACCACAGCGCTGCGGCTGCAACCAGCACCGCCGCCATACCCACCAGTGAGTGGAACGCCGCGACCAGCTGCGGCATCGCCGTCATCTGGATGCGTTTGGCAATCGCCGCACCGATGATACCGCCTATCATGATGCCGAACAATATCAGCGCATAGTTGCTGATGGCGGGCATGGCCAAGGTGGTGACAATGGCGATGACCATCCCCGCCATGCCAAAGGCATTGCCGCGACGCGCCGATTCCGGCGACGACAAGCCCTTGAGGGCGAGGATGAACAGGACAGAAGCTACAAGATAGAGCAGGGCGGAGATGTCACTCATGCGGCTGCACACTCACCTTTCTTGCAGATGCGGGCGGTGAATGACAGCACAACGCCGATGATAACGCCCATCAAGATGTCGCCGGTCAGCCATTTAAGCGCAATGCTCATATCCGTACCAAATGGCAGCCATGCGTAGCTAGCGAAGTCATGCGCGCCGATGAGCAGGCCGATTTTAAAGCCAAATTTTGCGCCGGTCTTTGGGCATTTGCCACAGCAAGCAGCGCTTTTTGTCGCGCAGCAATAAAGGCAGGAAATGATCGCCGCCATCACCAGCTTGGTGCTGATGCACACCCACCAGAGGCTTTGCATTTCAGCTTCTGGGCGCCACATAGAGGCGGTCGCGGTGTAAGCTGGCATCATGTAGACGCCATGATAAAGCCATTGAAAGCCGAATATCACCGCAAAAACAGCGAGCACGGGGATGATACATTTGATGCTTTTTTGGACTGGGCAGCATTTTTTTTCGGTCGAGCATTGATTGTTATCCATCGTAAATCCTCCTGAATGACTTGTTTATTTTTTCTTCTGAAACATGGCCAGCATGCGCTGGGTCACAATGAATCCGCCGAAAATATTGATCGACGCGATCACAACAGCAATGAATCCGGCCAGATGCGCGAATCCATAACCTTCTGGGCCAAGCGCGATGATCGCGCCGACGATGATAATGCCGGAGATGGCGTTGGTAACGGCCATTAGCGGTGTGTGTAGGGCAGGGGTCACTTTCCACACCACATAATAGCCCACGAAGCAGGCGAGCACAAAAACAGTCAGCCCAAAAATAAACGGGTCAACGCCGCCGGAGTGTTGCATTTGCAGGTGCACGGCGTTTACATCCTCCGCCAGCTCCGCTGCCTGCTGGGCAAGATTTTGTGCTTTTTCGTTGATGTCGTCGGTGTTGAACATTTTTTATTTCCTATAGTTTGACGGTGTTGCCATCATGGGTTAGCAGCGTACCTTTAATGAGCTCATCATCCCATTTAACGTCGGGCAGAAGTAATGTAGAGACAAAGTTATAAAGATTCCGCGCGTAAAGCCCGCTGGCATCCACCGCCACACGGCTTGGCATGTTGCTATAACCGATGATGGTCACGCCATGTTTTTCAGTGATTTTGTCAAGCTCTGTCAGTGGGC
>RFOF01000145.1 GCA_009926845.1 Alphaproteobacteria bacterium
CTGGCCATTGCGGTCGCCAACATCGATGAAGTCATCGCCGTGATCAAAGCCTCCGCCGATCCCAACGTGGCCCGCGAAGAACTGATGCGCCGCGACTGGGATGCCTCCAGCGTGCTGCCGCTGCTGAAGTTGGTGGACGACGAAGGCAACCCCGTGCGCGAAGGCCGCATCCGCTTTACCGAAGCGCAGGCCCGCGCCATCCTGGAGCTGCGCCTGCAGCGCCTGACCGGCCTGGAGCGCAACAAAATCGACGAGGAAATGCAGGCCCTCGCTGCCGAAATCACCGAATACCTGTCCATTCTGTCCAACCGCGACAAGCTGTACAGCCTGCTGCGCGACGAACTGAACGCCGCCAAGGAGCAGTTCGCCACCCCGCGCCGCACCACCATCGACATCTCCGAATTCGAAGCCGACATTGAAGATTTGATTCAGCGCGAAGACATGGTGGTGACCGTCACCGCGGGTGGCTACATCAAGCGCACCGCCCTCTCCGCTTACCGCGCTCAGCGTCGCGGTGGCAAAGGCAAATCGGCAATGAGCGTTCGCGACGAGGATATCACCAGCGAACTACTCGTGGTCAACACGCACACACCTGTGCTGTTTTTCTCCAGCGTTGGCAAAGTGGCAGTGGGATTCGATGCATATTTTCTTCTCCACCGCCAAGGGTAACGTGCGCCGCAACGATCTGTCGGATTTCCACGACATCCGCAGCAACGGCAAAATCGCCATCCGCATGGACGATGACGACAAGCTCGTCGGCGTCAAAGTCTGCAACGAGGCTGACCATGTGATGCTGGCTGCGAAATCCGGCAAATGTATCCGCTTCCCGGTGGATGATGTTCGCGTGTTCAAGAGCCGCACCTCCGACGGTGTGCGCGGTATGCGCCTCGCCGAGGGCGACGAGGTGGTTTCCATGAGCATTCTCTCGGGCATCACCACCACGATCGAAGAACGCTATGCGTATCTTAAAATGGCCGCCGCAAAACGCCGCGCTATGGGCGATGCAGAAGCTGAGGTGGTTTCAGCTGATGAGGAAGTTGCAGAAGTGGCGTTGACCGATGAGCGCTTTGCCGAACTCGAAGCCGCTGAACAATTCATACTAACGGTCACTGAAAATGGCTATGGCAAACGCTCCAGCGCCTATGAATACCGCACCATTGGTCGCGGTGGTTCAGGCATCGTCGGCATCGTCACCTCTGAGCGCAACGGCAAAGTGGTGGCCAGCCAACCCGTTGGCACTGTCGGCCAAATCATGCTGATGACCGATCGCGCAACCGTTATCCGCTGCCCACTCGATGGCATCCGCATCGCTGGCCGCAACACGCAGGGCGTGACCATTCTCAAAACCGGCGACGGTGAGAAAGTGGTGTCTGTCGTCTGCGTTCCTGAAAGCGAAGCATTGCCAGAAGGTGATGAAGGCGAAGCAGACGGCGGCGGCGAGGAAGTATAAATACCCTGCGGTCAGCCTTGAATGATAGGTGAAAATGAAAAGGGAGAAGTCGCCTTATTTAACTACGCGGTGGCGTCCCAGGTGTTATATCCTGCTTCTTTTTCTGCAATTCCAACACCGTTTTCAACGGAATGGTAACTTTGACTAATGGGACCTCACCTTTATAGATAGGAGCTACTTTGGAGTCATGATCTTCATGGAAAAAAAGATGCAATTTTAATTCTGTTTTTTCTCGTGTAACAATGTTATCATGGGCGAGATTATTAGCCTCTGCATCAGATGCACCCAATTCTTTCAGCACTAGACTACGGCTAAAATCTTCTGGCACCAAAAAAGAGACCGCAGTGTTATTAATATTATCCTGCCCGACTACAAATCCCTCCTGAATAAACTTACCAGATTTTTTCACCGCTGGGGACAAAGACAGACCTGCGGCTGTTGACGTTGTAATCTCTTGTCCTTCAAATTTGGTAGTTATATCCCTATGATCTGAGCTGAATGCACTGCGATTAATAGCGTTCCAGTTGAAATTTTCATTCAGGGTATGGTTTCTCTGATACACTTTCCAAGCCGATAGCAATGCATCGCGCATAGAGCTTTGTATCCCCGGCACACCAACCATTTGTTCCGTGACTTTAGAGATTGGTATCGGAGTTTTTGGTATAGTCATCTTAAAATTCTCCTTGCGCTTAGCTTTGGGTTTGCTCAATCTGTTCATTGTTGATAATGTAAAACAGGTGGCAATTTTATCACCCCCCCCCGATTTGTAAAGAATTATTTACTTGCGATTCTATCATCCTCGCGCTTGACGCGAGGATCCATTTCGTTAAATATCTATTTTTCCGATGGATTCTCGGGTCAAGCCCGAGAATGACAACCTCACAAAAGAGCGCGCATGAAAACCACCGCAAAACAGAACGCATATCCTGATTCCTCCGGCCATTTCGGCATTTTTGGCGGGCGCTTTGTCGCCGAAACGCTGATGCCGCTGATTCTGGAAGTGGAAACGGCTTATGAGGCTGCCAAGGCCGACCCGTCGTTTCAGGCGGAGCTGGATGATTTCCTGACGCATTATGTCGGCCGCCCCTCACCGCTTTATTATGCGCCGCGCCTTACCGAGCATGCGGGTGGAGCTAAAATCTATTTCAAGCGCGACGAGCTGAACCACACGGGCTCGCACAAAATCAACAATTGCATGGGGCAGATTCTGCTCGCCATGCGCATGGGGAAAAAACGCATCATCGCGGAAACTGGCGCAGGTCAGCATGGCGTCGCCACCGCCACCGTCTGCGCACGTTTTGGGCTTGAATGCATCATTTACATGGGCGCAAAAGACATCGAGCGCCAAGCGCCCAACGTGTTCCGCATGAAGCTGCTCGGCGCAAAGGTTATCCCCGTGCGCTCGGGCTCCAACTCGCTCAAAGATGCGATGAATGAGGCTCTGCGCGATTGGGTGACCAATGTGCACGACACCTATTATTTGATTGGAACTGCCGCAGGGCCGCACCCCTTCCCTGAAATGGTGCGCGATTTTCAATCCATCATTGGCCGTGAAACCAAGTCGCAGATGATGGCGCAAGAAGGTCGCCTGCCCGACACGTTAGTGGCGGCGATAGGCGGCGGCAGCAACGCCATTGGCCTGTTCCACCCGTTTCTTGCGAATGAAAGCGTCAAAATGATTGGTGTGGAAGCCGCTGGCCATGGGCTAGAAACGGGCAAGCACGCAGCCTCCATCAGCCGTGGCGAGCCCGGCGTTTTGCATGGCACCCGCACCTACCTGCTGCAGACGGAAGACGGCCAGATTTTAGAAGCGGATTCCATTTCCGCAGGCCTAGACTACCCGGGCATCGGCCCTGAGCACTCATTCCTGCATGAATCT
>RFOF01000146.1 GCA_009926845.1 Alphaproteobacteria bacterium
TGTAACAAGGAAACTGCTCGCTCATTTTTTAGTTCAAAAGAGAATGCTTTTAGCATACAAGTGTGGCAGCAACCTCGCAGCATCCGCAAAAATGAACAACCACCTGAAAAACATTGTTTTTACTCTCGCCCTAGCCTGTGGACTGGCGTGCGGGGCGCAGCCCGCGCTGGCAGCGCAGGGGCTACGCATTGACGTGCAAGATGGCCGCGAGACGCTGACCATCCCCGTGGGAAAAACCTCGCCGCGCAAGGTCTTCACCATGGCAAACCCCGACCGCTTGGTGATTGACGTGCCCACCCTGCCCTCACGCAAAGGCCTTGCCCTACCTGATAATTATGATGGCGAGTTGATTAAAAACATCCGCTCTGGCCAGTTCGACCCTAAAACTTCGCGCATTGTTCTGGAGCTTTCTGCGCCGCTAAGTGTTCTCAATATCAGCGACTCGAAGAATATTCTGTCAATTGTGATAAGTTCCAAGTCTGGCGCATCTGCAAACACTGCTCCTGCGCCTGCAAACAAAGCCCCCACGAAACAACTCACTAAAAACACAAAAACCAAAAAACCGCTTATCGTTATCGACCCTGGCCATGGTGGAATCGACCCCGGCGCACACGGCACCGGCCGAAGCTTTGAAAAAGACATCGTGCTTTCGTATGCGCACACACTTAAAGACCATCTTCTCAAAACCGGCAAATACCGCGTGATGCTCACGCGTGAAGGCGACAAATTCATCCGCCTGCGCGAGCGCGTCGCCATTGCTCGGGGGGCCGGAGCCGCCATGTTCATATCCTTGCACGCTGATTCCGCGCCAGAAGATTATGCGGCGGGGCTATCTATCTACACCGTATCGGAAGAAGCCTCCGACAAAGAATCCGAAGCGCTGGCCGCTCAAGAAAACAAGGCCGACCTTATCGCAGGGGTGAATTTGAATGATGAACGCGACGACGTGGCCGACATTTTAATTTCCCTTGCCCAGCGCGAAACCAAAAATGAATCGGCCAAGCTTGCCGACCTCATGATACGTTCCATGCTTGACCAAAACATCAAACTGCTGGAAAACACACATCGCTTTGCTGGTTTTGCCGTGCTCAAAGCACCGGATGTTCCATCGGTATTGGTGGAGGTCGGTTTTTTGTCTAACCCACAGGAAGAAAAGCTGTTGAAATCGAAAGCCCATCGCATCAATGTTGCAAAAGGCCTGACGGCTGGCATCGACAATTATATGCGCCGCAGAAAACAGATGGATGATTTGTGACACGCGCCACCCGCAGCATCATCGGGCTTTTTGGCTGGGCATTCTCGCTCGGCTTTACGCTGCTGATTATCGGCGGTGTGGTCGGGTTTTTATTGTTCAGCCACTATAGCAAAGACCTGCCCGACTTCAGCCAACTCTCTAAATATGACCCGCCGACAGTCACGCGCCTATATGCAGCGGATGGGAAACTACTCGCCGAATATGCCACCGAAAAGCGCGTATTCGTTCCCTTAAGCGCCATTCCTAAGCGCGTGCGCGAGGCGTTTCTCTCTGCCGAAGATAAAAATTTCTATGAGCACACCGGCATTGACCCCAGCGGCATCGCGCGCGCCATCCGCAACAACGTCATCAACTATGGCCAAGGAAAATCGCTCGTCGGCGGCTCTACCATCACCCAGCAGGTGGTCAAAAACTTTTTGCTGACCAATGAAAAATCCATCGAGCGCAAAATTAAAGAAGCCATCCTCGCCGTGCGCATCAGCCAAGTGTACAGCAAAGACAAAATCCTCGAGCTCTATTTAAATGAAATTTATTTGGGGCTTGGCTCTTATGGTGTGGCCGCTGCCGCGCAGAATTATTTCAACAAGTCGCTCGACGAGCTGACGGTGGAAGAAGCCGCCCTACTCGCCACCCAGCCCAAAGCGCCGACGCTCTATAACCCAAAGAAAAATTATGAGGGAACGAAAGAGCGCCGCGACTGGATATTAGATCGCATGCATGAAGATGGCTATTTAACGCAAATCGAAACGGACAATGCAAAGAAAACACCGCTCACGCTGCGTAATCGCGACGCGGCTGAAGTGGCGCATGCGGATTTTTTTGCCGAAGAAGTGCGCCGCACGCTGGCGGATATGTATGGTTCAAACGCGCTCTATGAAGGTGGGCTTGTGGTCAAAACCACCGTTGACCCAACGCTTCAAAAATATGCCGACAATGCACTGCGGGGCGCGCTAACCGCTTATGACCGCCGCCGTGGCTATCGCGGGCCAATGACACATTTCCCCACCACTGAAAGTTGGAAAGACAAGCTCGCCAAATTCACCCGCGAGAATGAATATCAAATCATGGATGGCCAGCGCCTCGGCGTTGTCACCTCGCTCAATGAGAAAAAAGCCATCGTCATTTTTGAAGATGAAACGCAAGGCACCATTCCTTTTGCGCTGATGAAATGGACACGCAAAGTAGTGGCCGATGGCGTGCTTGGCCCTGCGGTGAGCAAGCCCGCCGACATTTTGAAACTGGGCGATGTCGTGCTGGTTGGCCCTATCAGCGAAGAGCAGAAAAAACTCGTGGCGGGTGTGGATTTCAAGAAGACATGGGACTTGCAACAAATCCCTGAAGTCAACGGCGCGATGGTGGTGATGGACCCGCACACAGGGCGCGTTTTGGCCATGAGCGGCGGCTATGCCTATGGCAGCAGCGACTTCAACCGCGCCACGCAAGCCAAGCGCCAGCCGGGCTCCTCGTTCAAACCATTTGTCTATGCGGCGGGTTTGGAAAATGGCTTCACGCCCTCGACCATCATCCTCGATGCGCCAGTGGAGATGAGCCAAGGCGTTGGCCTTCCCACGTGGAAACCGCAGAATTATCACGATGAATATCTGGGGCCCACCACCATGCGCGTGGGGCTTGAAAAATCGCGCAACACCATGACCGTTCGCCTCGCGCAGATGATTGGCATCGACAAAGTCATCAATGTTGGCAAGCGCTTTGGCATCTACGAAAATCCACCACGCGAGTTTTCTATCGTGCTCGGCGCGCATGAAACCACCCTGTTCAAACTCACCAGCGCCTATTCCAGCCTTGCCAGCGGCGGCAAACAAAATGTGCCATCACTCATCGACCGCATCGCGGCCGCGTGGCGCGGAGAAAGGAGCGCGGGCTGATGCTGTCCCCGAGAGCGCTCGTGCTGCGTGCCCCGGGCACGAACTGTGACCACGAGACGGCCCATGCCTTCGAACGGGCCGGCGCGATCGCGCGGCAGTGGTACCACCTCGGCAAGATCCGCACGCTGGC
>RFOF01000147.1 GCA_009926845.1 Alphaproteobacteria bacterium
ATCTCAACTGTACCCGCACGTTCTATGAAAATCTGCTTTGGGCCGTTGATCATGATTTCTGTGACTGAGTCATCTTTAAGAAACGCAGCAACCGGATTCAAAAAGACTTGGACTGAAGTTTCAAAAACAGACATGGGTCGACTCTTTCTTATTCTACTTTTATTTCGCCACGAGCACCGCTTAAGGCGTCGTAATATTCGTAGTTGCCAGGTTCTGCACTGAATTCTATCTCAGTAATTTTTGAGGAATTTACTTCTCGAAACTCTTCTGCAGATTGATTTCCAGATTCGTTTGAAATCCAACGTTGAATTCTGGGTTTTACAAAAACGAGAGCCGCTGGTTTGGAGCCCAGAGAAACAAAAAGAAGTCTGTTTTTATTTCCATTCTGCTTCATCCGGATAACCGACGGGTAAAACTTGTCTCCTGAAAAAATAATTGAGAAATCGGACACTCCCGGGAGAGCAACTAATTCTGATGAAACACTTTGTTTCTCAGACTCAAGAGCAATGGAGGTATCTGCAACTTTTTCATCTTTTTTTGCAACGGGAGCTGGTTGAGCGGCTTCCACTTTTTCTTCAGCGAATGCAGGAGCGGCAACAAAAGCGGTCAGCGCCGCGAGGAGTGCAAGTTTTTTCATGTGAGTCATCCTTTATAAAGTGATTAAGTTCCGCTTGGGAACAGCTGTATATAACCACGCCGAGCATAACGCGTCCATGACGGCAGCATTACGAATTTGTTAGGCAGGGAACATGCTCTGCATGCGGCGGAGCATTTCGGCCAGTTCGTCTTTGTCATATGGCTCGCCGCCATTGCCCCACACGGGTTTTGGCCACGCGGCATCGCCCGCAAAACGCGCAATAACGTGGATGTGCAGCTGCGGAGTGACATTGCCGAGCGCGGCGATGTTCATTTTATCCGCGCCCGTCAGCGCTGAAAGCTCCTCGGCCACGGCGCGCACCTCTTGCATCACCATGTCATATTCCTCATCATCGAGGTCGAACAGTTCATAGGCACCCTCAACCTGCGGCACAAGGATGAGCCAAGGGAAGGCGGCGTTATTCATCAGCAGCACGCGGCACACATCCAGCTCGGCCACAAAGACCGTGTCGCGCGCTAAATCTGGATGGAGGGTGAATTTAGTCATGTGGTTCTCCTTGTCATCCCCGCCTTGCGCGGGAATCTAGAGCCGTTATATCGTGTCGTCCTAAATCCTGCAACAAGTGCGGGGTGATATTTTAGATGCAGAATAAACTATACAAGTGGCTAGATTGTTATAAATTTAAAAAATGCGTAGCAAGCCATACTATTCCGTAAGAACAGGAAGAAATCCACTCGCAGAGTGTTTTGACCTTGATATTATCCGTAATTTATTCCGCAATATTTTTGTTCATTTTGAAGATGAGGGGTATTTTCAGGAAGCACTCGGATATACCTGTGTGGATTCGGGTTTTATATCTGGCTCCCTTGGGCAGGATTTAGAGGGGGTGTTATTAATTGAATTGCGCAAAAAAAATTTAGCACCTATCCGAACAAACATATCATCTTATAGTGAAGACGATATGTTCGATATGATTGAATTTCTTTATGAGCATTGCTCAAAACCAACTGAACGAACCTATCATAATTGGAGTGAGTGTGGTTGGCATTGCAGTAAATTTGATAGGGAGTCTGGAAGGTTAGAATTCCGAGAAAAGACAAATAAAATTCTTGCTCTTTACGATAAAGGTTACGAATTATCGAATGAGGGGGAAATCCTTTCTTTGGCGGATACTGGGCTTGATGGTCTTTTTGAAGCAATTTTACCGACAGCAGATCATGACAACATATCTGCACGTGTTGATGCTGCTCGGACAAAATTTCGCCGCTATAAATCATCTGCTGATGAGCGTCGGGATTCAATCCGAGATTTAGCTGATGTTTTGGAATATTTGCGGCCTAAGTTAAAAGAAGTTTTAACTAGGGAAGATGAAAATGCTCTTTTCAATATAGCAAATAACTTTGGGATTAGGCATCACAACAAAGACCAAAAAACAGATTATGATAAACCCATTTGGTATAGTTGGATGTTTTATTATTATTTAGCAACTATACATGCCGCTGTTCGACTTATCGAACGTGGAGTTGCCAAATAAATTTTTTTTGTAAAACTGGATACCTACCCAAAAACCCTTTTGAAAACCGTATCCACGTGCTTGGTGTGATATTTCAGGTCGAACAACTCAGCGAGCTGCGCGGGGGTGATTTTCGCGGTGATTTCGCTGTCGCCCGAAAGCTCGGTGAGGAAGTCTGCGCCATGTTCCCATACTTTCATCGCGTTGCGTTGCACGAGGCGATAGGAATCTTCGCGGCTGATGCCCGCTTGCGTCAGCGCCAGCAGCACGCGCTGCGAGAACACCAAGCCGCCGAGCTTATCGAGATTTTTTTGCATATTTTCAGGATACACCACGAGCTTGTCTATCATGCCCGTCAGGCGCGCGAGGGCAAAGTCCAGCGTCACTGTCGCGTCGGGGCCAATCATGCGCTCAACCGAGCTGTGCGAAATGTCGCGCTCATGCCACAGGGCGACGTTTTCCAGTGCAGGCGTCACATAACCGCGCACGAGGCGGGCAAGGCCGGTGACGTTTTCCGACAGCACAGGATTGCGCTTGTGCGGCATGGCCGAGCTGCCTTTTTGCCCGGGGCTGAAATATTCTTCCGCTTCCAAAACCTCGGTGCGCTGCAGGTGGCGCACTTCGGTGGCGAGGCGCTCCATGGAGCTGGCGATGACGCCGAGGGTGGCAAAGAACATGGCGTGGCGGTCACGCGGGATGACCTGCGTGGACACGGGTTCGACGGCGAGGCCGAGTTTTTCGGCGACATATTCTTCCACGAATGGGTCGATGTTGGCGAATGTGCCGACCGCGCCCGAGATGGCGCAGGTGGCGATTTCTTTGCGAGCGGCGAGCATGCGCTCTTTGCAGCGGGCGAACTCTGCGTAATATCCCGCGAGTTTTAGGCCAAAGGTGACGGGCTCGGCGTGGATGCCGTGGCTGCGGCCGACGGTTGCGGTGTTTTTATGTTCGAGCGCGCGTTTTTTGAGCGCGGCGAGCAGGTCGCCCAAGTCCGCCAGCAGAATGTCGCTCGCGCGCACCAGCTGCACGGAAAGGCAGGTGTCCAGTACGTCGGAGCTCGTCATGCCCTGATGGAGGAAGCGGGCGTCTTCACCCACA
>RFOF01000148.1 GCA_009926845.1 Alphaproteobacteria bacterium
AAAGACGTGGATCCCGGCCTTCGCCGGGATGACTAATATAACATTGAAAAATAATGATAAAATGGTTTATGACGGTATATTTACCACGCCTGTCACAAAACTGTCATATGATTTTGGTGCAGTATTCACAAAAATGTCATGCACTTTTTTATAAAGTTGGGTTAGTATGAGCTTATGAGAAAACACTGCTGAGCAGTTTTAGGAGAGAAGTTATGGTTATAGCGGTTGGTAATGATGGATTGAAGACGTTTAGTGGTGTCATTGCGCATAGCAATTTGAAGGAAGGGCACGTTAACACCGGAGATTATCCAAACCCCGCCAATTTGGATCAGGCTGCTATTAATACTCACGCTGGACTACATAGAACCGTGGATAACGTGAATGCTGAGGCAGCGAGAGCGTTGCAGTCTTCTCAAGCCTCTACAATGAGTAAAGCAGCGCAGTTAGCCGCTGCGCACGCTAGCGGTGTGGCTGCGGGCTGGCCTGCCGTTACAAGTGGTGAACCTCCAGCAACTGGGGAACAGAAAAAGGGCTTCACCAACCCGTTTGCAAAACGTGGTGGAACTCCAAGTAAATAGCCCAAAAAACTACTTCTCTTCTTTATTCCCACTGAATATCACGCCAAATGGGTTGAACATTTGGGCGGCTTTTTCAAAGAACGCCACGTTCTGGCGGGTCATTTCCTCGAATTGATTGAGCGGCGTCAGCCCTTGCATGGCTTGGCGGGCAGCCTGCGTCATGCGCTCTTGGTTGCTGGTGAAGGCCTGCATGCTGGCGGTCAGGTAATGCTGAAGCACATCTTGCATCTTGTGGTCATACATGCGGATAACATCGCGCAGGAAGCTGGTGGGGAGGATCTGCAGCCCCTTGGTTTCCTGTTCAAAAATGATCTGCGTGAGCACTTGGCGGGTTAAATCCTGCCCCGTTTTCGCATCCACCACGATAAAATCACGCCCCGCTTTCACGCGGTCACACAGATCTTCCAGCGTGATATAGGCGCTGGTTTCCGTGTCATACAGCCTGCGATTGGCGTATTTTTTGATGGTGACAGGCTTTTGGGCAGCTTTTGGGTCGGCCATAATTTTTCCTGATGCAATTAGATGGGCTTAAGTGTATATATTATAAAATCTTTTTACCACTTAATCGCAAAAATCGCAAGATATTATCAACAAGACTAAAACTGTCATCATCGGGCTTGACCCGATGATCCATTTAATAAGAATAGATTCTCGGCTCAAGGCCGAGAATGACAGGTAAGGAAATATATGACCGAAAGCCCCTACCAGCACATGGCCAAAGAATTTATGGATCTGTGGCAGAAGCAGATAGCCTCTGTTGTCAGTGACAAACAATTTATCGGCGCTATGCTTGACCTCCTGAAAACCGCGCAGACACCACATGACCCACGCAAAAACAAACCCCATGCCACTGCCAACGCTGCCGATGCATCTGATGCTCACGGTGGGGTGTTGGCTGAGCTCGCCTTTCGCGTTGCAATGTGCGAAAAGCGGCTTGCTGCCGTTGAGCAGTCTGCCAAACCTGCTGCAAAAAAGCCCCGCCGCGCAGCTGCCAAAAAAGCTGGAACAGGCGATAAACGCGGAAGCAAAAAGCCGCGCCGCTAGCCTGCTTTCGGGCGTTCTTCGCTATTTTGAAACGCCGTATGTGCGCGATGTGGCCGAGCCGCCCTGCGTGTGGCAACGTGGCAGCGCGCGCCTGCTGGATTATGGTTCGCTGGCGGCGGATAATGCGTCGCTCAGCCGCGTGGTGTTGTTCATTCCCTCGCTCATCAACCGTTATTATATCCTCGATCTGGAAGAAGAGCGCAGCATGCTTCGCCACCTCATCACGCAGGGAATTTATCCGCTGGTGCTCGATTGGGGGCAGCCGGGCGATGACGAGGCGGGGTTTAGCTGCGCGGATTATGTGAGCGAGGTGCTTGCGCCTGCGATTGATTTTATCAGCAAATTCGCTGGTGAAAAAATCCACCTCGCGGGCTATTGCATGGGCGGGGTGCTGGCGCTGGCCGCCGCGCAAGTTAAGCCACAGAAGGTGGCGAGCCTCGCACTTTTTGCCACGCCGTGGGATTTTCACTGCGAAGATTTTGAGCATTTTCTGGTGGACGCAGCGCGGCGCGATTGGCTGCTGGAATATATCCGCTCGCACAAAACCCTCTCGCCGGATTTTGTGCAGTCACTTTTTTATATAGCCAACCCCTGGCTGTTCGAGCAGAAATTCCGCCGCTACGAGGGCCTCGCCGAAGGCAGCCGCGCCGCGCGTGATTTTGTCGCGCTGGAACATTGGGTCAATGACGGCGTGCCGATGACGGCGAAAGTGGCAGAGGATTGCCTCATCGACTGGGCGCAGGATAATCATCTGCTGGCGGGCAAATGGAAGGTGAAAAATAAATCAGTGCGCCCTGAAAAAATGACGTTGCCGACATTTATGGCCATTCCACAAAATGACCACGTGGTGCCGCTGTCATGCGCGTTGCCATTGGCCGATGCGTTGCCACATGCCCACATCATTCGCCCAAGCGCCGGGCATGTGGGCATGATGGTGGGCAGCCGCGCCAAACGCGAACTCTGGCAGCCTTATGCTGATTGGTTGATTGAGCGCAGGGAAACATAATCCACCTTGCCGCTGCCGAGCCTCGGTAACTCCTCAAGCGCCACCACTTTGCGCGGCAAATGCAGCTCGGAGATTTTCGCTTCCTGAGCGCGGGCAATCAGCATTTCGCGGGTGAGGGTGGGGCATTCGGTGAACAAGGTGATTTGTTCGCCTTTTTTATCGCATGGGGTGGCCACCGCCGCGTGCGCATGTTCTGGCGCGGCGCATAGCGCGAGTTCCTCCACCACCGCGAGCGACACCATTTCCCCGCCAATTTTGGCAAAGCGTTTGGCGCGGCCTAAGATGGTGATGAAGCCATCCGCGTCAATATCCAGGATGTCGCCCGTGTCATACCAATCGCCCTGTGGCTGGATGACGCCGGGTTTGTCTGCCTTGAGGTAGCCGAGCATGACGTTATCGCCGCAAACGAGAAGCCTTCCGCCGCGCTCGATACCTTCGATGGGTTCAAGCTTGGTGGAAATGCCATAGAGCGCGCGGCCAACGGTGCCTAAGCGGTTTTCTTCCGGCGTGTTCACGGAGAGGACAGGGCTAGTTTCGGTTACGCCATAGCCTTCAAAAATAGTCACGCCAA
>RFOF01000149.1 GCA_009926845.1 Alphaproteobacteria bacterium
AGATGACTAGATTACCAGATGACCGGATGACCAATAAATGATAGCATCTAAATGGTAAATAATCTATTCACGTCATCTGGTTATCTGATTATCTGGTCATCCGGTCATCTACTATGCCAAAAACCCTTTATATTCTGCGCCATGCCAAGGCCGAGGTGGGGCTTCCCACGCAAGATGATTTCGATCGCGCCCTTGCTCCGCGCGGCGTTTCCGACGCTGCCACCCTCGCCGCGCACATGGCAAAAAACCATCTTCTTCCTGAATTAGTGTGGTGCTCTTCTGCGGTTCGCACGCGCCAAACGCTGGCCAGTATGCAAGAAAATTTCACCGCGCCGCCACCTGCGGAATTGAAAGACAAACTCTACAACGCCTCGGCGGGGGAGATACTGACGCTGTTGTCGTCCGCGCCGGAGGAGGTCTCTAGCCTGATGGTTATTGCGCATAATCCGGGGGTGCATCAGCTTGCGCTCAAACTCGCGAAAACGGGCGACGACAAACATCTCGACACACTCGCCATCAAATATCCCACCTGCTCACTGACGGTTGTAGAATTTGCAAACGCCGCATGGCGCGACCTCGCCGTCAGCCATGGAAAATTGGTGGAGCTCATCACGCCGAAAATGCTCGGTGGGGTGGATGATTAAGCTTAAAGGTTTTTGAACCAGTCTTTATCAATTTCGGCAGATTCAATCGTTTTTACACCCATCTTTAAATCTTTGAGCAAATCACAAAGTTCTTGGCCATCAATGAGATCAATTGCAGGGGCGCCGTCTCGCGTTGCTTCTTTGCGGGCTTCGGAGGTAAATGAACCGGTTGTGATGATTAAGCCCTTATCTGTTCGGCCTGCCATTGCACCCCTGAAATCGCGCACCGTAGAGGAGCCGACACTTCCTTTGTAGCGCTTGCATTGAAAAAGTATTTGGAACGAAAGAAGATTGACGCGCAAAACACCGGTTCCGTCGATACCACCATCATTGGATTTTCCTGTGACAGTTACTTTAACGAATCCCGATTCTCTCAATAAGCGCTGACATAATTTTTCAAAATCGCTGGGATCTATGGCCTGCAAGATTTCAAGTAGTTCATCTTTCCAGTTTAGGGCTCCATCTGATTTTTCAGTTGGTTCTTTTCCCTCTGGCGCAGGCATATATTTGCTCTTTGCCTTGTTATGCAAACCTTTTAGATCACTTTCTTGGACTGCTTCGCCATACTTTGTAATTGACCAAACGGCATGAGCACTATTTTCAATTGCTCCCACGTTTTTTAGATAGGTTCGAGCCCATGCAGCTCGGTAAGAAAGTTCTGAAAAATTTTTATTAAGATGTAGAACATTTTGAATGGATTCAGGGTATTTTTGAATCTCCACGATCTTATCAAGTATCTCGACAACATTGCCAGATCCGCCGAGCAATTTGAGCGCCTGTAGGGTCGGCCACAACAAATCGGTATATTGGGGAACCTTATCTTTTGTAGTCATACATGCGCTCCATTTGCATAAAAAAAATACCAGACAGCCTGTAAGCCGGGTTCTGTACCCCGCAACGAGTGCGGGGCGATGGCCATTCATCTGGGATGCCAGTTACCTGACACCTCGTGCAACCTACCCGGGTGACATAGAGCTGGGCGGCTCGTCACCCCTATTTGGTCTTGCTCCCGGTGGGGTTTTCCCTGCCACTTCTGTTACCAGAAGCGCGGTGCGCTCTTACTTTAAGCCTCCAGCTTTCGCCTTTGGCCGCACCTTTTCACCCTTACCCTCTTGCGAAGGCGGTATATTCTCTGTGGCACTTTCCCTAGGGTTGCCCCCGCCGGACGTTATCCGGCACCGTGCCCAGTGGAGCCCGGACTTTCCTCTGCATCAGAGTACAGAAGTGCAGACATGCAGAGGTGCAGATTATTCCGCAATTCTGTTTTCTGCATTTCTGCACTCTGACACAGCGGCCATCCGGCTGTCTGGTGGGGGTAGTCTATACGAGAGTTAGCAGCGCTGCAAGCAAAGCCGCACAACGGCTATCCCATTGTTCAGTAAGGGAGTCTTGGCGGAAATGGCGTTGAAAAGCGATGATGGTTTTAATCGGGTCGCTGATTTCATAGCCATATTCGGCCAGCATTTGTATATCTGGCGCGGCGCTGATGACGATGGCTTTAGGCGCATCGGGAAAAAATCCCACGCCTTGCTCCGCCAGAAATTTCCAATCAAACAATTCACCTGGGTCTTCTTTGCGGCTGGGTGCGACGTCGGAATGGCCGACGACATTGCGCGCGGGGATGTTGTGACGCGAGAGGATGTTTTTGCACAGCGTCGCCACGGCTTCCATCTGGATTGTGTGGAAGGGGCGATAGCCAAATTCGTGGCCGGGGTTGACTATCTCGATGCCAATCGACCGCTGGTTGATGTTGGTATGTCCGCGCCAACTGGAAACGCCTGCGTGCCACGCGCGATGTTCTTCGGCGACGAGTTGATACACCGTTCCGTCTTCATCCACCACATAATGCGCGCTGACTTTGGCGCTCGCGTCACACAATCTTTCTAAGGCCTCTTGCGCGGTGCGCATACCTGTATAATGCAGCACCAGCATGTCAATGCTGTGACCATCTCGGCTGTCAAAATTAGGGGAGGGAAGGTGTTTCATCGTCATGCCGCTTTGCGCGTCAGCTGGCTGTAGGCCGCGTTTATCTCTGCGGTTTTGAGCTGTAGCAGCATGTCGAGCTCTGGCGAAAGCGTTTGGCCGCCAAAGCGGTCAGGGTGATAGCGCTGCATCAATTCGCGGTAGCGTTTTTTCAGCGTCGATGGGTGTGAATGTTTGGCGACGCCGAGCGTCTGGTGTGGCTTGCCCGCGCCCATATAATGCTCGCGAATCTGCATATAGTCGCTGGCGGGAAGGCCGAGCAAATGCGAGATGCGGGCGATGAGTTTTTCTTCCTCGCGCGTGGGCGAGCGGTCACTTGCGGCAATGGCAAACAGGCGACCCACCAGCGCGGCATAGAGGTCGTGCCTTGCGGGGAAGGTGCTGGTGATAAGCGTGATGTGTGACTCCAGCGGCGCGGGGTCATCGCAGGCCAGCGAAAACAGCTTGCGCAGCTTCAAACACATATTGCCCTGCAGCGGGAAGGCATCACGAAATGCGACATATTTTTCGCGGGTGAGCGGCCCATCGGCGCGCGCCATATGCG
>RFOF01000150.1 GCA_009926845.1 Alphaproteobacteria bacterium
GCATAAAAAGTTTCGCTTGGTTTCCAGCGCTTCATCCGCTCTGTGGCTTGCCATAAATCATAATTGCTCTGCAATTGCACCCAAAATTGTGCGGGGGTGCCAAAAACACGCGACAAACGAATGGCCATATCGGCGGAAATGCCCGCGTGGCCATTGACCAATTCGGAAAGTGCTTTTCGCGTAACGCCAAGGGCAGCAGCGGCTTTAGTCACGCTGAGTTCAAGCGGCACCAGATAATCTTCGGCAATGTGCTCGCCCGGATGGGGAGGGTTTTTCATCATGTTCCAGCTCCTATCAATGATAGTCGGTTAAATCTACATCATAAACATGTGGCGCATCAAAGCGAAAAACAATGCGCCAATTTGCGCCCACTGTCACCGACCACAAGCCTTTCATGTCGCCCTTAAGCGGATGCAGCCGGAACGAGGGAGCGTTTAAGGCATCCAGCGATGATGCGGCTTCAAGCGCCGCCAAAATGCGCCGAATTTTGGGCAGATAAATGGCCTCAATTCCTTTGGCTACGCCTTCCTCATAGAGTTTTTGCAATCCCTTGTGACGAAAGTTTTTAATCATACCGACTATAACCCATAACGTTACAGGTGTCAATTGCGAAGTTATACTTGTTCCACCGAAACGCCTTTTAACGCAAGCCCAATCGCTCTGTCCATCCTTCTTTCTGCAAAAGGTTGGGCGAGGCGGGAAAGCTCGTGCAGCTCAACGTCGATATAGTCGCGGTCTTCGCCAGCCACAGCGTTTTTGACGACTTTTATCTGCTGGTCGATCTGTTTGCGTTCGGCCTCAGAAAGCAGGTCGCCATCGCTTTTGGTGGCGGATTCGATCTCGAATATCGCGCGCCCAGCCTCAACCCGCGCCTCCACCAGCAAGCGCTCGCTGATGTCTTTTTGCGCGTTTTTCATGCTGTCGAGCAGCATCTGGCCAATTTCTTCCGGCTCCAGCCCATAGGACGGTTTAACGTGGATGTTCTGGCGCGTGCCGGTGGTTTTTTCCTCGGCAGACACCGTGAGCAGCCCATCGGCATCCACCGTAAATGTCACCTTCACCCGCGCAATGCCAGCGGGAAGAGGGGGGATGCCCGCCAGCTCAAACCGCGCCAGCGAGCGGTTGTGCGCTACCATCTCGCGCTCGCCCTGCACCACGTGGATTTTCATGCCGTTTTGTCCATCCTGATACGTCGTAAATTCCTGCGCCACCGAAACGGGGATAGGCGTGTTGCGCTCAAGGACTTTTTCGGTGATGCCGCCCATGGTTTCTAGGCCGAGGGAGAGGGGGATAACGTCGAGCAAAAGATTGTCAGATCCTTGCGTCAGGCCGTGCGCCTGAATCGCCGCGCCAATGGCCACCACCTCGTCGGGGTTGACATCACTGAGCGGCGCTTTGCCGAACCAATTCCCCACCATTTCGCGCACCAGCGGCATACGCGTCGAACCACCCACCAGCACAATGCCCTGCACGGCGCTTTTTTCCAGCTTGGCATCGGCAAAGGCATTGTCGCAAATGGCCAGCGTGCGCTCGATGAATGGGCGGGCGAGAGCCTCAAGATCCGCGCGGGTGATGCTCTGCGTGTCATCCCGGCGAAGGCCGGGATCCACGCAAATTATATCAATATCACTGAGTTCTTCTTTGAATTTTCGCGCCAGAAAACGTGGATCCCGGCCTTCGCCGGGATGACGAAACAACGAGGCCAATGCTGCGTCAATATCGTCACCGCCTAGCTGCGTGTCGCCGCCGGTGGCCAGCACTTGGAACACGCCTTGTTCCAACTTCAAAATCGAAATGTCGAACGTGCCGCCGCCAAGATCATAGATCGCATACAGCCCCTGCGCGCCTTTATCCAGCCCATAGGCCAGCGCGGCAGCCGTCGGCTCGTTGATGAGGCGCAGCACTTCAAGGCCAGCGAGTTTGGCGGCGTCCTTTGTTGCCGTGCGCGCGGCATCATCAAAATAGGCAGGCACGGTGATGACCGCCTGCGTCACTTCTTTTCCGAGTGCTTTTTCGGCGCTGGCTTTCAGCGTTTTTAAAATCTCCGCCGAGACCTCAACGGGGGTGACTTCGCGGTTTGCCGCTTTCAATCGGGTTGCCGCATTGCCCATCAGGCGTTTAACGGAAGAAATCACACCTTTTTCGCCGCGGTCAGCGCGCTTTTTCGCGCTATAGCCGACTTCAATTTTTCCATCATCCGCATAATAAACCACCGACGGAACAAGCCCGTGGCCGTGGATATTATGCACAACTTCCGCGTCAGAATTGGTAGCAATGGCCACCACTGAATGCGTCGTGCCAAGGTCGATGCCGATGGCGGCGGTGTCGTCGTGTGGCAGCGGCGTTTGGCCGGGTTCGTGAATTTGGAGCAGGTGGGTCATCTTTTTTGTTTGCGGATATCGTCGAGTGTTTTTTGTAAGTAGCTGAGCTTCAGCGTTTCCCCAGCCATCTTATCCCACTCAGATTTGCCATATGCAACGGAAATCAGCCTGAGTGTGCGCTCGCATTCTTCTTTGAGCTTGTCGGCGATGCCAAACAGCGCGGTTGGAGAACCCGCTGATTCTACGTGTTCGCGCAGCTCCATAATCTCCATCAGCAGTTCCTGCGAGGGCTTCACGGAATCTTTTTCCGTGCCCACGAACATGCCCTGCGAAAGCAGCAGATATTGCGCGCGTTTCAGCGGGTCTTTCAGTGTTTCATAGGCTTGGTTGATGTCAGCCGAGCGCTGCATCGCCTGCAGTTTTTCTTCTTCGGTTTTTCCAATAAAACGGTCGGGGTGGAAGAGCCGCTGCTCGCGGAAATAGGCTTTTTCAATATGCGCAATATCAACGTCAAACGAAGGCAGAACCGACAGCAGCGAAAAAAAATCAGAGAACGACGACATGCTTTTTTGTTTCTTTTTTGGGCCTTGCCATTTCGGCATGAGTACCCAGCGTTTGAGTTTATTTTTTAGCCTAGCAAAACTCAGGTTAGACATGGAACGATTCGCCGCAGCCACAGCGGCCTTTTTCATTCGGATTGCGGAACACGAAGCCGCTTTTCATGTCTTCTTCCACATAGTCCATTTCGGTGCCGATAAGGAACATGATGGCTTTGGGGTCGATGAGGATTTTGACGCCTTCTTTTTCCACCACCTCGTCGAACTTGCTG
>RFOF01000016.1 GCA_009926845.1 Alphaproteobacteria bacterium
CGGATACCCCACCCCCATCGTAAACCACGCCGCCGCCCGCGAGCAGGCGCTGGCCATGTTCAAGGCTGCTTCACAGCAAGGTTGAATCTGGCGCTTTTCCATACTATGGTGAGCCTCTCATGATTTTTACCGATAGGAAAACGATGACCATCTCGCGCGATATTACCACACTTGCCGCTGCACAAACTAACGCCGCATGGCCGCTGCTTGAGGCAGCTGCGCTCGTTGAACGCTACAAAAATGCACCACCGGAAAAGGGCTATGTGCTCTTTGAAACCGGTTATGGCCCATCGGGTTTGCCGCATATAGGCACGTTCGGCGAAGTGGCGCGCACAAGCATGGTACGCCATGCGTTCGAGCAGCTCTCTGACATCCCGACCCGCCTTATTTGTTTTTCTGATGACATGGACGGCCTGCGCAAAGTGCCTGACAATTTGCCCAACAAAGAGATGATCGCCGCGAACCTCGGCAAGCCGCTGACCAGCATCCCTGACCCGTTTGGCACGCATGAGAGCTTTGGCGCACACATGAACAACCGCCTGCGCCAATTCCTCGATCATTTTGGTTTTCAGTATGAATTCAAAAGCTCGACCGAGACCTATAAATCCGGTGAGTTTGACGCGACGCTACTGAAGCTGCTGGAAAATTATGACGAGGTGATGAAGGTGATGCTGCCGACGCTCGGCGATGAGCGCCAGCAGACCTATAGCCCGTTCCTCCCTGTTTCGCCGCGCTCGGGCAAAGTGCTGCTCGCCAAGGTCACGGAAACGCGCCCCGAAAAAGGCACCATCGTGTATGAGGAAGAAGATGGAACGCTGGAAGAAGTGCCAGTAACGGGTGGGCATTGCAAGCTGCAGTGGAAGCCGGATATGGGCATGCGCTGGGCCGCGCTCGGCGTGGATTATGAGATGTATGGCAAAGACCATCTGGCATCAGCCGAGCTCTATAGCGCGATTTGCAAAATCGCCGGTGGAAACCCGCCGAACCAATATATGTATGAGCTGTTCCTCGATGATAAAGGCCAGAAAATTTCTAAGTCAAAAGGCAATGGCCTGACGATTGACGAGTGGCTGCGTTATGCCCCGTCGGAATCGCTCGGCCTCTATATGTTCCAGTCGCCGCGCAAAGCAAAACGCCTTTATTTTGACGTGATACCCCGCGCGGTGGACGACTATCAGACATACCTCGAAAAATATGCGAAGGAAGAACCCGCCGCGCAAGTCAACAACCCCGCGTGGCATATCCACAGCGGCAAGCCGCCTGCGGCCGAGGGTCTGCCGGGTTTCAATCTCCTGCTCAACATTGCGGGCGTGGCCAATGCGGAAGACCCAAAGGTGCTGTGGGGTTTTATCTCGCGCTACATGCCCGACGTGTCGCCGTCTACCCACCCGTTCCTCGACCAGCTGGTCAGCGGCGCGGTGCATTATTATCATGACTTCATCAAGCCAACGAAAAAATTCCGTAGCCCAACGGATGCTGAGCGCGCCGCGCTGGAAGAACTCGCCACCTATCTGGAAAATGTTTCCGCCGACACGCAGGCCGACGTTCTTCAAACCGAGATATATGAGATTGGCAAACGCCACTATGCAAAAGAAGAGTTGAAGAACTGGTTCGCGTGCCTTTATGAAACGCTGCTCGGCCAGCCGCAAGGCCCGCGCATGGGCTCGTTCGTGAAGCTCTATGGGAAAGCAGAAACCGTGGCGCTGATCCGCAAGGCACTGGCTGGGGATCTGGCGAAAGTGGCTTAAGTTTACTTAAAATTAACAAAGCCCAGTTATTATTGCTTAAGTCTTAAAATATCGACTAAATTTGACGAGGAGGCGTATTCGAATGTTTGGAACAAAAGTAAAGCTTGGGGATGATAAATTCCCCGTCACCCACCTTTCCCCACCAGCAAAAAACATGCTCGGCGAACGGACCATCATTCATTGCTCTCCCCCTGAAATGGCATATATTTCAGATCATTGGGTAGACGCTGCCACATCTTTATCCACGCAAAAATCAGGCGCCCTAGAAACACAATTCAGTAATTTACACCGTCGCGCTATTGCAACAGGGCTTCCGCAGATTGCTGAAATCGGTGGTCGCATAGTCCTGGCAGATACAGTTTCAACGGTCGAAGAAATAAGAGCGATGCACGAAAGGAGTTTTACTTTTGCTGAAGCCGCAACGCAATCATTTTTCTTAAATCGTGGCGAACTACGCAACGCCCGGCAGCACGCGGCTTGGAGGGAGGCAGATGCTCCAAGCAGCCCTGCTCCTTCCGCTCCTGCTGTGGCTGGCACTGTGGAAGTGGCGGAAGGCCATGATCGTGGCACACCAGATAAAACTGTCACCTAAGCTATGCGCTTTACTCAGGCTTATGCCAGACGATCAGGAAAACCCATTCATTTTATCCGCTGCCGCGATGATGAAAATCGCGAGCGCTATTATTTTTTAATGTGCGAAAAACAAAAATTGGAATTACTTCGCACACATTCACAAGGGAGCAGAATTCTTGATCTGGCTGACTATGGCACAATACTGCTTTCGGGCTTCGGCAACGCTGTATCCGAGGCCGACAAACAAACAATGCTGGAAAAATACGACATCGATGTAACGAGCTATTTCAATTAGTGCTAAAGGCCCGCAGCCTTAGATCCCCGCGCAAGGCGGGGATGACGACTGTTTCAAATTTCAAGACTTACTCGGCAAGATTTTCTGTGGGTCAAGCGGGGCTTTGCCATTACGGATGGCAAAGTGGAGTTGTGGTGACTTGACGTTGCCGGTTGCGCCGACATAGCCAATGATGTCGCCTTGTTTCACACGATCATACTTATCAACCGTGGCGCGGTTCATGTGCGCGTAGGTGGTGGATTTGCCGCCGTCATGCTTGAGGATGACCATGTTGCCATAGCCCTTCATTTCACTACCCACATAGACCACTTCGCCATCGGCCGATGCCCACACAGGCTCGCCCTCAGAAATAGCAATGTTAATACCATCATTGACCGTGCCGCCGCTCTTAGGGCCGAAAGGAGCAATGACTTTTTTGCTGGAAACTGGCCACATAAACGCACTTTTACCTGCTGCAGGCTCCATCGTACTTATATCACTTGGCGCGTCATTAATGATCTCTGCAACTTTCTGTGATTCTTCTGAAACTGGCGCAGCAGAAGATTCCTCCCCACGCGGTTTTTTCGTCCATGGGTTGATGCCGGTTTCATCCGAAAGCGTCACCGGCGCGCTGGGTTTGGTTGAAAACGGAACAGGCTGTGCGTCGTTCACCTGAATCGGCGAGGGTTTGGCAGGTGCTGCCAGATCAGCTTTTTCCACCGGCGCGACATAGACATCCTGATGCGTTTCGTCAGATTCAAACTGCGGGCGCGGTGTGTTGCTATAGACCGACGGAGGCTGATACACGCCCTTGGACGACAAGCGCCCACCATTCATTCCGTTCTGCGCAGAATAGCTGCCACCACCACTGACTGTGCCGCCACTAGCGCCGGGGCGCGAAGAAAATATCTTGCTGCCAAGCATGTCAATGCGCGCCGGTGCCTGCGTGCAGGCAGTGGCGGTCAAAAGGGCGAGAATACTAACGGTGCGAACCGCAAAATGTGTCATATATTTACTCCAATGGAGCATATATATAGCACACAGCGGGGATTGTCGCATTAAAATTTCTACATAATCCCTCTCCCCTTGAGGGAGAGGACGTGTTTGCCTTGGGTTTAGCCGCAGGCTAAGCGCATTGGCAAACCGAGGTGAGGGGTTCCTTCTTTGCTGCCCAATAGCTTCCACCCCCACCCTTCAAGGGTGAGGGATATATTCAGCCTTCCACCAGCGGCACAAAGCGCACATTCATCAAATGTTCGGTGCTAATTGCCCCCGCCTCGTCCTTGCGGATGCGAAGTAATATCTGCTCGGCGACATTATGCCCCACCGGCAGCACCATCACCCCGTTTGGAGCCAACTGTTCCAGCAAAACTGCGGGTATTTCGCGGGCGGCGGCGGTCACCATAATGCGCTCGAACGGCGCGGTTTCCTTCCAGCCCTTGGAGCCATCACCGCATTTGGTGACGATATTGTTCAGGCGCAGCTGTGAAAAACGGTTTTCGGCTTGGCTAAGCAGGTCGCGGTGACGCTCCACCGTATATACGCGGCGCGACATACGCGCCAAAATAGAGGTTTGATAGCCAGAGCCAGTGCCAATTTCCAGCACGCGCATACGCGGGGAAACGGCGAGCGCGGCGGTCATCCACGCCACTACGGTCGGCTGGCTGAGTGTTTGCCCGCAGGAAATGGGCAGCGCGGTGTCGTCCCATGCATGGTCGGCAAAGGCCTCTTCGACAAACATTTCGCGGGGAACATTCTCCATCGCCGACAGCACCGCCGTGTCGCCCACGCCGCTGCGGCGCAGGGTCATGAGCAAACGAAGGCGATTGGAAACTTCGTCCTGCGCCGCCAGATTGGCCGGCACATGGTGAAACAAGGGTTGGCGTTCATTCCGGTTTGCTTTCGAACCGGAATCGAAAGCGCTGCCGAAAGCGGCGTTTTCGCGCCGCGCAGCAGGCGTAATGTCATCGACAGATGACAAAATAGAAGCATCATTTTTCATGCGCCAAGTGATAGCGCAGAATGATTAAGGAAGATTTAAGCCACAGACTCGGTTGGTTTGCCCGGACGCCAATCGAACTTTCCAGTAGTAATTCCGCCCAAAGACATTGGATTGCCTCTAAGCTCGCCTCCAGCTAATTTTACCGCAGCTTCGTCGAGCTTTCCATCATCTGGCCTAGGTTGTTTAGTAGGATTACCAGTAGCCATTGCATCTGCGGCTTTACCGTAAGCCGTTAATGCTCTGTCCATTATATCTAAATGCGCCGGTTTTTCTTTAATATTAACTGGCTCACGAAGCATAAATTCTAACGCAGGCGCATGTTTGGCCAATTTCTCAAACGCCGTATCAATAGCTTCCATGTTCGGTGCTTCACGATCAACCCGGAGATCGGTTAAAGCACCCGAAATTTGCGCAATGTTATGCTGGATAAATTTTTTCATTTTCGGCGTAACATTTGGGCCTTCATAGTGAATCAAGTTAATGCGCGGCTGGCTTCCATTAAATCCATTCCCATTTGTCAGCAACTCATCCAGATGAGCTGGAAGAATATTTTCAGGCAAGGTGAGAGAAGCAAGTGTTCTACTCTCTTGCAAAATTTCTGTAAGGACATCTGCAGTAACAATTGCAGGCTCAAATGGCTGCGTCACAACACCGACGGGCACTGTGTTGGTTTTAAAAGTGACTTTCCCATCTTTCAAATCAAGAGCAAGAAGACGCTGCTCCTTTGCCAGTCTTTTGATACCCATCATGAACTCCCTTGTTGAAATTTAAGGGAATTTTAACAGGCTGAAAAAAAAAATCAACTCATAAATTAATATATTATTAACTTATGGCATTACCCGCACTGAGAGCCAGCTCCCGAGGAAAAATACACCTCAGGGGCTGTGTTTTTAGAACGGTGAAATAGCGTCGATAGCCTGTTGACCCCAGCGGCCTTGCTGGACGTCGGTGAGCTGACCACGTCCGCCGTAAACGATGCGTGCTTCAGCAATCTGCGTGGAGTCCACACTATTGTCTGACTTGATGTCTTGTGGGCGCACCACGCCGCGCACAGAAACCTCGCGCACTTCAAAATTCACGTTGATCTCTTGCTTGCCATCGACCACCAGATTGCCATTAGGCAACACTTGGGTGATGAGCGCGGCAACCTGCGTTTCGATGGTTTCGTCACGTTTAATTTTGCCCGTGCCTTTGTTGTTACGCGCGCCGGTTATGTCCACCAGGTTGGTTGGATCTGGCGTCGCAATGGGCGTAAAATGCTTGAGTTTATTGGCAAAGCCAAGAAGTGACGGCGCGGCGGCAGTGTCTGAGCTGTCGCGCTTGCCTTCGGTTTCATTGTTGAATTGCGCTTTGTCTTTGATTTTGATGTTTACGCGCAAAATATCGCCCACACGCGCCGCGCGTTGATCACGGAAGAAGGCGCGGCTGCCAGGCTGCCAGAGCGAACCTGCATATTGGCGTTCAGGCGGCGCATTTTCCGGCATGGGCCAGCTGAGTTTTTCATAGGTCGGCGCTTCGGCGGGATTTGCCACTTTTTCTAGCGGTGGCGCTTTGCCGATATTATCCAGCTTGTCGAGCGTACTGGAACAACCCGAAAGCAGCACACACGCGGCAACGGCAACAAGGCAGGATGTACTCAGGAGGTTAGTTGGTTTCATATGCTTTTGCTCCTACTTGTTGACTGACTTGTTGAGTTCCGGCGGGCAAAACCGTCACGCTATTTTCGCTGTTTACCACGGCATAAACCACTTTTTTACTAGTGAGGTTGCGCACGGCGACCACTTGGCCAACGCCGCCATCGGTTTGCACCTGCCCGCTGGTGGTGATTTGCATTCCCGCTGTGGTATATCGCATCTGAACGATGCTGTTTTTATTAACGACATTTGGGGCAGAGATTTCCGCATCACGAATCGGACGCCCCGCAGAAATAGAACGCAATGGCGACTTGCCGACAAGCGCCGCCAGATCGCTCACCACGTCGCCATGCACGCGGCTGAGGGGGTAGTCGCGCAGTTCGATGTCTTCATCTTTGATGACATCTTCAGCGCGAACAGCGCGTTTAAGAACTGGCAATTCGGCCACCTCTTCATAGCGGCCACCGATGGGCATGGCGCTCACGACTTCATCCTCAGAAATGCAGAGCACATTGGCAGACCAGCGCTGTGTGTTTTTGTCAAATGTCAGTCCACGAATTTCTACGCTGATGGGCTTGTCAGCGGAATAAAGTGCTTGCCCGCGCGCGCCCATGACGGTGGCAGCAACTTTTGCTCCCGCACCTTTTTCCGCCAGCGCAATACCCACCGCTTGCTCGGTATCCTCATAGCTTAAGCGGAAATTATATTTGGGTGCGGCAAGTGTTGGCGACTCAGAAAGCGCCGCATGAGCCGGAGATGCCATCATGAATAGAGCCAAAACCCATACCGTCATCCCCGACTTGTTCGGGGATCTAGGGCGGCTTGTCTGTGTAGCCTGAGATCCCGCAATAAATGCGGGATGACGAAATCTAAAAAGCTTTTTCATATATTATACGCTCTGGTTGAGGTTCTGCAGCATTTCGTCGGTTTTCGAGACAATCTTGCTGTTCATTTCATAGACGCGCTGGGCTTTGATCAGGTTGGTCAACTCCGTCACTGGGTTCACGTTCGAGGTTTCAAGAAAGTTTTGCAGCACTGTTCCAAATCCATCCAAGCCAGGCGTACCAACCAATGGCGAGCCAGAAGCAGTGGTTTCTTGATAAAGGTTGTTACCAATGGATGACAGACCAGGTTCGTTGACGAAATTAACGATCTGGATATTGCCGATGATGGATGGATCGGTCTGCGCAGGCAGCGTCACCGACACCTCACCCGATGAATTGATGGTAACAGAGGTTGCGTTTTGCGGAACCGTAATGGCTGGCTCCATTGGGTAACCATCGACGGTCACAATCTGACCGTTATTGTCGAGCTGGAAAGCGCCGCCACGGGTGTAAGAAATCGTACCATCGGGCATAGTCACTTGGAAATAGCCTTTGCCCTGCAGCGCAATATCCAAAGGGTTAGAGGTTTGCTGCACAGGCCCTTGCGATACGTTGCGATAAATCGCAGCGAGCTTCACACCAAGACCAATTTGCACACCGGTGGGAACAATCGTGCCCGCATCCGACGAACTGGTGCCCACGCGGCGCTCGCTTTGGTAGAGCAGATCCTGAAATTCTGGGCGCTGCAATTTATAGGCGGTGGTGTTGATGTTCGCCAAGTTCTGTGACGTAACGTCAACATACAGCTGCTGGGCTTGCATGCCGGTTGCGGCGATATCCAATGATCTCATTTGAGTCTCTCCTTACGTCTTTTTTAGATGACCTGATAACCGGATGACTAGATGACCAAGTGGTCACGTTTGCTTTCCGGTCATCTTGTCATCTGTTCATCTGGTTATCTCTCTGTTTAGCCCTGTTGCGCAAAAGTATTCGAAGCTTTGCGCTGTAGGTCGTACATTACTTCAATGAATTTCGCGGTGCTGGTGACCGAGCGCGACACCTCAATCATGTGCGTTAACTCCACTACAGGCTGCACATTTGAATTTTCGAGCACACCCTGCGAGACCACAATGTCTTCGGTTCTTTCGGGGGTGACATCCGTTTTATAAAGCGTGCCGCCCGCATGTTCGAGCACCTGCTCATTTTCAAATTGCACCACGCCAAGGTTGGTGAAATCCAAACCGTTGACCTTGATGTTTCCAACCGAGCCAATTTCAATATTTTGTGCATCTTCAGGGAAGGTGATTTGTTGACCCGCATTGTCGAGCACGGGGTTGCCATCAGCGGTAATAAGCGTTCCTGCACCATCAAGTTGAAAATTGCCTGACCGCGTGTAGCGCGTACCCAGCGGCGTCTGCACCATAAAATAACCGCCCGCTGCCACAGCCACATCAAGTGGATTGCCCGTGGCCTTCAGCGAACCTTGCGTGGTGTCGCGGTAAGTCGCAATATCATTGGCAAACGCCATTGGGTTTTGGTTACCCTGATTGATATCCTTCGTCAGATATGAATTAAACATGATATGCTGCGTGCCATAACCGCTGGTGCTGGCGTTAGCAATATTGTTCGACGTGACGTCCATGTCGCGGAACAAAGCCAGCTGGCGCGAAAGCGTTACATATATACTGTTATCCATCGGGGCAATCCTGCAATTCGCATTAACGATGCAGGTGTATAAGCACAAACCGTGCCAAAAATAGGCGCCTAAAAATATTCATGTTTTTTCATGCATTGATGCACTTGTGCCGCGAGAATAATTCTCTATAATCTCGCCGTGCCCACCTCCAAATAGGATTAAAAAAATGGCCAAAAAGAAAGACAAAGCTCCTGCAGATGAAGCTGAAGTAAAAGACGCCCCTGCCGAAGGCGCGGAAGGCGCAGAGGGCGAAGGCGCGCCTAAAAAATCGAAGAAAAAGCTCATTATTATTGTAGCGCTTGTTGTGCTTATTGCCGGCGGTGCGGGCGCGTTCTTCGCCCTCAAAGGCGAAAAACACGAAGAGGAGCATGTTGAGGAAGGGCAAGCGCTAGGAGAAGATGGGAAGCCAGTCAGCCAAGTCACCTACTATACCATGCCGCAATTTCTGGTGAATCTCAACACCAGCACCAAGCAATCTAGCTTCCTAAAAACCACTATTATTCTGGAATTGAACAATATGGCAGATATTATCATGGTAGAAGCGAATTTGCCACGCCTGACCGACGCGATGAACACCTATCTACGCGAGTTGCGCGCGAGCGATCTGGCCGGCTCCGCTGGCATCCAACGCTTGCGTGAAGAGCTGCTGCTGCGCGCAAATAAATCACTGACTCCAGTTAAGGTGAATAACATCTTGTTCAAAGAAATCGTGATTCAATAAACGTCCTAATAATGGCGATGCACATCATAACTGGCATAGATTTTGCCCAGAATTCACAGGTTATTGGTTGTAGCCATACGCAGGCTATGGTATAAATTCATAAAATTCTGACACATATAATAAATTTATGGCTGAAACAGAACAAGCAAGTGGCGATGCAGGAGCGGATGAATGGGCCGCAATGCTCGAAGCCGAGGACAAACAAGCCGCAAGCGGCGCTCCAGCAGCGGCTATGCCCACTGATCAGCGCGTCCTGAACCAAGACGAGATCGATTCTCTTCTAGGTTTCGACACCAAAAAAGACGGCAATGCCCGCCCGGAAGGCATTTTTGCTATCCTCGACAAATCGATGACAGCCTATGAAAAACTGCCGATGATGGAGGTGGTGTTTGACCGCCTTGTCCGCCAACTTTCCACCAGCCTCCGCAATTTTACCTCAGAGAACGTCGATGCGAATCTTGAATCGATGAGCTCTATTCGCTTTGATGATTATCTGAACTCTATCCCCCTACCCGCTTTGTTGATAGTTTTCCGCGCGGTGGAGTGGGAAAATTTTGGCCTTATCACCGTCGATAGTTCGCTGATTTATTCGATGGTTGACGTTCTGCTCGGTGGCCGAAAATCCAACCGTCCGGTGCGCATTGAAGGTAGGCCCTACACCACCATCGAACAAGACATCGTCAAACGCATGGTGGACATTGTGCTCGCCGATATGGGCGCAGCGTTTGAACCCCTCTCCCCCGCCACCTTCCATCATGACCGCTTAGAAACCAACCCGCGTTTTGCCACCATCGCCCGCCCTGCCAACCCTGCGCTGCTCGTGCGGATGCGCGTAGAAATGACGGATGACCGCGGCGGGATGATTGAAATTTTACTCCCACATACCACACTTGAGCCCATCCGCGACCTACTATTGCAGATGTTCATGGGCGATAATTTTGGCCAAGACACGGTGTGGGAAAAACACTTGGGCAAAGAACTTCGCAGCACCAACATCACCATGGACGCAGTGCTGCATGAGAAAATGGTGACGCTCAAAGATGTGATGGCGTTCAAGGTCGGAACCACCGTGTTGCTGGACTGCACGGCAGACGACGACATCACGCTTCGCTGCGGCAACATTGACGTAACGACCGGAACGCTAGGTAAGCTGGGCGACAGAATCGCCATTTCCATCAATGACCCCATTCGCCGAAAAACGAAGGAGAACTCATGACCGGAGTGATTGCCAAACTTTTACTGGACACACTTATCATTGTGCTGCTGGCGCTAACAATCAGCTATTGCTGGCTTCTCAACCGCCGCATCAAAATTCTGCAAGACAGCAAGAGCGAGCTGGCGAGCCTGCTCAAATATTTTGACGAGTCAACTCAACGCGCATCCGAAACCATTGTTGCGCTGCAAGCCGCCAGCAAAAAAATCGGCGAGAATATGCAGGCGCGCATCGAAAAAGCCAATTATGCGCTCGACGATTTAAATTTCATGATTGAAAAAGGCAGCAAACTCGCCGACCAAATGGAAGCCAACTTCGCCGTTAGCCGTGCACGTGGCCGTGTGAACCCGCCGCAAGCTGCTGCGCCCCAAATCGCGGATGAAGCACCCCCTCACCCCGTTATGGCTCCCCCGGAAATTCGCCTTGCGACGCGTCAAGAGCCCGTGCTGCCAGCGCCCACGAGTCGCGAACGCACCGCCGCAACGCTAAGTGCCGTGCTCGAAAAAATCTCCGGACGAAATAGCACAAATGTCAGCAACGGTAGCAAATCGCCAATGGGAACACCCGTAACCTCTGCCTCCCGCTCCCAAGCAGAACAAGAGCTGCTTGAGCTCCTACGCGCCGGCATGAAAGGATAGAACGTTGCGCCTGATTCCCATCACGATCGCTTTTGCTGCCCTTTTATTTACCGTCAAGGTCGTCGATATTTTTCAAGGAACAGAATTTCTAGCCGATGCTTCGCTGATTTCACAAGCAGGCGCTGAAACTCCTGATGACACCAAAAAAGCACCTGAAGCAAAACGTGAGGGGGAAGCTGCGCCAAAAGGCGAGCATGCACCCGAAGAGAAAAAAACTGGAAAATCTAATAAAGCCGTTTCTTCCACACCCGGTGAAACCGTGGACAACCGCTTCACCAAAGCCGAAACCGAATTGCTGCAAAACCTTGCCAAGCGTCGTGAAGAGCTTGACCGCTGGGAACGCAACATCGAAATAAAAGAAGTTACCTTGGAGGCCACCGAAAAACGCATCAGTGAAAAAATTGATAAAATAGATGCGATGAAAAAAGAAGTGGCCATGCTTCTCGCGCAGTACAACACTCAGGAAGACACCAAAATCCGAAGCCTAGTCAAAATTTATGAAAGCATGAAGCCGGCCGATGCCGCACGCATTTTTGATGAGATTGAAATGCCCATTCTGTTGCTCGTCATTGACAAAATGTCTGAGAAAAAAGCGGCGCCGATCCTCGCACAAATGGAATCGCGTAAAGCCAAACAGATCACCGTTGAACTCGCCGCGCAGCGCCGCATAAGCACCAAGCGCGTCAATGAAGCCACCTCATCTGCAAAACCATAACCTATGCCCTCCTCTCCCGCTTCCATCGCAACCGCTCATGGTTTTTCACCTGCAATTTTTCGTGAATATGATATTCGGGGGGTCTTCGGCGCCTCCTTACGCGAGGAAGACGCCTATTTCATCGCCCGCGCCTTTGCCACCCGCGCCGCGCGCGCATTATTAGAATCAGTGGGGGGCACAAAACCTACCATCTGCATGGGGCGCGACGGTAGGCTTTCTTCGCCGCAGCTCGCCGATGCGGTGTGTCGCGGCCTGCTTGATTCTGGCGCCGATGTTGTCGATATCGGCCTTGGCCCAACGCCGATGCTCTATTTCGCTGCCAAAACGCTGGGCGCAACCGCGGGTATCATGGTCACCGGCTCACACAACCCACCTGACCATAACGGCTTTAAATTCGTGCTGCAAAATGCCGCGTTCTATGGCGCGGATATTCAGGGACTGCGTGCTCTTGCAGAAAGCGGCGACCTGAACACTGGCGCGCGCGGCACACGCACCGCTAAAGACATCAAAAAATCTTACCTCGATGCCCTGATCACCGCCTATGCAGGTGAGGAAAATTTACGTTGTGCGTGGGATGCGGGCAACGGCGCCGCTGGCGAGATTATGAGCCTGCTCATTGACAAACTCGCGGGCCAACACATCGCGCTCAACGCCGCTATCGACGGCACGTTCCCCGCCCATCACCCAGACCCGACCGTGCCCAAAAATCTTGAGCAACTCATCTCCACTGTGCGCTCACAACGCTGCGATCTTGGCATCGCCTTCGATGGTGATGGCGACCGCATTGGCGTGGTTGATGACGAAGGCGAAATTCTCTGGGGCGACCAGCTCATCGTTCTGCTCGCCGCTGAAATTCTGAAGGAACGCCCCGGCGCCACCATCATCGCTGACGTCAAGGCAAGCGGCGTGCTCTTTGAAGAAATCACGCGCATGGGCGGCAATGCACTGATGTGGAAAACGGGGCACTCACTCATCAAGTCAAAAATGGCAGAAACTGGCGCGCCGCTCGCGGGCGAAATGAGTGGGCATATTTTCTTCGCCGATAAATATTACGGGTTTGACGATGCGCTTTATGCTGCGGTGCGCGTGCTTTCAATGCTGTCGTGCTCGGGCAAAAAATTATCTGACCTGCGTAAAAACCTGCCCAAACGCATCAACACGCCAGAGCTTCGCTTTGCGTGCCCCGATACCCGCAAATTTGACGTCATCGCCGAGGTCAAATCCCGCCTGACCACGGCTGGCGCACTATTTTCCGATGTTGACGGCGTTCGCGTGACCACGAAAGACGGCTGGTGGTTGCTGCGCGCCTCGAACACACAGGCCGTGCTGGTCGCCCGCTGCGAAGCCGCCACCGAGACTGGTCTTGCTGCCCTCAAAGAAGACTTGCGCAACCAGCTGGCCTTAAGTAGTGTCTCGCTTCCTTAATAAGGTTTTGGGTTATAGGTTATAGGTATTAGCCAAGCAAAATGTAGAAGCTAAAACCTACCCCTACGACCTAATACCTCAATATGTCGGAGCGTAGCGCAGCCCGGTAGCGCACTAGTCTGGGGGACTAGGGGTCGCAGGTTCAAATCCTGTCGTTCCGACCATTTAAAAGTAGGTTTCAACCTGTTTTTAAATGGTGGCATGTATATTTTTGCCTGCGCAGCAGGTTCACAAAAAAAAATCCTATCGCTGCACCTGTTGCGCCGGTGGGAAATGACCCTGAGATTAAGGGTGGAGGAAGTAGAGCGGAAGGGGTAGCGTTTTATTTTTGAGCGCCTTTTTTAGGCGGTGCGGGAGGAGCTTTCTCGGTGGCCTTGCCTAGTAGTATGCCAGCAGCAGCAGCGGCTTTGCCTAATATTGCTTCTTGTTCGAGTCGAGAATCTATAGCTTGGTCGCGTTCAGCTATTTTTGTTGCACGGAATTTCTTTGCCTCATCAAAAAGCGGCTTTAGATCCTCGTCCTTAGTGATGACTAAGCCAGTGGGACTTTCAGCTGTGAATTGTTTTGCAGTGGCAGGCTTGCCATCCTTAAACTCTATCTCGAGTGCTATTGGCTGCCTATTATCCTTTGCATCTTCGGTTGGTTTGATGATGAAAAAAACAACTTCACGATTGTTTTCTTGTTTAAAACCGGAGATTTTTTGATGTGTGTCATCAATAGGAGCTGTAGTTGTTACCTGTGATGGAAACTTATCCCCTTTTTCGAAGGAGATACTATCAACTGTACCCTTGTCAAAATTTGACGTTTGAATTTCTACTGCACCATTTGCGGTAAAAGAAGAAACAACCAGTTGGTTTTCAGTGTTAGTTACAAGGCCAGCTATGTCATAGTATTTGGAAACAACGAGAACATCCTGCTCTTCAAGTTTGGCTACTGAATTGCGAGTGATTTTATCTTCATTCTCATCTACCATGATTTCTTTGCCTTTTGGAAAATTCTTCACGATTTCGCCCGTATCAAACGCTTTCGCACCAGCAGGAATTTGTTCATTCATTGCTTGTGCAGCGGGTTGAACCGCATTGGCTGCTGCTAATGCTTGATCTACAGGAATGCCAAGGGCTTCCGCCATTTTTCTGATTTCATCATTGATGGAATTCCGACCTAATTTTATCTGACCCGCAGCCATATCTTTCTCTCCGTCATTGGTTCGTTATGGGTTGATTTTCGCGCATTTGAGGCCGTAACAACAGGAAAATAATGTTAAAGTTTTGTGACGGCGGTTGTTTGGCGTGGTGGCTGACTCATAATGCTATGTTATTAAACGACAATTTTACAGAGAAACCCTCCCCGCGGGGGTGCGGGGAGGGCCGAGGGAAACTCACATGGTGTGTGGGAAGAAGGTTAGTTCACCAATTCGCCATCTTCTTCCGAAGCGGATTGTTTGCGGGTGGATTTGCCGAACGAGAAGGCAAGATCGTCATTTTCCACGGTCACTTTCACTGCGCCGCCTTTGACCAGCTTGCCAAAGAGCACTTCATCCGCCAGTGGGCGTTTGATCTTTTCAGCGATCAGGCGAGCCATCGGGCGGGCGCCGTTAGCGCGTTCATAGCCACGTTCCACCAGCCACGAGCGAGCGGCGTTATCGAGCGTGATGGTGACGTTGCGGTCAGCCAACTGCGACTCGAGGCGGAAGATGAACTTGTTCACCACATGCGCCACCACGTCGGTGGTCAAATGGGCGAACTGGATGATAGCGTCCAAGCGGTTGCGGAACTCGGGCGAGAAGAGGCGGTTGACCGTTTCTTTTTCTTCGCCAGCGCGGTCGATTTTCGCAAAGCCAATCGGAGCGCGTGCAGCATCGGAGCTGCCAGCGTTGCTGGTCATGATGATAATCGCGTTACGGAAGTTCACGGTTTTGCCGTTAGAATCCGTCAGGCGACCATAATCCATCACTTGCAGCAGAATGTTATACACGTCTTGGTGCGCTTTTTCGATCTCATCGAGCAAAATCACGCAGTAGGGGTTTTTGTCGACAGCATCGGTCAGCAGGCCACCTTGATCAAAGCCCACATATCCTGGAGGGGCGCCGACCAAGCGGGAAACCGCATGTTTTTCCATATATTCGGACATATCGAAGCGCACCAGCTCCATGCCCATTTGCACAGCCAATTGCTGCGCCACTTCGGTTTTGCCGACACCAGTTGGGCCGGTGAACAGGTAGTTGCCGATTGGCTTTTCTTCTTCACGAAGGCCAGCGCGGGACATTTTAACCGCAGCCGACAGTGCGTCGATGGCTTTGTCTTGGCCGAACACCACCAGCTTCAGGTTGTTGCCCAGATTTTTAAGCATCTCTGCATCATCGGCAGACACCGATTTGGCAGGCATGCGAGCGACGCGAGCGACAATGTCTTCGATCTCTTTGTTGGTGATGGTCTTTTTGCGTTTGCTCTCTGGCAGCAGCATTTGCGCTGCGCCTGCTTCGTCCATGATGTCGATCGCCTTGTCGGGCAATTTACGGTCATGGATATAGCGCGCCGACAGTTCCACAGCGGCTTTGATAGCCCCCGGGGTGTAGCGCACATTGTGATGCTCTTCATAATAAGGTTTCAGGCCACGCAGAATTTTGATGCTGTTTTCGATGGAAGGTTCAGCAACATCAATTTTCTGGAAGCGACGTGCGAGCGCACGGTCTTTTTCAATCGAGTTCTTATACTCTTTATGCGTGGTCGAGCCGACGCAGCGGAAGCCACCGCGAGCAAGCGCAGGCTTCAGCAGATTGCAGGCATCGAGCGCGCCGCCAGAGGTGGAACCCGCGCCGATGATGGTGTGGATTTCGTCGATAAACAAAATCGCTCCTGGAACTTTTTCAATTTCTTTGATGACGTTTTTCAGGCGTTCTTCAAAATCACCACGATAGCGCGTTCCGGCAAGCAGAGCGCCCATGTCGAGCGAGAAGATAACCGCTTTACGCAGCACATCAGGCACTTCTTTGCGAACGATGCGAAGAGCAAGACCTTCGGCAATCGCGGTTTTGCCCACGCCCGCATCACCCACATAAAGCGGGTTGTTTTTGGTGCGGCGGCAGAGAATCTGCACGGTGCGATCGACTTCTTCTTCGCGGCCAACCAGAATGTCGGTTTTGCCGGATTCAGCTTTTTTGTTCAGGTTCACGCAATATTGCGAAAGCGCATCCGTTTTTTCTTTTTCTTCTTTGGCTTCCTTTTTCGCCTGTTGTGGTTTTTCGAGTGCTTCAGCGGTGTCATCCGCATCGAATTCGCGGCGCCATTCAGCAATTTTCTGGTTGTCGGAATATTTCACGATGCCATGGCTGATATAGTTGACCACATCGAGGCGGGTCAGTTCTTGTTCCTGCAGGAAATACACCGCATGCGAATCGCGCTCGGAGAAGAGGGCAACGAGAACGTTTGCGCCGGTGACTTCGGTTTTGCCAGCAGACTGCACATGGATGGCAGCGCGGTGAATAACACGTTGGAACCCAGCCGTTGGGCGGGCTTCTTCCACTTCGTCCACGACGAGTGAGGCCAGTTCGCTTTCTAAAAATTCAGCCACTGCCTTTTTGATGTTGCCAACATCGATGCCGCAACCGCGCATCACAGCAGCGGCGTCCGCGTCATCGGCGAGCGAATAGAGCAAATGCTCCAGCGTCGCATATTCATGGCGATATTTCTTTGCAAGTGTCAGTGCGCGGTGCAGGCTGATTTCAAGATTCTTTGACAACATGGCATTTCCCTCTTTAAGTTGGGGGTGGTAAGGTGATGGGGTTATAAGGGGATGAGGGAACGCCCCCACAACCTTATCACCTCATAACCTCATAACCCTTTATTCTTTCTCCACTCGGCACTGCAGAGGATACTCAGCCCTTCTTGCCAGCGTTAGCGCCAGCTCGGCTTTGGTTTCCGCCACGTCCCGCGTGTAAACACCGCCTATGCCAGCTCCGCTATGGTGAATCTCAAGCATGGTGCTGATGGCTTCTTCATGGGGTTTGCGGAAAACATCTTTTAAGACGAGGACCACAAATTCCATTGGCGTATAGTCATCATTTAGCAGCACCACCTTGAAAAACGGCGGACGCTGGGTTTTCACCTGACGTTCCGCGAGCAGAAGGCCGCCTTCTTGGCCTTGCTGATCCCCATAATCCCCGCCGTCAGAATCATTTCCGTTGGCAGTGATGTGAAGCGTGGTTTTCTCGGTATCTAGGGTCATTATTGTCATGGAAGGTTGAATATTACGTTAAATGAACCTTGCGAAACCCTTAATTTGATAACTTTTTTGACGAAATCTGCATCAAAGAAAAGGTTAATTGGTTTATTTTTGACTTCATATCTTCGCTCCCTCCTTGAGGGGGAGGGCGAAAACATAATACAGAAGCAATATAGTGCATTTATAGGCAAATGTGAAGGGGCGGAGGGGAAATGAAGCTGTTTTATTTAATTCCAATAGCTTGGCTGTTTGTGGCTTCTGCTGCCATCTGCACGGCACGTAAGGTTTGCCTGTCTGCCTCTGGAGAAACGGCTATTTCGATGATGTTATCGAGATATAGTGCATTACCTTGAACACGTAGTTTTTTCTTTAATCCTTCGAGGTATCTATCACGTTCTTGTTGGCTCAACGCCTCTAAAGGACGCTGCAACACAAATTCAACCATTTTCCGAGCAACAAGCCCGTCTTTGTGTGCAGCGTGGGGGTTGTGAGTATCATCATATGGTTTGGCCTCTTTTAATTCTGACCATAGTGCATCGTTTATTTCAGGGAAAAACATATGCGCTCTAAATTTAACCGCGTGGTGCTTCATCTTGAGTCGTTCAAAATTGTCCTTGAGCTTTGCATCTACTGAAGCCCCCATATCTTCGGTAAAGCCGCGGGTCACCGCAACCGTATCTGCTTGAGGAGATAGATTGACGAATATAGCCATTGAATTTGGGTTTAGTTGATCGCGTACATTTTCTACGGATTCTGCGATATTGGGGCTATACATGAATGAATGAGAAGCAAGCACAATATCGGGCTTCTTCTCATCTAGCTGCAGGGCCTCTCTCAGTTGTTTTGCTGGAGCAAAACCGTTGCCAGCGATGACCGTTGCTCCGTTTAATGCGCGTTGTGAACGCGCTGCGAAGTTAGGGTCAAATTCAACTCCATTGTAGTTGACACCGTCAGCATTCATGCTCTGAAAAATCTGCTTCACCTGAGAAGACAAATGCCCTGTTCCAGTTCCAATATCGAGGACAATTGGTTCATGCTTATGAAAAAGTTGTGTTGCCATATTCGTTTGCCGTAAATTCATAAAAAACTGGGCAAGTGTATCGGAGGTCACTTGCTTTTCATCTGTGCTTACAACGAATTCTGCAAACCATCCTGATGTTCTCTGGTCAGTTAGTTTTTTTCTTCTTCAGCGGTCATTGCGTTTTGCGTCATATTTTTATCCAGATGAATTGAAAATTGGATTTTGAAGGCTATCACGAACAGGTAAAAACGAAAAGTTAAGGTTTTGTGACAATTCCCCCCAGAACCTGAGTGGTCACTGCTCCATCAGGCCTTTTCCGGCCACGAGGTCTTGCTCGCGGGCGGGGGAGAGCCCTTGCAAATAAGGCTATTTTCTCCGCCCTCCTCCTCCTCCAATGCATGTGCTATTGATGGGGCTCATATCGGTGCTATAACGCAGAAAACCTTTATTTAATGCATTTCCCATATCCTCAAGACTACCAAAATATATTTCCGAATCGCTTGGATTTACGCCAATGCCATAAGACGTTTTGTCTTTTGGCATTGGCGCAGTAGCTCTATAAGCTCCCGCGAGTATAAGGCCGCTGCCATTAATAAAATCACCGGCATAATTCCTCCTATGCTCAGGGCTTTTAAAATGTAATGTAAAGCCGCCTTCTTCCTTTTTTGTAAGTGATAAAGACACAACGCCTTGAAAATAAGCGACTGCCAAACATTCACCGCTTCTCTTTGCAGACTCCACGTGTCCTAAAATTCCTCGCCCTAACGAAATATATTCCGCCAATTTTCGGCAAATTTTCTCTGCGAGTGCCCTAATCTTTTTCTGTTATTGCTTTTTTTGATGCTGCTGCACTCATAAACTTCCCCTTCGATAAAGTTGATTGGCTAAAATTATCGCTATCTGTAAATAAAAGTCAATGAATTAATTGTATAATGTACTGCAGTGCCGGTCTTTTCATCACTCCTCCATCAGGCCTTTTCCGGCCACGAGGTCTTGCTCGCGGGCGGGGCAGCGAACTTGGACGATGGCTTCGGCGATCTCGGCCATGCGGTCGTCGGTGAGTACGCCGCCTGCGGGCGCAAGCTCGTATTGCACATGGTTTTGTGCCAGAAATGCGGTGATGATGGGCAGGCTGGCGGCCATATTCGCGTCGATGTGGCGCTTTAAATCCTCGTCCATCGCCTGTTTTTCCTCCAGCGAGCCGACATTGGCCGAGGTGGCGCGGGCAAAGCCTTCGCGGCATTTTTCGCTGATACAGGTTCCCGCCAGCGTCACGCCGACGAGATTGCCTGCTGAGTCGAGCACCGGCCCGCCGCTATAGCCCTGCTCGGTGATATTGTTGAGCAGCAGCGGCTTTTCGCCTTTTTTATTGACAAAATCCTCTGTGCTGATGACATGGCCAGAGTTGGTGGTGAATTCGGGAAAGTCGCCGCCATCCTCGCCAGAGCGAGGATAACCAATGACCACCACGGGATCACCCTTCTTGATCTGGGTCTGCGGCGTGTAAAAATAGGCTATATTGTCAATATTCATCTGCGGAACGATCTTCAAAACGGCAAGATCATGTGGCTTGTCTGCCGCTACCAGCTTGGCTTTGATAGCGATTTGCGTTCCGTGCAGCCCAATATCTCCGCGGCAATGCTCGACCACATGGTTGGCCGTCAGCGCATATCCGTCATGTGTGATGAAGAATCCGGTGCCGGTGGAAGAGAATTTTTTATCTTCCTGCGCGGCGCTTTCACTCACGCAAAGCAGTGAAAATCCTAGAAAAATAGCCGACTTCAGGCCAACACCTTGCCCTATGCGGGTGGCAAATGAGGCGACATAGGCGCGATGTGGCGAGATATTTTTCATGGCATCTTATCAGTACACCCAAAAGTTTAAGGAGAGATTGACGCCAAAAACAAAAAATGGAAAAAGTTTTTGTGCCCGCAAAGCCGCAGAAAATAAGCTGCTTGAGGGGGTATGAAAAAAAAATGAAAAAAATGCGTTTTGTGTGTTGACATACCCAATCGACCGACATATAACGGCACTCCCTTCAGCGATGAAGTGGTTCGAAAGCTCGTGGCAACGCGGTGTTTTCTGTAGGATGATATTGTGAATAGGTTTTTCTGACATCATATACATTGTCAGTTGCGGGAAAAGGCACGCACACTTCTTCGGAAGCATGGGCCAATTCTAACTGACAATGAAAATATGAGTCGATGATATATAGCAATATATCAACTGGATTGCCGAATCTGCAGACTGGGACGAAAGTTCTGCTCTGCACGTTCATGATTCAGACATCGTTTTTCTAATAAAGACAAATTGATTAATAAATAAGTATGATAAGTGCATCTGGTGGATGCCTTGGCTGCAAGAGGCGATGAAGGACGTGCTACGCTGCGAAAAGCCACGGGGAGTTGCGAAGAAACTTTGATCCGTGGATGTCCGAATGGGGAAACCCACTCCGTATGGAGTACTTGTTACTGAATTCATAGGTAACAAGAGCGAACCTGGTGAACTGAAATATCTAAGTAGCCAGAGGAAAGGAAATCACAGAGACTCCCTTAGTAGTGACGAGCGAACGGGGACTAGGCCAGTGGCCTTGAGTTAAGAACCGGAATCTTCTGGAAAGGAGAACCATAGTGGGTGACAGTCCCGTACGGGTAGAAATTCTCAAGGTCCTCGAGTAGGGCGGGACACGTGAAATCCTGTCTGAATATGGGGCGACCACGCTCCAAGCCTAAGTACTCCTTGCAGACCGATAGTGAACTAGTACCGTGAGGGAAAGGTGAAAAGCACCCCGGCAAGGGGAGTGAAATAGACCTGAAACCGGATGCATACAAGCAATAGGAGCACCGCAAGGTGTGACTGTGTACCTCTTGTATAATGGGTCAGCGACTTAATGTATCGAGCAAGCTTAAGGCGATAGCTGTAGGCGTAGCGAAAGCAAGTGTTAATAGCGCGAATGAGTTCGATGTATTAGACCCGAAACCTAGTGATCTAGCCATGGTCAGGTTGAAGGTGAGGTAACACTCACTGGAGGACCGAACACACGCCCGTTGAAAAGGTCGGTGATGAACTGTGGTTAGGGGTGAAAGGCCAATCAAACTGGGAAATAGCTGGTTCTCCGCGAAATATATTTAGGTATAGCGTCGTACGAATACCCCGGGGGGTAGAGCACTGGATGGGCTAGGGGGTCCCAAAGAC
>RFOF01000151.1 GCA_009926845.1 Alphaproteobacteria bacterium
CGTGGTTCGTGGCTCGTGGTTCGTGGATTTTCTTTTGCAATTTGTCCGCAATCCGATATACAGCCAATCTTGAGATAAATAAACACGATTCACGAATCACGAACCACGGAATTTATGCACACCTACAGAACACATAACTGCGCCGCACTTCGCACCGCCGACGTTGGCCAAACTGTCAAACTCTCCGGCTGGGTACACAGAAAGCGCGACCACGGCAACCTGCTGTTCATCGACCTGCGCGACCATTACGGCATCACGCAATTGGTGGCCACCGAAGGCGGCGAGCATTTTGCCGCGCTGACCGATGTGAAATCCGAGAGCGTGATCACCATCACCGGCAAGGTGGTGGCGCGCGCCGCAGAAACCGTGAACAAGAATCTCGCCACCGGTGAAATCGAAGTGACGGTGGAATCCTATATTCTGGAGTCAGCTGCCGCCCCGCTGCCGCTGCAGGTGAATTCCGACGCCGAATTCCCGGAAGAAACCCGCCTGAAATACCGCTTCCTTGACCTTCGCCGTGAGCAGCTGCACAAAAATATCATGCTGCGTTCGCGCGTGATTTCGAGCCTGCGCCAACGCATGAACGCTCAAGGGTTCAACGAATTCCAGACGCCAATTTTGACCGCCAGCTCCCCCGAAGGCGCGCGCGATTATTTGGTTCCAAGCCGCATTCACCCCGGAAAATTCTATGCGCTGCCGCAAGCGCCGCAGCAGTTCAAACAGCTGCTGATGGTTTCGGGTTTCGACCGCTATTTCCAAATTGCACCTTGCTTCCGCGATGAAGATGGCCGCGCAGATCGCAGCCCCGGCGAATTCTACCAGCTCGATATTGAGATGAGCTTTGTAACGCAGGAAGACGTGTTCTCGGCGATTGAACCAGTGCTTGAAGGCGTGTTCAAAGAGTTCGGGAACAAGACGGTGACGAACGCACCATTCCCGCGCATCACCTATAAAGAAGCGATGCTGAAATACGGCTCGGACAAGCCGGACACCAGAAATCCTTTAGTAATTGCTGACGTAACAGAGGAATTTAAAGCCGATAGCGTAACGTTTAACGCATTCAAGAAAGTAATAGCAGATGGCGGCGTAGTGCGTGCTATTCCAGCACCTAAAACGGCAACGCAGCGTTTGTACCACAAGATGTCTTGCAGAGTATTGCCAATAAAGCTGGTGCAGTAGCCGGAGACACTATTTTCTTTGCCTGCGATAAAGAGCTTCCTGCTTCCAAATTAGCGGGTAAGGCGCGCACAAAAATAGCGGAAGAACTCGGCTTGATAGAGCAAGGAATATATAAATTCCTGTGGGTGGTGGATTTCCCGTATTTTGAATATGACGAAGATGAGAAAAAGATCATCTTCTCGCACAATCCATTTTCGATGCCGCAGGGTGGGATGGACGCGCTGCTCACCAAAAATCCGCTGGAGATTCTGGCCTATCAATATGACATCGTGTGCAACGGCGTGGAGCTTTCCTCCGGCGCTATCCGTAACCACAAGCCGGAAATCATGTATAAGGCGTTTGAAATCGCAGGCTATGGGCCGGAGGTGGTCGATTCCAAATTTGGTGGCATGATCTCGGCGTTTAAATTCGGCGCGCCGCCGCACGGTGGCCTTGCTCCGGGTGTTGACCGTATCGTGATGTTGCTGGCTGATGAGCCAAACATCCGCGAGGTCATCGCCTTCCCGATGAACCAAAAAGCGGAAGATCTGCTGATGCAGGCGCCGAACATCGCCGAAGAAAAACAACTGCGCGAATTGCATCTGCAGCTGTCACCCAAAGCAAAACAGGTGCTGGCAGAAGAGGCAGAAAAAGCGCAAGGCAAGGTGGCTTAGTTTAGCCCGGAATTCCAGTGTTGTTTGCTTGTGCTTTTTTCACTGCCTGTGCGATAGGTGAAAGTTCCTTTAGAAGCTTGCTTAAAATTCGCTCTTGGAATTCGTGATGCATTGCGAATTCACTAAGTGTTCCGTGTTTTTCTGCAAATTCCTCTCCGCTAACTAGCCCAGGCTGTGTTTCAATCCAGGCAGCGAAAGCGTTTTTAGCAGCTGCTTGTGCAGCTTCATTTTTCTGTAATTTGGGGTCATAAGCTTCTGTGATGGTCTTTATTAATTCTGCCGGAGTCTTCTCTGGTAGTGGCTTGTGAAAGATAATAAAATTTGTAATAAGCTGCATTGCCACGCTTGATACGGTTGCTTTTTCTAATTTTACTGGGTCTTTTGCCCTGCTGTCATGCTCAGTTTTGCTTGCAGAAAAATCGTTTCTGAGGCCTGTGAGGGCGATCTGACCCTCTCTTATTGTATCCGCTTGGGGCAAAGTGCCTTCTTCAGCCAATTTATGTAACGCTGCGGCCAATGCAATATAAGCCCCTTGAAGTGTTTTCTTAGATGGTTTTACAGTAGCTGCTTGAGCCAAATTAACGATATTTTCTATGCCGCTTACATCAAGTAATAAATTACGCTTGGCAATGTAAACCAGGTAGTCTTTTACAGTATAGTTTTTATCAATTCCCATGCCATGAGTGCTAACTTCATCGTGGCTCATAAAAAAGTCCAATAAAGAATCTTCTGGTAGCTGTGAAAAGGTGATATCATCGGCTAGTTTTGCTGCATCTGCGTCGCCAAAAAAATCTGCTAATGAGGTTTTTAATAATTTTTGAGTCAGCTGTTGTGCGGTGGGTTGTTTGGCATGTATCATATAACTCTCGAATAAGGATTTCTTATTAAACATATAGTAATAATATTAATATGAAACTAAAAATAGCCTGTATTCAAATCAATACTGGTTCTGACGTGGCGGCGAATATCGCGTGTGTCGAAACGCTTATTGTGCAAGCCGCAGGGCAGGGGGCGGAGCTTGTTGCGCTGCCGGAGAATGTGTTTTTGATGCGCGACTCCGCACAAAAAGGCGATTTTGAAAAATACACGCAGGACAATCACCCCGGCGTTCTGGCGATGCAACGGCTCGCAAAACAGCAAAAAATCTGGATTTTGGTGGGCTCAATTCACTGTCATGCCAGCGAAGGCTGGCATCCACGCCAATCTAACGCTCAAGCGATAAACGTGGATTGCTCCGCGCCCTTTGGGTCCGGCCTGCGCCGGGATGACAA
>RFOF01000152.1 GCA_009926845.1 Alphaproteobacteria bacterium
ATATCAGTGTGCGTGCTTCTTTTTGTAATCGTCCACGGCTGCTTTGATGGCGTCTTCCGCCAAGATGGAGCAATGGATTTTCACGGGTGGCAAAGCCAATTCTTGAGCGATTTCGCTGTTCTTCAACGCGGCGGCTTGATCGAGCGTTTTGCCTTTGACCCATTCGGTCACGAGCGAGGAAGACGCAATCGCCGAGCCGCAGCCGAAGGTTTTAAACTTCGCATCTTCGATGACGCCGGTTTCAGCGTTCACTTTAATTTGCAGTTTCATCACGTCGCCGCAGGCAGGCGCGCCAACAAGGCCTGTGCCCACTTCGTCGGAATCTTTATCCATCGAGCCCACGTTGCGTGGGTTTTCATAATGGTCGATGAGTTGTTCTGAATAAGCCATTTTAGTCTCCTGAAATTAGTGGGCTGCCCACTCGATTTTTGAAATATCCACGCCTTCTTGAACCATCTCCCACAATGGGCTCATTTCGCGTAATTTATCGATGCTGTTTTTGATGAGGTTGATAGCAAAATCCACTTCTTCCACCGTCGTAAAGCGGCCAAAACCAAAACGAATGGAAGTGTGCGCGAGTTCTTCGCCAACGCCGAGCGCACGCAGAACATACGATGGTTCGAGCGAAGCGCTCGTGCAGGCTGAGCCGCTGGAAACAGCCAAGTCTTTGATGGCCATAATCATTGATTCACCTTCGACATATGCGAAGGAAAGATTCACATTGCCCTTCCAGCGCTGCTCGCGGTCGCCATTTAAAAACACATCTTTGATGCCATCGTGCAGTTCGTTCATGAATTTGTTGTAGAGCATTTCCACGTGCGCGGCGTCTTTGCCCATTTCCAATTTTGCAATGCGCGCTGCTTCACCCAAACCCACCACCAGCGGGGTTGGCAGCGTGCCAGAGCGGAAGCCACGTTCCTGCCCGCCACCAGAAAAAATAGCCTCGAGGCGAACGCGCGGACGGCGGCGAACGAACAATGCGCCGATGCCTTTAGGCCCATAACATTTGTGGCCGCTGATGCTCATCAGGTCGATGTTCATCGCCTCGACGTCGAGTGGAATTTTGCCAAAGCCTTGCGCGCAGTCGGTGTGGAAGAATGCGCCAAATTCGCGGCACAATTTGCCAATTTCTGCGAGTGGTTGAATCACGCCCACTTCATTGTTGACCGCCATTACTGATACGAGCAGCGTATCGGGGCGCATCGCGGCGCGAAGCTCGGCAAGGTCGATGATGCCGTTCTTCTGCACGGGGAGGTAAGTAATTTCAAAACCTTCCTGCTCCAGATGGCGGCAAGAGTCGAGCACGCATTTATGCTCGGTCACAGGGGTGATAATGTGTTTTTTCTTGTCACCGTAAAAACGCGCAACACCTTTGATGGCGATGTTGTTGCTCTCGGTTGCGCCCGAGGTGAAGACGATTTCTTTTTCGCTTGCGCCAATCAGCTCTGCCACCTGCTCGCGCGCGAGGTCCGTTGCGGCTTCTGCTTCCCAGCCATAGGCGTGGCTGCGGCTGTGCGGATTGCCGAATTTCTCGGTGAAATAAGGCAGCATTTTGTCCAGCACGCGCGGGTCCATCGGCGTGGTCGCCTGATAGTCGAGGTAGATGGGGAATTTCAAATTTGTATTGGCAGCGTTTTTCATTTTTTGTTCTCTATCTATTTTTGTCATTCCCGCGCAGATTTCAATTCTGTCGGGAATCCAGCTTACTTAAAACGTGAATCCCGGCCTTCGCCGGGATGACGGGTGTCTAGTATACGATAACCTATCAATTTAATCAACTATTGCCGGAGATACCCCAAACCAGAAAAAACATCAAGATATTAATTGGTTATAGGTTGGGCCTATTACAACCCCCTCCAAGCAGTTTTTCCTTGTAAAGCCTGTATCATTTGAGTACAACGGGGGCAAGCTAAAACCTAGCCCCAGAGTACTCTGATGACCGCCGACAAGACGCCTCATTTACTACTGGAGACAAGCAGCCTGCTCACATTAATGTTGGGAGGCTCTAGTCGTGTGCTAGGTAATGGTTATCTCCAACTCATTGAAGAAATGGCTAAAAAAGGCCTCATCAAGCTCGATACCAGCGACATGGTAATGGGCGAATTTTTGGGTGTTTGCGGGCCCATATATGCAGAGGATATCAAGGGTGATGCACCGCGATTTCAGGAAAAAAATGTTCAGCTTGGCTATGCGTTGCGCCACGAGCGCTATAAGGTTTTAAAACGTTGGGTGGATGAGGGGCTCATCACCATTCACAAAACCCGCTGCGGAGATGAGTATCTCGATAGAATACAAAAAATTCTCCAATTTAATCCGCAGTTGCATATAGCTAAATACAGCGGGATCTGGCCAATCAGCGCCCAGCAGCTGCATAATGCGCTGTTGTCACCCGCCTCAAACATTGCCAGAGCAGTAAAAGGCGACGCTCTTTTTGCAGATAAATTAAAAAAGCATAAATTGCCCTCTGGCTCTTCGGATCGCGGTGAAATTTCGCTGGCGGACACCTTGAAAGAAATACAGGAAAAAGAGGGGATAGACACTAAGAGCTTTATACTTTTTGAAGGAACGGATGTTCGTGGGCGTATTATTTGGAGGCTAAAAGAACCAGAAAACGACCAGCTCGTTGACCCATTCCCAGAGCGTTACAACCCAAACGCCGATGGCTACAGCCTATCTACAGATGAAGCACGGGCATTGGGAAATATAAATTTTGTTTCGACCAAAGGTTTTCTGGCCGGGCTTGCCTATGCGGGGATGACGCTGGATAATGGTGATCGTCAGGCAGAAAAACGGAAGTTCTATATCACTGCTCCAGATGAAGCATCTTCGATGGAAAGCTTCAATGCCGCCTATAATTTTATCATTGGGCGTGTTAACGAGAAGGGGCTTAGCCGTAGCTACAAAATTCGCCGTGATGAAGCGATTGACCGTTTAACCCGCGAAGAATCTAGCTATGATTTTCAGCAGGCAACAACCCGACAAGAGCCATGGCGCGAATTCGTTGATGACCTTCTTAAAAATAATCGTGAACAGATACAGTCAACCATCGCCGATTTCGTTAAACATCGTGATGGCATAAGGGTTGAAGA
>RFOF01000153.1 GCA_009926845.1 Alphaproteobacteria bacterium
AAAGCGCTGTATGGTCGTGCCTTTGCGCGCCAGATCCATCATCGTCGTATAGAGCACCGCAGGGGTGAGCACAGTGACGGTGGCCGCTTTGCGAGAGAGCGACAGCGGGCCTTTGAAGAACTCATCATAAAACGCGCCATATTGGCCAAGCTCGTTTGCCTCGCGGCTGCCGAGCATTTTTTCTTCGAACAGATAGAGCTCTTCGACGCTGCGAACCGTGCGGCGGATTTTGAAGGCTGCACCTTCAAACGCAATGCTCCACGCGGTGGTGCCGGTGGTTGCGCCGCCGGAAAGTTCGTTGGCTTTTTCTTCCCACGCTTTTGCTTTTTCCTGCGAGGTTTTTTTGCCGTCGAACACGTGCGCAAGCGCCGCCGCTTCAATGAGCAGTTGCGGTGTGCGCTTGGCAAGCGAGGCCACAGCGCGGTTGATTTTCGCGGCTTTTTCCATCACGGCGCGAAGTGCGTCGCCAGTGACTTGCTTGCCACCTGCGAGGGTCAGCGTCGCTTCATCGAGGCTGCTCACCAGCAGATGTTCTTCGAGCGCTTCGTCGTCTTTCAGATACACGTCATGGTTGCCGCGCTTCATTTTATAGAGCGGTGGCTGGGCGATATAGAGATAGCCCTTGGCGATCAGCTCGCGCATCTGGCGGAAGAAGAACGTCAGCAGCAGCGTGCGAATGTGTGAACCGTCGACGTCCGCGTCGGTCATAATAATGATTTTGTGATAGCGGGTTTTGTCGATGTTGAACTCTTCGCGGCCAATGCCCGTGCCGATTGCGGTAATCAGCGTGCCAACTTCTTGGCTGGCGAGCATGCGGTCAAAGCGCGCGCGCTCGACGTTCAGAATCTTACCTTTCAGTGGCAGAATCGCTTGGTATGCGCGGTTGCGGCCTTGCTTGGCCGAGCCACCTGCGGAGTCCCCTTCTACGATGAAGAGTTCAGATTTTGCCGGGTCGCGCTCTTGGCAATCCGCCAGTTTGCCTGGCAGCGAAGAAATATCCAGCGCGCCTTTGCGGCGGGTGAGATCACGCGCTTTGCGGGCGGCTTCACGCGCGGATGCGGCTTCGACCACCTTGCCGATAACGATTTTGGCTTCGGCTGGATGTTCTTCAAGCCACTGGTTGAACTTGTCATAGACATAGCTTTCCACCACGGGGCGAACTTCAGATGAAACGAGTTTATCCTTGGTTTGCGAGGAGAATTTCGGGTCGGGCACTTTGACCGACACGATGCAGGTGAGCCCCTCGCGCGCGTCATCACCGGTGATGGCGACTTTTTCTTTTTTCGCCATGCCAGATTCTTCATAGTATTTATTGATGGCACGCGTGAGCGCCGCGCGATAGCCGATCAAATGCGTGCCGCCGTCGCGTTGGCGAATGTTGTTGGTGAAGCAGAGCACATTTTCATGATACGAATCGTTCCACTGCATCGCCACTTCCACGCCCACATGCACGCCGTCGGCTGTGTCGCGCTCACCTTGAACCACAACGGTTGGGTGCAGCGCATTTTTGGTGCGATCGAGATATTGAACGTAGGCTTCCGTTCCGCCCTCGTAATAAAATTCAACAACAGTTTCAGGATCGGTGCGCTCATCTTTGAGCTTGATGCGCACGCCGGAATTGAGGAACGCAAGCTCGCGCAAACGATGTTCCACCGTGGCAAAATCGAACTCCACCATGGTAAAGGTTTCGGGCGATGGCAGGAAGGTCACCATCGTGCCTTTTTTGTCTGGCGCGTCGCCAAGAACCGTCAAATGTTTGGTGGTATCACCGTGCGAAAATTCCGCTTCATATTCTTTGCCATTGCGCCAAATGGTCAGCTTCAGCCACACTGAAAGCGCGTTGACCACCGACACACCCACACCGTGCAGACCGCCGGAAACCTTGTAAGAATTTTGGTCGAACTTGCCGCCCGCGTGCAGCTGGGTCATGATAACTTCCGCCGCCGAAACGCCCTCGCCTTCATGCATATCCACCGGGATACCGCGGCCATTATCGGTCACCGAGCAGGAGCCGTCAGCGTTGATGGAAACTGTCACCAGATCGCAATGGCCAGCGAGCGCTTCGTCGATCGCGTTGTCAACAACTTCATAGATCATGTGGTGCAGACCCGAGCCATCGTCGGTGTCGCCGATATACATGCCGGGGCGTTTGCGAACGGCCTCTAGCCCTTTGAGAACTTTAATCGAATCCGCGCCATAATCGTTAGCGGCTGCCTGTTCTAAATCTTTTTTTGTTTTCGCTGCGTTTGTCATTTTCAGGACGATTCCGTGCAAATCCGCTACCACCCTTGCTTGCGCGAGCACAATCGACAGCAAAAGTGCCTTTTGTTCACCGGTGGAGCAACTCTCGGCTTTCATGCCCTTTTCCACATGCGTCACCGCAAGCTCGCTGCGGTGCGTTCCGAGCAGCGTTCTGCCCGCCGCCGCGTCTTGATTTCGGCTTTGTGCCAGTGCGTCTCTAAATGCTGATTCTGCAGCCAGTGCGCTGTCGCCATTTCGCAGTTTTTCTTCAACAAAACCGATGACGGATAATGCCGCTTTCGGAAACGATAGTGGCGATGCGGCGATGGCGTGGTCTATCTGCTCGGCGGCCTGAAGGCGCGCGCTGGCGATGGCTGCGGCCATCTCCGCCATGGTGTTTTCCAGCGTATCGAGCCACAGCGGATCAGCGCGACCCAGCGAAAGGAGTTTATTGCGTTCGCGCATGGCGTGGTCATAGGCGTTGATGCGGGTGGCGTGTTTGCCATCAAAACTGAACACGAGGCGGTCGAGAAATTTGCGGCCAGCGCTGGCGCCATCGATGAACACCTGCTCCATCTGCGGGGTGAGCCACGCCATAGAAACATGCTCGGTCAGCTCGCTCTGGCCTTTGACGATTTTGCCATCGATTTTGATGATGCGGCGGTCGGCGTCTTCCGCCTCTGTGTCGCGGCCTGTGCCGATTTTTACGGCTCCTTGCGCGCCCTCTACGGTGGCGGCAATGCTCCAGCATTTCCCTCCCCCATTAGGGGGGAGGTCAGGAGGGGGGC
>RFOF01000154.1 GCA_009926845.1 Alphaproteobacteria bacterium
TTTTTGCTTTATGTGCCGCACGATATTCTCATCAGTGATGACGCCACCAAAGTGGCGATGCGCCTTAGCGGCGACGAGCTGGTGTTCCTGCGCGGCAAGCCCGATGGGTTTGATGGGCAGGCGTGGTCGCGCGCTAGCGGGCAGGATAGTGCCATTAAAATGTCAGACATGGATGAGGAGATGTCCGCGCCAAACTGCACCAAGACTCGCTGCGATGTGAATTTGGGTGGGCTGCATATTGTAGTTCAGCGGAAGAAAAATGAACGCGATGGGCTGTGCGATGAGGTGAATGGGCGCGTGCCCGACATGGTTATTGCGCAGGATTATTTGGATAGAATCCCAGCTTGCCAGCGCGTTCCCTATTTATTTGAAAAAGCATTTTTGCAAAAAAATGGCGCAGTGGCGATTCGATTTGTCGGCGGCAAACCGCAAGTGGAAACGGTGGCTGGTGCACGCGGCGATAGAATCTGGAATTGAGTGCTTTACCAATCGCGCGATACGGTTATTATGGCAAAAAATATTTGAGGGAAACACATGAACGACAATAAAAAAATGCCGCGTCTGCTCAAATCTCGCCAGCTTCACAGCCGCTTGTTTGGCGTGTTGTTGATTGGCTTGTTACTGGTGACCGAGCCGCAAATGGGCAGCGACTCTATTCTCCGCCTTGCTATGCGCTGGGTGGGGTATGCGCTGGTCATTTTCGGCACGTTTGGTCGCATTTACAGCACGGCGTTTATCGGTGGCCGCAAGAACGACGAAGTGGTTCGCTCTGGCCCGTTTGGCATGGTGCGCAACCCGCTTTATGTGTTCTCGTTCATCGCCGCTTGCGGCATTGGCCTTCAATCGGGAATGCTTTCATTTTTTGCGCTGCTGGTTGGCACGTTCGTGATTTATTACCCGCTGGTGGTAAAGCGTGAGGAAGATTTCCTGCGTCACAAATTCGGCGCTGCCTATGATGATTATGTGCGCGATGTGCCGCGTTGGATTCCCAATCTGAAAGCGTGGAACGAGCCAGAACAGGTGGATTCCAAACCGAAATTCATCCGCAATTCGCTCAAAGATGCGGCAGTGTTTTTTCTTCCGCTGCCTATGTTTGTGCTCATCAGCCTGCTTCACACCCATGACATTTTGCCCGTATGGCTGACGCTGCCATAGACCCCGCTATTGAAACCGATTCGCTGATTGCAGCGCTCAACCCCGAGCAAAAAGCAGCCGTACTTGCAACCGAAGGGCCAGTGCTGGTTTTAGCGGGTGCAGGCACGGGGAAAACGCGTGTACTCACCACCCGCATAGCCCATATTCTGCTCAGCAAAAAAGCATGGCCGGGCGAAATTTTAGCGGTGACCTTCACCAACAAAGCAGCTCGCGAAATGTCCGAGCGCGTGACGCATTTAACCGGCGCTTCGCAGGCGCTGTGGATGGGCACGTTTCACTCCATCGGCGCGCGCATCGTTCGCCGTCACGCTGATAAGCTGGGGCTGACATCGAGTTTTACTATCCTTGACACTGACGACCAGATTCGCCTTATCAAAGCTATTTTGGCGGAAAAAGGCCTCGATGAAAAAACACTGCCGCCGAAGCTCGTGCTTGCCATTATCCAGCGCTGGAAAGACGAGGGGCTTACGCCCGATAAGATCACGAGCAGCAATGACCAACAAGCGGGCGGCGGGCATGGCGTGGCGATTTATAAGGCCTATCAGGCGCGCCTGCGCCAGTTGAACGCCGCAGATTTTGGTGATTTAATTTTGCACATGATAACGCTGTTCACCGAGCATCAGGATATTCTGATGGAATACGCGAAGCGCTTTAAATACATCCTCGTCGATGAATATCAAGATACCAACGTGTCGCAATATTTGTGGCTGCGCTTGCTCGCCAGCGTGCACAAAAACATCTGCTGCGTGGGCGACGACGACCAATCAATCTATAGTTGGCGCGGCGCAGAAGTGGGCAATATTCTGCGTTTCGAACGTGATTATCCGACTGCGCAAACCGTGCGTCTTGAGTGTAATTATCGCTCCACTCCGCACATCTTGGCTGCCGCCAGCGCGGTCATCGCCAATAACCGTGGACGCCTAGGAAAAACGCTGTGGACACCGGTCAAAGACGGCGAAAAAATCCGCGTGAAATCGCTGTGGGACGAGGGTGAAGAAGCGCGTTTTGTTGGCGAAGAAGTTGAGCAAAACCAGCACGCAAAAACATCACTCGCACAGATGGCGATTCTCGTTCGCGCCAGCTTTCAAACCCGCGCATTTGAAGATAGATTTCTGACGCTCGGCGTTCCTTATCGCGTGATTGGCGGCCTGCGGTTTTATGAACGCGCCGAGATTCGTGACGCGGTGGCATACCTGCGCCTAATCTCTACACCGCAGGATGACCTTGCGTTTGAGCGCATCATCAACACGCCCAAGCGCGGCATTGGCCAAGCGACAATGCAGCAGCTGCACACCACCGCGCGCAGCATGAACACATCGCTCTATCACGCGACCGACCACCTATTAAAAAGCGGCGCCATCAAAGGAAAGCTGGGCGCGAGCCTGACCGCGTTCATCAATCACTGTGAGCGCTGGCGCATGCAGATGCAGTCGCTCCCGCTCGCGGAAGTGGTGGATTTAGTGCTCGAAGAAAGCGGTTATCGCACGATGTGGAAAACGGAAAAAACGCCAGAAGCGGCGGGTCGCGTGGAAAACTTAAAAGAGCTTGTGCGCGCTATTGGTGAGTTCGAGAGCCTTGGCGCATTTTTGGAGCATGTGAGTTTGGTCACTGAAGTGACCAACGCCGATGCTAATGTTGACATGGTTAGCCTGATGACGCTGCACGCCGCGAAGGGGCTCGAGTTCCCGGTGGTCTATCTCGTGGCCATGGAGGACGGCATCCTGCCGCACGAGCGCAGTCTCGACCACCCGGACCAGTTGGAGGAGGAGCGCCGACTGGTGTTCGTGGGCATCACGCGCGGCATGCAGGAGGTGCACGCCAGCTGCGCCCGCATCCGCGACTACC
>RFOF01000155.1 GCA_009926845.1 Alphaproteobacteria bacterium
TCGGCGCCAAAACCAATCGAGGTTCCTTTGCCGCGCGCGGCAATGATTTTATCGAGGCCAGAGAACGCACCGCCGACGATGAACAAAATATTCGCCGTATCCACCTGCAGGAATTCCTGCTGCGGATGTTTGCGGCCACCTTGCGGAGGAACAGATGCAACCGTGCCTTCCATGATTTTCAGAAGCGCTTGTTGTACGCCCTCACCCGACACGTCACGCGTGATAGATGGGTTGTCAGATTTGCGCGAAATTTTATCAACTTCGTCGATATACACGATGCCGCGTTGCGCGCGCTCAACGTTATAATCCGCAGCTTGCAGAAGGCGTAGAATAATGTTTTCCACGTCTTCACCCACATAACCTGCTTCGGTCAGTGTGGTTGCATCGGCCATGGTAAATGGTACGTCGAGAATACGTGCGAGCGTTTGCGCCAGCAGCGTTTTACCCGAACCGGTTGGCCCGATGAGCAGAATGTTGGATTTAGCCAATTCGATATCAGAATTTTTCTCCAAGAGGGAAACGCGCTTATAGTGGTTGTGTACAGCCACCGAGAGCACCTTCTTCGCTTGGAACTGACCGATGACATAATCATCGAGCACTTTGCAGATATCGGCTGGTTTTGCGATATCATCGCCTTCTTTTGCCAGAACGCCTTTGTCGGCTGCGCGGATGATGTCCATGCACAGCACCACGCATTCATCGCAGATGAATACGGTGGGGCCAGCGATGAGCTTGCGCACCTCATGCTCACTCTTTCCGCAGAAAGAGCAATAGCGTGTGTTTTTGGATTCTCGGCTGGTTGTCTTCGTCACTGTGTGTGCTCCTAATTATTTCTTTTTCTCAGCATCATCATTGGCAGAGCGCTTTTCGATGATCTGGTCGATAAGGCCGAATTCCTTCGCCATTTCCGCAGTCATGAAATTGTCGCGCTCCATGTTCTTTTCCACGTGTGAAAGCTTCTGGTTGCAATGCTTCACATAAATTTGATTCAAGCGCGCCTTCAGCGAGAGAATTTCTTTCGCGTGAATTTCGATGTCGGTTGCCTGACCAGAGAAACCACCTGATGGCTGGTGGATCATGATGCGTGAATTTGGCAGCGAATAGCGCTGGCCGGGTTCACCCGCTGCAAGCAGCAGAGAGCCCATGGAAGCGGCCTGACCAAAGCAAAGTGTAGAAACTTTCGGGCGGATATATTGCATCGTGTCATAGATAGAAAGACCCGACGTCACCACACCACCTGGGGAGTTGATGTACATGAAAATTTCTTTGTCAGGATTTTCAGATTCCAAGAACAAAAGCTGCGCGCAGATAACCGACGCGATGCTATCATTGACAGGCCCCACCATGAAAATGATGCGTTCTTTGAGCAGGCGCGAGTAAATGTCGAACGAGCGTTCGCCACGGCTGGTCTGCTCAATGACCATAGGAATGAGTGTGTTAGTGAAAGAATCAACGATATCGGTCATAAATATCCTTTGTTGTTTTGATAATGTAGATGACCGGATGACCGGATGACCAAGTGAAATATTTGCTTTTAATATTACGTGGTCATCTGGTTATCTAGTCATCTTGTCATCCCACTTCTAGCTGGCAAAGATTAATAATCTATTACTCGCCAGACGCTTTCTTTTTGGTTTTTGCTTTTTCTTCACCCGCATCTTCCGATTTAGCTTTCGCTTTTTTCTTCGGAGCTGCCCCCTCTTCCTCGTCTTCCGACTCAGCGAGCTCTTCAAGCGTCACTTTTTTATCGGTCATTTTCACGCTACCGAGAATGAAATCGACGGCTTTTTCTTCGAGGATCGGGCCACGCAGATCATCAACGCGGTTCGGGTTGTTCTTATAGAACTCCATCACCTGCTGTTCCTGACCTGGGAACTGCTGCGCCTGCTGCATCACCGCGCGCATGATTTCTTCGCGGGTGATTTGCAGTTTCTGGCGGGTGCCAATTTCCGCAAGCAAGATGCCCAGCTTCACGCGGCGACGCGCAATGCCCATATATTCTTCGCGGGCCTTGGCTTCATCTTCAATTTTTTCGCCCTGCTGCTGCACTTGCTCCCAAATGGTTTTGAATTCGAGATCGAGCATGCCTTGTGGCAGGTCAAACTTGCATTCTTTTTCCAGCACATCGAACAGCTGCTTTTTCATTTTACCACGCACGACATTGTCATATTCTTTGGCCATCTGCGAACGGATCGCTTCTTGCAAAGCAGCCAGATCGGCAAAGCCGATAGACTTGGCAAATTCATCGTCAACCGCTGGGGTTTCTTTGCTCTGCACTTCTTTGACGGTGACGGCGAACGAGGCTTCTTTGCCAGCCACTTCCGCGCCCGGATAGTCTTTCGGGAAGATCACAGAAACGATTTTGTCATCGCCCGCTTTGGTGCCGATGAGTTGGTCTTCAAAACCATCGATGAACTGGCCGCTGCCGAGCTCAAGGTTAAAATCGCTCGATGTTCCGCCTGCGAATGCCTTGCCGTCGATCATGCCTTTAAAGTCGATCTTCACCACATCGCCTTTGGCTGCTTTGCCTTCTTTAGCGCTGAGTTTTGGGTTGCGCTCTGCGATGCGCGTTGCCGCATCGGTGATTTCTTTTTCGTCGATCTCATACACAGGGCGCTCAATGGTGATGCCATCGAATTTCACTTCCGGCACTTCAGGGAACACTTCCACCGACAAGGTAAAGCTAAAATCGCCACCTTCTTTATAATCCTGCTCTTCCACTTTTGGGGTAAGCGCGGGGCGCAGATTGCGCGCGCGCAGCGTTTCGCTGGCCGCATCGTTGATGGCTTTGTGCAGCACATCGCCGGTCACGCTTTGGCCATAGCGCTGCTTCAAAATTTTCATCGGCACGTTGCCGGGGCGGAAGCCCGGGATTTTGATT
>RFOF01000156.1 GCA_009926845.1 Alphaproteobacteria bacterium
GCGCTTTGTGGTGTCAATTGCACTGACAATAAGCTGATAATCACCATCTTGCACATCACGCTGAGCCTTTTGAGCCTGTTGTTGAGCCTCATAAGCGCGTCTTTCAGCGTCTTCACGTGCTCTTTTTTCTTCTTCTAGCCGCTTTTTCAGCGCTTCTATGCCCTGATCCGGCGTAATTTCGTTAGAAACAGGCTTTTGCTCTGTTTTTGCCTCAATTACTGGCGGCGCATCGTCGTCGGCGACCTCAATCTTGTCTTCGAGATTAAGTTCCGGCTGATTCTCGTCTTTATTTTCCATAATTTATCCTCACCAAACGCCGTCAGGAAATTTCAACGGCCCCTTAAGATCGATGTCATCCAAAATGCGGCATGAAACGCCATGAACATTGATGGCCCAACTTTCGGCTGGACGGAAAAAAACCCAATCTCCAACCTTTGGAGGATTGCCGTCAAACCACTTGCCTTCAGGATCAACAAAAGCCTGCGGCCCTGCCTTTACAACCAAGCCTACTTTACCCTGATGTTTGTCTTCTTCCGTCGTTTTATCGGAAAGATGAATGCCGCTAGCTGTCTGTGTGGGGCGAACATAAATCGCTACCAAAACAAGATTGCGATAAAGCCCAATGTCAGACAGATCACCTAACTCATCCATGATCTGTTTAGCGGGATCGACCGCATGTTTCATTCTCATGTAAGGCAATGTTATCTCCCCTCTTTGCCCAACAGCACAGACTCGGCCTCTTCCATAAGGTCCAAGCACTTACGCAAACCAGAGATGATGCCGATGCGATGATTGTGATGTTCCGTCGATACAATCGGCGCTTGCGTCACAAATTCTTTCTCTTCCTCAATCGTCTTTTCGATGAGGTTGGCGAGGATTTGCATGTATCTGTCAGCGTATGTCTGTGCCATGCTTTGCATATGACACAATTTCTGGCGCAAGATTTTGCAATGAATGCATCTTCACGCCAAAAAAAAGGGCCGAGGTTTTAATGCCTCAGCCCTAAGTCTTATTTTCGGAGTTAGCCCCTTATGGGCAAATATTATGCTAGCTTCTTTTGGGCTTCACCGTAAGCCTTAATTTTTTCCAAGCGACCTAATCCACCGCCCGCTGCGTGATTGATCACATGAATTGTGCGACCACCTGATTTGCGAGGCATGGGTGCGGGCATGGGAGCCGGACCACCTTTCATGCCGCCTGCAAGCGCCGCCAAGAGAGCGGGGTCTGCACCCGCGCCACCCATCGGAGGCGCGCCTGCCGGAGGAGCAATCGGAGGAAGAACCGGAGGAGCCATCGGCGGCTTCATGCCCATCGGAGGCATTGGTGCGCCACCCGCCTGAGGCATGATGTTGATATTGATGTTGGTCTTGCCCTTGGCTTTGCCGCCCTTGGCATGGGCTTTCCGCTGAGGCGCTTTTCCGCCGCGCTTAAAAGGGTTTTCAAAGACAATAGCAGGCTCGCCAGCACCACCCATACGAACGCCAGGCAAACCATAATTTTGCGTCTGAACACGTGATGCAGGCGCGTTAATGTTGCCAGCTGACGGATTGTCACCCTGACGCGACTGCCCATACATGCCTCGTTGCGCTTCTCCTGCCTGCTGACGGCGGGCCGTCAATTGAGCATTCATAGCTGCCGCATCAGCATTGCGACGAGAACGTGCTTCTGCCTCAGTCTGAGCCTGTGCAGCCGGGCGATTGGCTTCAAAACGCGCACGGTTAGCAGCTTCAGCATTAATTGAACTACGCATAGCAGGCGTTTCCATTTTGCCTGTACCACGACGACCCGGAGACCCAGCCTCATGCTTAGGCTCCATCTTTGTGCTGTATGTTTTGCCGTCAAATTCAAATGTTTTCTGGCCAGCATCATACGCCGTGCGGAAGGCTTCATTAAAACGCTGGCGGATTGTTCCGCCGCTTGCACGTGCTTTACGGCCACCAACAACACCGGGGATCTTTGTCGTGCTGTTACCGGAGAAAACCGATCCGCCATCAGCATGCATGCCACGCAACGTTTGAGCCAAACGTGCGCGTTGACCCAATTTTCCACCTTTTTCAGCTGCTGCAGCAAGTTTCTTTGCAGGGATTTTCTCGCCTTCAGGAACGCCCAACTGCTTATGCAATGCGCCCGGCTTCTTAATTGCCTTTTGAATCCACTTGACCTTGCCACCATCAGCTTTCTTTCGATCTGACGGCGTTTGCACAGGCTCAGGCGTCATTTTCTTTGCGCCCTTCATGTGCGGGTCAGCGGCAACCAGCATGGCTTTCTTGCTTGCTTCAAGCATGCCACCGCCAGCTTTCTTAGCTTTGCCGCCATAGCAAAGGCCTTTGGTCGATTGCTGTTCGTCGTGCTTCTTATCGAGAGCCGACTTTTCCCACTTCTCAAGGGACATGCCGTGCTTCTTGGCCAATTTCTTGTCTTGCTTCAGATCCGCTTTGGAATGTTCCCACTCCATCGCGCTGACCTTGCCGCCTTTCTTACGACCGATGCCGCCTGTCATATCATAAATGCGGCGAGCCTCTGCCTGTGCTGCAGCCTGTGCAGCAGCGCGTTTTTCATCCATCTGTCTTTTCTGAGCCTGCAGCGCTTTAGCATTCTGGATGCTCTTCATTGCTGGATCAGAATCAATTTGAGCGGCTCTTGCCATAGCAGCGCGCTTTGCAGCAATGTCTGCTGGCATCGTCGGCGGAAGCGGAACGCGCATGCCGTCAGCATGCTTTGCACGACCACCCTTTTTGAACGCGCCAACGTGCTTCTTGCCTTCACGCTCGTCATTCGCCATGCGGACATCGCGGTTGATCAAATTGTCAGGGGTAAGATACCGCTTTGAACGATCTGCCTCTTCGCCAG
>RFOF01000157.1 GCA_009926845.1 Alphaproteobacteria bacterium
TGCGATGGCGATGATGTGGTTGCTTCTTTCCGTCATAGCGATTCCCTCATTCAAGCGTGTTGATAGCGCAGCAAAAACTGCGCCAGTCGTGTTCCGTCCAGTGGCGCGAGTGCATCTGTGATGCTTGACGAGCTACTGGTGTTGCAAAAGGCGAGGCGGTGCGCGGCGGCGCAGGCGAGCACGCCACCAAAACGTCGCGCGGTGTCGGCGCGGGTAATCAGCAGGCGCTCCAGCGGCAATTCGGAAAATGCTTCGGCCATGTCGATGGCTTCCATGCTGTCGCCGCCCGCCTGCATGGCCAGAATCGGCTCGATGCCAAGGCTGGCGTGGGCCCCCAGTTCAGCCATGTCGTCGGCGTCATAGGGGTTGCAGCCTGCGGTGTCGATCAGCAGCGGTGCGTGGTGGCTGGCCACGTCGATATGTTCGCGCAGTTCGGAGAGCGTTCCGGCGACGCGCAGGCGAATGCCCAAAATATCGGTGAAGGCGCGAAGCTGCTCGACGCCGCCCGCGCGTTTGTTGTCGGTGGTGATGACCGTCATTTCTTTTTTGATGTCGGGATTTTCCATGGCGATGCGCGTGGCCATTTTGGCGATGGTCAGCGTTTTGCCGATGCCCGGCGCGCCCACCAGCATGAGTTTCGTGCGGGCGTTTAGCGCGATGGGTTCAAACGCAAAAAACACGGTGAGCAGATTTTCCAGCGACAGCGCGCGCAGGTTTTTGTTCGTGGCTTCCTGCATCATTTTGGCGATGAACAGGTCGGGCACATTGTGGAAGCGCAGGGTGTTTTGAATCTCGTGACGCATTTCGTCAGTGGCGATGGAGCTGACTTTCGGCGCGCTGTGGCTATTGTTTTTTATGGCGGGTTTGAGATTGGGAATCATCGCCTCTTCGTCGTGTTCTTCCACCGCTGCGGTCACGCTGATGCGCTTATCGGACAATGTTTCCGAGGAGAGAATAATCGCGCTATCACCGAGCGCATCACGCACCACCGCGATGGCGGCAGGCATGTCAGCGGCGATGAAAGTGCGAAGTCTCATGACAGGCTCCAGTCGCCAGTCTTCAGTGGCCAGTAAAGAAGAGCAGTAAGATTACTTGCTGGAGACTGAAGACAAAAGACTAATGACTGCTTCATAGCTGACCTAGCGTTTTAATGCGTGCTTTGGAGTAAATTTCGTTCTGCGAAAGCACCATGGTGGAAGGGCGGAAACGCTCCACAATCGAGCGCACATACGGGCGGATGGTGGGGCTGGTCAGCAGCACTGGCGACTCGCCCTGCACCGCAAATCTATCAAATGTTGCGCGCACATTGTTGATGAATTCCTGAATGCGGCTTGGCGCCATAGAGAGGGTTTTGTCGTCGCCTGCGCCTGCGAGCGCCTCGATGAAGGTTTGTTCCCAGCCGGGGGACATGGCGACAATCGGGATGTAGCCCTGTTCGTTGGTGACCGCGTGGCTGATTTGGCGGGCGAGGCGCGCGCGAACATATTCGGTGATGAGCGCGATGTTTTGTGTGGAGCGCGAAGTTTCGGCGATGGCTTCGATGATGGTTGCCAAATCGCGAATCGAAATCATCTCGCGCAGCAAGTTTTGCAGCAAGCGCTGAACGCCGCTGACCGAAATCTGCGATGGGATGGTTTCGGCGACGAGTTTTTGTTGCGTCTTGCCCAAATCGTCGAGCAGTTTTTGCGTCTCGGCGTAAGACAGCAGCTCGGCCATATTGTCTTTGACGACTTCGGTCAGGTGCGTGGTGATGACGGTTGGCGGGTCAACCACCGTGTAGTTGCGGAAGAGTGCTTCCTCGCGGTAGGGCTCGGCAATCCACATCGCGGGCAGGCCAAAGGTCGGCTCGACGGTCGCCTCACCCGGCAGCGTGATTGCGCCACCGCTTGGGTTCATCACGAGCAACATATCGGGGCGGATGTCGCCGCGCGCGGCTTCGATTTCCTTGACCTTCACCACATAGGTGTTGGGCGGAAGTTGCATGTTATCTTGAATGCGCACGGCGGGAATCACGAAGCCCAGCTCGCGCGCCATCTGTTTGCGCAGCGCTTTGATTTGCTCGGTGAGGCGGTGTCCTTTTTGATAGTTGATGAGCGGAAGTAGGCCATAACCAAGCTCGAGGCGCAGCGAATCAATCTGCAGGAAGTCGGCGGGCTGTTCTTCGGGCGCTGGCGCTGCGCCTTCGCCCGCTGGGCCTTCGAGGAGTTTGGTGCTGCCATCGGCAGATTTTTTGCCCGCAGCATCGACGCGGCCCATGGCGTTGGGGTTTTTAATCATATAATACGCCAGATAGCCGACCGTTCCCGACAGGAACATAAACGGCAGGGCAGGGATGCCAGGCAGCAGCGCCATCGCAAAGAGGAACACGCTGGTGATGCCGAGCGACGTCGGGTGGCGGCCAAGCTGCTCGAGCACCGCTTTTTCTGCGGAGCCCGCAACGCCGGATTTGGTCACCAAAATACCCGCCGCAGTGGAGACGATGAGCGCAGGGATTTGGGTGATGAGCCCGTCACCCACGGTGAGCATGGTGTAGGTGTGGAGCGCGGCGTCGAACGACATGTTTTTTTGCACCACACCGATGATGATGCCCGCGATGAAGTTGATGAAGGTGATCATCAAACCAGCGATGGCGTCACCGCGCACGAACTTGCTCGCACCGTCCATCGAGCCGAAGAAGTTGCTTTCGTCTTCCAGTTCTTTGCGGCGCGCTTTGGCGACGTCTTCAGCAATCAAACCTGCGGATAAATCGGCGTCGATGGCCATTTGTTTGCCCGGCATGGCATCTAACGA
>RFOF01000158.1 GCA_009926845.1 Alphaproteobacteria bacterium
GGGAGAGTTAGAGAGGGGGAATTACTTGTATGTCTGGTTGAACGGGCTGCACAGGCGTTGCAGCAGCATCTTCAACTGGCATGGGTTCTCTCGCTTTTTCCGCGGGCATCTCAAGCCCTGGCTCTCTTGGCGCAGGCAACTGTAACGGTGGAGCTGGTGTTTCAGTTTTTGCTTCGGCAACATTCGCAGCTGGTGTTGGAGGAATTTCAGCTCCAGATTTTGCTGCTAAATTTCTCACTGTCGTTGCCATCCAATGGAATGCTGCTCTTGCAGCATCGCGCCGCGACACACGAGGCGCTTCAGTTTTAGGGGCATCTGCTGCAGGCGCAGGCACTGTTGCAGGTGTGGCAGCAGGCGCGGCGGGAATTGCTGAAGATTCTGGCGGTGGCGAAGTAGATGAGATGGATGCCTCTGGTGCAAGCTCAAGGCCAAGCAGTTTTGCAAGCGGACCATGATGAACAGACGGGCAACTTTCTTTGCTCAATAGCGGAAAATGCTTTGGATGTAGTGCGTCGTATTGCGCATACAGCGCCTTAATTCTTTCCTCGACTGTCGTAGTGGAATCACCTTCTTCGCCGCCGACATCTACTAGAAATTGACTCACTAACTCAAATAATTGCCCTGCTATATTTGTTGGGGTTTCATTTTGTGATAGAGAGGAAAAATCATGCTTTCTTAGCCCAAAATCTACAATCATATGAGGTGAATGTGAGTTGCTTAGTGCCGCCATATCGGCGATTATATTTCGTTGATGTTCTCTGAAAAGAGCATCAAAGTCACTTGCCGGAATATCATACTGTTTTAAAAGAGTTGCGATTTTAGCATTGGCTTTTTCTTCTGCTGTGCGAACGGCCTTCAACAGTGCTCCCAGTGTTCCTGCATTCTCAGGGCTACCTTTTGCGAATTCAGTTATGTTGTCTATTCCAAATGCCAACACGAACTCGGTTTGGACGCTTTTTCTCAATGCCCTCAGATCTGTTTGGACAATAGTAAGCCCCGCCACAGATATCCAGTCAGGCTCGGGATGATGTGCTTTCAATGCCGCTGCTAATCCTTGGTAACGTTCTAGCTCAATGGCCTCTAGCTTTGCGGCCACACTGTCTGATCTTTTTTTCTCCGCAAGCAATGTCTCCGAACATTTTAACAGGTGGTGAGCACTAGCAAATACTGCATTCAATGATTCAACGCGATTAGCATAAGGATCATTTGGGTCTGCGCTCATAGCGACAAAATCGCCATTTTGCCAATGTCTTTGGCAAGAAGCAAACCTATCGGCGGCGTTACGCACAATATCGAACAAAACACGAGGAGTTAATTGAGTGACGGCTACTCCAGCGGCGGGTGCCGCTGTCTCAGCAGTCGACAAAGGCACCGCCGCCATCGCGCCCGCTGCCAACGCGCTTTGCTTAAGAAAATGTCGTCTGTTGATAGGTTCTGCCACAATGCGCCCTTGGGTAAATAGGCGCAAAGTATAAATAAAAATTTAATATTTTCAACAAAAAGGACGACAAAATGGAGCGCACCTTTTATAATTGATATACAAACACTTAAGCGGCTTTAAATTGCAGCTCAGCCAGCCTTGCATAAAGCGGGCTTTTTTCAAGAAGTTCGGTGTGTGTTCCAACGGCTTCGATGCGCCCTTCATTCATCAAAATAATATGATCCGCCTTCGTAATCGTCGAGAGCCTGTGGGCGATAACAAAGGTGGTGCGCCCCTGCGTCACTTGCTCGAGCGCTTGTTGAATGGCGTGTTCATTTTCAGAATCCAGTGCGCTCGTTGCTTCATCGAGCAACAGGATTTTGGGGTTACGAATCACTGCGCGTGCGATGGCGATGCGCTGGCGCTGGCCGCCAGAAAGACGTACGCCTTTTTCGCCTAAATGTGTGTCGAGCCCTTGCGGAAGCGCGAGCAAAAATTCCATAGCGCTCGCCATTTTTGCGGCTTTGATGATATCTTCGTCGCTGGCATCCACATTACCCAAACGAATATTTTCGCGCGCGGTACCGGAGAAAATATCGGGGTCTTGCGGCACGATGCCGATGGCACGACGGACGGAGTTTTGGGTGACCTCACTTAGCGATTGATCATCAATACGAATTTGACCGGATTGAAGATCATAAAACCGATATAGGAGCCGGGTGATCGTCGACTTCCCGGCCCCGCTCGCCCCGACTATTGCGACTGAAGTGCCCGCCGGCACCTCAAAACTGACGCCTCTTAACACGGGCCTGCGAGAATCGTAGGCAAAATTGACTTCGGAAAACTCGATTTTACCTGAATTTACAACTAATTCTTTCGCTTCAGCGTGATCTTGAATTTCCGGTTTTACATCCATCATCTCAAACATCGATCCCATATCCACCAGACTTTGCTTAATCGTCCGATAAACAAATCCCAAAAAATTGAGCGGGATATACAGCTGAATCAGAAACGTATTCACGAGTACAAAATCCCCAACCGTGTTCGTTCCGTTTTTAACCCCCATCGCCGCCATTAACATCACCCATCCCAGACCGATGGAAATAATGATTCCTTGTCCGATGTTCAAGTAAGTCAAACTAGTCTGTGCCCGAATCGCAGCTGTTTCATACCGAAGAAGTGCCTTGTTATACCGCGCAATTTCGTGGGACTCATTATTAAAATATTTCACGGTTTCGTAGTTGAGAAGGCTGTCAATTGCACGGGTATTGGCTTCATTATCTGCGGAGTTCATATTTTGTCGGATAACCACCCGACGTTCGGACACAACCAACGTAAAAC
>RFOF01000159.1 GCA_009926845.1 Alphaproteobacteria bacterium
GACCAAAAAAATTCCGGGCAAAAATCTCGGCGTGCATTGCCACAACGACACCGACGCGGCGGTCGCCAATTCACTGGCCGCTGTGCGCGCGGGCGTGCGCCAAGTGCAGGGCACCATCAACGGCATCGGCGAGCGCTGCGGCAACGCGAACCTCATTTCCATCATCCCTAATTTGATGCTCAAAATGGGTTTTTCTACCGGCGTGACGAAAGAAAAACTGACGCATTTGAAGCATGTTTCGCACATGCTCGATGAGCGCCTGAACCGCGCCAGCAACGCCCATGCGCCCTATGTGGGCGACGCGGCATTTGCGCACAAGGGCGGGCTGCATGTTTCCGCTATGGCAAAAGACTCCACGAGCTATGAACATATCAGCCCCGAGCTGGTCGGCAATGAGCGCACCATCTTAGTTTCCGATAAATCTGGCAAGTCCAACATCATCGACAAGCTAGCGCGATTCGGCATCGAAGTGGCCGCCGACGATGAGCGCATCGGCGAGCTGGTGACGCAGGTGAAACAGCGCGAAAAACAGGGCTACGCGTATGAAAGCGCCGAGGCCAGTTTTGAACTCCTCGCCCGCCGCGCGCTCGGCACTGTGCCAGAGTTTTTTGAAGTGCTCAGTTTCCGCGTTATCGGCGAGCGCCGCCACAACGCCAAAGGCAAATTGGTCAACACCTCTGAGGCCATTGTGAAGCTGCTCATCGACGGTGAAGAGCGTCTGACGGTGGCCGAGGGCAATGGCCCCGTAAACGCGCTGGACGGCGCGCTGCGCAAGGCGCTGGCCAAAAATTTCCCGCAACTGGCCGACATTTCACTGACCGATTATAAGGTGCGCATCTTAACGCCAAGCGAAGGAACCAAGGCGCTGACGCGCGTAATGATCGAATCACAAGATTCCAAGGGCAACACGTGGAACACCATCGGCGTTTCCGCCAACGTCATCGACGCATCGTTCAACGCGCTGCACGACTCGCTAACCTATAAGCTGATGAAGAGTAAAAAGAGTAAGGGCTAAATCCCCAATCCTTCATCCAAGAAGTGCACTCGCGCGCAAAGCTCCGCCCTGACATCTTCAGGCAGCACACCATCGAGTGCAGTGGCTAGACTGGTGTAATTATCTTTAGGGTTCCCCGTTCCATCCACCAGTGCCTTCGCTGCTGTTTTTAATTGACTCAACGCCGCCTCATGCGCATGAGCCTCCTCTGCAGTACGAGTACGACAAAAATTGCCTCGTGTTTCGATCTGTCGCAAACAGTGATGGAGTGTTAGTTTGGCGTTGCTATTATTACTCACGCCATCGCGCAAAGTCTGAGCCGCTTTCAATGTTTCCCGCGCGATATCTACAAGACTATCATTGCAATGCGTTGTGAATATCCTGCTGGCTGGAATAGTGTTCACTCTACTCAAACTCCGCGCTGGATTTTTGCCCAAGCGTCACAAAATTTTTCTCCAGCCAATCGGTTGCAGCTTGCACGCCGAGGTCATGCAAGTAAACAAGAAAATCCCAATCGGCGTTGAGCTTGCTGGCGCGGCCGAGGCCGGAGAGCATTTCCTGTGATTCGATGCGGTGGAAATAGACCGGTTTTTGCTTCAGTGCGCCCGCGTCGATCATGCGGTTATACAGCGAAATGGTTTTGAGCTCCTGACGCAAAACAGCATTGAAACTTATTTCCGTCGCGCGGTCTAAAATATCGGCGGCGTGGGTCGGAACTTCCTCGGCCTGACTCGGGTGAACTTGCACCAAAACAATATCAGACGACTTGCTGAAATTAGCGAGCGGCGACAGCGACGGGCAAGCGGAAAAACTACCATCCCAGAAGGGTTCGCCGTCAATCTCCACCGTCTTAAACACAAACGGCAAACACGAGGATGCGAGTACGGATTCAAGCGTGATATGCGGCGTGTCGAACAAAATATTTTTGCCGGTGCGCACATGTGTGGCGTTGATATAAATCGTAATCGGCGAGTTTTTTTGTAGCGCGTCAAAATCCACGACTTCTTCTAAAATTCCCTGCAGCGGATTGATGCCCAGTAAGTTAAATTGCGACGGCGAAAAAATACGGGTGATGTAGTCCAGTGCCATGGTGGACGGAGACAGGTCGAGGCCGACATTGCCCAGCAACGTATCCACCGCTTTCATCTGAATGGGCAGAACGCTGGTGGCGACGCTCACTTTTTTCCAGAATTTCTGGAGTGCCTCACGCGCGCCGTCTGCGCCATTATTGATGAGCCCTTGGGCCATGACCACCGCATTGAGCGAACCGCCAGAGGTGGCCGACACGGCTTCAATTTCCACGCGGCCATCGAGCAATAATTGGTCAATCACACCCCAGCTAAATGCTCCGTGGGAACCGCCGCCTTGCAGCGCAAGGGATATTTTTTTGGTGGGGGGCATAGAGAAAATGATGTGAGGGTTATGGGTTCATTATAACAAAAATATGCGCCTTGTGTGACAAAAAATTGCGTAAAATGTGCGTGGGGTGTGCGCCAAATGTGAGCTGTTTTTATGCGAAAAATTGGCTGAATTTGGGCAAATTTCGATGTTTTTTGGTGGTTTTTTCACGAAATTTGAGGCGTTTTGGGGCGTTTTAGGCGGTTTTATAATACTAAGAGCCCTCACCCAACCCTCTCCCAGAGGGAGAGGGCTTTGAGCGCCTTCCCCCACTGGGGGAAGGG
>RFOF01000160.1 GCA_009926845.1 Alphaproteobacteria bacterium
AGCTTCACGCGGAAGGTGGCGTTTGGCAGTAACTCGGTCACGATGCCGGGAAATTCGAGTAGTTCTTCTTTAGCCATGTAAATCCTTTGAAAACGTTTCTGGTTGCCGCTTTATATCACTTTATGTGTAAAACGCAAATAAGAGTAAATAATCGTCTAGAGGTCGGAAAATCAACGACAATTCGGTCTTTTAGCACATCTTGCAAAACTTCCGAACCCTCATTATGCACGCCGCGCCGCGCCATGTCGATGGCTTCCAGCTTGCCGGGGGTGGTGGCCTTCAGCGCCTCATAATAGCTTTCGCAGATCATAAAATAATCGCGGATGATGCCGCGCAGCGGTTGCAGCGAAAGCACGACCTTTTTTCCCCCGTCTTCGGCCTGCCCGGAAATGTCGAGCACCAATTTGCCGTCTTCAACGCTGAGGAGTAAGTCGTAGGGGCCGCAGGTCATGCATGTGGGTTGGAACGCATTTTCATCCAGCAGGTCGGCGATGGCCACCGTTTTTTCATTCTCGATTTCGGGCGAGCGGGGGCGAATGGATGTTCCGAGGCGGACGGTGGTGAGGCGCTCGGTCACTTGTCCTCCGAAGCCTTGGCGAAGGGGGATGATGTGCGACGAATAGAAACGGAAAGGGCGTGCGCGTCGAGCCCCTCGGTGGTGGCGAGCACATGCGCATAGTCGCTGAGTGCTTGCAGCGACTGCTCCGTGCAGCCGATGATGGAGCTGCGCTTGATAAAATCAAACACCGAAAGCCCAGATGAAAAACGCGCCGTGCGCGAGGTGGGGAGGACATGCGAAGGCCCAGCTACATAATCGCCGATGGCCTCGGGCGTGTGGCGACCGAGGAAAATGGCGCCCGCATGGCGAATATTTTTCGAGAGCGCGTCAGCATCTTTCACCGCAATTTCCAAATGCTCGGGCGCGATACGGTTGCAGATGGCGGCAGCCTCATCCCAATTTTGCACGAGGATGATGCCACCAAATTTCTCCCATGATTTGCGGGCTATATCTTGGCGTGGAAGTGTCTTGAGTGTGGTTTCAACCGCCGCTGCTACCGCGTCTGCAAACGCGCTGTCATTGGTGATAAGCACAGATTGCGCGAGCGTGTCGTGCTCGGCCTGCGAGAGCAAATCGGCTGCTATCCAATCGGGGTTGTTTTGGTTGTCAGCGATGACCAAAATTTCTGATGGGCCAGCGATCATGTCGATACCCACTTGCCCGAACACCTGACGTTTTGCCTCCGCCACATAGGCATTGCCCGGACCAACAATTTTATCGACCGGCGCAATGGTTTTTGTACCGTATGCCAGCGCGGCGACCGCTTGCGCGCCGCCGATTTTATAGATTTCATCCACGCCTGCCACATGCGCGGCAGCCAGTAGCGCCGGGTGCAGCGCGCCTTCCGGCGATGGCACCATCATGACGAGGCGCGAAACGCCCGCGACCTTCGCAGGCACCGCATTCATCAAAACCGAACTCGGGTAAAACGCCGTGCCGCCCGGAACATACAGCCCAACCGCGTCAATCGCGCTCCAGCGGTGGCCAAGGCGCACGCCCTTATCGTCGGTGTAATCCAAATCCTGTGGCAACTGGCGGCGGCTATAATCAGCGATGCGCTGCGCCGCAACCTTCAGCGATTTCATCAGCTCCGGCGAGCAAAGCGCCAGCGCATTTGCGATGTCTTTAGCATCTACTTTGATGTTTTCGGGCGTCGCATCAAAGCGGTCAAATTTTTTGGTGTATGCCAGCAGCGCTTCGTCGCCGCGCGTGCGAACATCGGTGATGATGCCGGTGACCACATGCCCAACTTCATTCGTTCCTTCGTCGCGCGTGGCAAAAAAACGCGTGAGCGCGGCTTCAAAATCAGCTTGTGTACTAGAAATTTTAGTAGGCATATATTGTCCATGTTGTCATCCCGAGCGTAGTCGAGGGATCTTGCAAGATTCCTCCACGCGCTACGCTTGGTCGGAATGACAAAAATAAAAAGCTAACCGGCATTGACAGCCTCGCGGAAGCGCTCAACCAGCGTGCCGATCTCGTCGCTGCGGGTTTTGAACGCGGCGCGATTGACGATAAGGCGTGAGGAAATTTTGGTGATGACCTCCACTTCGCGCAGGCCATTGGCTTTCAATGTTTTTCCCGTGCCGACGAGGTCAACGATGCGCGGCGAAAGCCCGAGCAAGGGCGCAAGCTCCATTGCTCCGCCAAGCTTGATGCACTCGGCCTGAATGCCGCGCTCGGCGAAATAACGCTGCGTCAAATTCGGGTATTTGGTGGCGACGCGCACGTGGCTCGCGCGCTCTAAATCTTCCTGCGGCGCGTTTTCCAATTCCGCAATCGACAGGCGGCAATGGCCGATGTTCAGATCCAGCGGGGTGTATAAGTCGTTATAGTCAAATTCCATCAGCACGTCGCTGCCCGCGATGCCCATTTGCGCCGCGCCGAACGCCACAAAGGTCGGCACATCAAAACTGCGCACGCGAATAAGCTGAACCGCGCCGCCACGGCAGGAAAACTGCAACTGGCGCTCATGCTCGTTGAAGAACGAAGGCTCCGGCTCGATGCCCACTTTTTTGAACA
>RFOF01000017.1 GCA_009926845.1 Alphaproteobacteria bacterium
GCCCAAAACCATCCACGAAGCGTTCCACGTTGCGCGCACTGGCCGCCCCGGCCCTGTGGTCATCGACATCCCTAAAAACATCATGAACCAGCTGACGGCTTATGCGGGCAAACAGCCTGTCGTTCGCGCCTCATACCCCGATGTAAAGCCCGCTGACAGCAAGCTGGTGGCCAAGGCTGTGGAGCTGATGGCAACGGCCAAACGCCCGATTTTTTATGTCGGTGGCGGCGTTATTAACTCTGGGCCAGAGGCATGCAAGCTGCTGACAGAGCTCGTGCGGATGACGGGCTTTCCCTGCACCAATACGCTGATGGGGCTTGGCGCATTCCCCGGCACCGACAAACAATTTGTCGGCATGCTCGGTATGCATGGTTCGCTCGAGGCCAACATGTGCATGGCCGAGTGCGACGTGATGATCAACATTGGTGCGCGCTTTGACGACCGCGTGACTGGCCGTCTTGATGCCTTCTCACGCAAATCGAAAAAAATCCATGTTGATATAGACCCGTCATCTATCAATAAAAACGTACATGCGCATATCCCTATCGTCGGCGATGCGGGCGACGTTATCCGCCAGATGATTGAGCTGTGGAAGAAGAAAATGAGCACCTTCTCCCCCCGGGAGAAGGGCGGCGACAGCCAGGATGAGGGCAACGCAGCCCTCACCCCAACCCTCTCCCAAAGGGAGAGGGAGTTAAAAGAATGGTGGGAAAAAATTGAAGGCTGGCGCAGCAAAAAAAGTTTCAAATACAAACAATCCGCCGATGGCACCATCAAGCCACAATATGTGCTCGACCGCCTGAACGCGCTGACCAAAAAAGAATCCACCTATATCACCACCGACGTCGGCCAACATCAAATGTGGGCGGCGCAGTTCCTGACGTTTGACCACCCGAATCACTGGATGACCTCTGGCGGCCTTGGCACGATGGGCTACGGCATGCCGAGCGCGATGGGCGTGCAAATTGCGCATCCGGATTCGCTCGTTGTGTGCGTCACCGGCGAGGCTTCCATCCTGATGAATATTCAGGAACTATCGACCATGATGCAGTTCAAACTGCCGCTGAAAGTGCTCATCCTCAACAACCGCTATATGGGCATGGTGCGCCAGTGGCAGGAAATGTTCCACGGCAATCGCCATGCTAACTCCTACATGGAAAGCCTGCCTGATTTTATCAAGCTCGCCGAAGCCTATGGCATGGTTGGCCTGCGCTGCGACAAGGTGGCGGATGTCGATGCTACGCTGAAAAAAATGATCGAAACCCCCGGCCCAGTCATCGTTGATATGATGGTGGACCAGAATGAAAACGTCTATCCGATGATCGCCGCTGGCGCGGCGCATTATGAACTCGTCATGGGCCCTGAAGACCGCGACGATGACAAGCTAGACAAGAGTCAGGTGTGAGGAGAATATGAAACGTCACCCCGCACTTGTTGCGGGGTCTGGTGTAGGATTTAGCTCGAATGTCTTACTATGTATATATTTTGGCAAAAGCGCGTAACAGCACATTCTACACCGGAGTCACAAATAATTTGGCAAGGCGTGTTTATGAACATAAAAATGACCTTGCCGATGGTTTTACAAAAAAATATGGGATAAAAACCCTTGTCTACTATGAAGTGTACGAAAATATAGAGGAAGCGATTCGCAGGGAAAAAGGCATAAAGAGATGGAAACGTGCGTTCAAAATGGATGCTATAGAGCGCATGAATCCAGAGTGGAAAGATTTATATGAACAGTTGGTTTGAAAGGCCAGACCCCGCAACAAGTGCGGGGTGACAAGAGAACGCCATGAAAAAAGAAATGCAAGATATCGTTTACGACATCCCAACGACGAAACCGCAGATTCGCCGCCACACGCTGGCCGTTCTGGTGGATAATGAATTTGGCGTGCTCGCGCGCGTCATCGGCCTGTTCTCTGGCCGTGGCTACAACATCGAGTCGCTCACCGTTGCCGAAGTCGATGGCGAGAAAAAACTTTCGCGCATCACCATCGTGACCTCTGGCACTGAAACAGTCGTCGAGCAGATCAAAAAATTGCTGGAGAAAATGATACCGGTCTATAAGGTGCATGACCTGACGGTTGAAGGCGCACATGTGGAGCGCGAACTGGCGCTGGTGAAAGTCGTGGGCGTCGGCGCAAACCGCGTTGAAGCGCTGCAAATTGCTGATGTGTTTCGCGCGCGCGTGGTTGATTCCACTATGGAATCCTTCGTGTTCGAACTGACCGGCAGCAGCGAAAAACTAGACGCATTTATCGCCCTGATGCAACCCATCGGGTTGGTTGAAATTTGCCGCACGGGCGTCGCCGCTGTGGCAAGAGGAAAGAATGGGATTTAGTAATCCCCGCGCTTGTCGCGGGGTCCGGATTTAACATTAACCAGACCCCGCCATGCGGCGGGGCTACAAGGAGAATACAATGAAAGTTTACTACGATAAAGACGCTGACCTGAACCTCATCAAAAGCAAAAAAGTGGTCATCGTTGGCTATGGCAGCCAAGGACATGCGCATGCGCAGAACCTCAAAGACAGTGGCGTGAGCGATGTGGTCATCGCGCTTCGCTCCACCTCCGCCTCTGTTGCAAAAGCGCAAGGCGCGGGCTTCGTGGTCAAAGAACCCACCGAAGCGGTGAGGGATGCCGACGTGATTATGATCCTCGCGCCTGATGAAAACCAAGCCGATATCTACACCCAAATTGAACCACACATGAAAAAAGGCGTGGCCCTCGCCTTCGCGCACGGCCTGAACGTGCATTTTGGCTTCATCAAACCACGCGCCGACATGGACGTGTTCATGATCGCGCCTAAAGGCCCTGGCCACACCGTTCGCGGCGAATACCAAAAAGGTGGCGGCGTTCCTTGCCTCGTGGCTATCGCGCAAGACGCTTCGGGCACTGCACTGGCCACCGCACTCTCTTACGCTTCTGGCGTCGGCGGCGGTCGCTCGGGTATCATCGAAACCACCTTCAAAGACGAATGCGAAACCGATTTATTCGGTGAGCAAGCTGTGCTCTGCGGCGGCGTGACCGCGCTGATGCAAGCCGGTTTTGAAACCCTCGTGGAAGCGGGCTACCCTGAAGAAATGGCGTATTTCGAATGCGTGCATGAAATGAAACTCATCGTTGACCTCATCTATGAAGGTGGCATGGCCAACATGCGCTATTCCATCTCCAACACCGCTGAATATGGTGACTACATCACTGGCCCAAAAATCGTGACAGCTGACACCAAAAAAGCGATGAAGCAAGTTTTGACCGACATCCAGAGCGGCAAATTCGCGAAAGACTTCATGGCCGATCGCGCAACCCAAGGCGCGCACAACCTTGAAAAATGGCGCGGTGAGCAAGCTAAACACGGCATCGAAGGCGTGGGCGCAAAACTGCGTGCACTGATGCCATGGATCGCGAAAAACAAACTGGTCGATAAAGCGAAGAATTAAAAACGGGAGAATGATGATGAATCGTGGAGTAAAATATTTATTAGTTTTGTTGCTTGTAACTGCGTGTGCAACGCCGCAAACTGTCCTGCAGAAAGACGGGAAAGTGGTGACTTGCGGTGGAGGCACCGCTGGTTCCATCGCAGGTGGCATGGTTGGTTACAGTATCCAGAAAAACAATGATAAAGACTGTGTCGAAAACTACAAAAAACAGGGCTTCGCTATCATTAAACACGCCGACGAATAACGCTTTTTCTGTTCTCTACTGAGGTCTAACCATCAATTGAAAAGCGGACACGAAGGCCTGGGGCGTTGTCTTCCAGCGTGATGGTGGCGCCGTGGATGCGGGCGATGGCGGAAACGAGTGACAAGCCGAGGCCGTTTCCGCGCGTGTTGCGGCTTTGCTCGAGGCGGAAGAATTTTTCGAACACCTTGTCATAATATTCGCTGGGAACACCCGGGCCGGTGTCGGCTATCAAAATGTCGGTGCGGTCTTCATGCAGCTCGCAAGAAACGGTGACCTGCCCGCCGCGCGGCGTGAATTTAATCGCGTTGTCGAGCAGGTTGGCAAAGGCTTGCGTGATGAGGTTTTTTTCGCCTTGAATTTCCAGTGGCATATTCATATGATTTTCCAGCGCAATGGCTTTTTCTGCCGCATAAGGCTCATAAAACTCCACCAAATTCTCAAGAATTCGCTGCAGGTCACAAGGTTCAAAATTACGAAATTCTGCGCCCGCTTCCAGCTCAGAAATTTTGAGAATAGAATTAAATGTGCCAATCAGCTCATGCATATCTTGTATGTTTTTTTCAAGCAGTTTTCTGGCAGGATTTTCATCTTCAATAGTGCGAAGGCCTGCATCCAGCCGGTTGATGATACGGTTTAGCGGGCTGCGTAGATCGTGCGCAATATTGTTGGCAAATTGGCTGAGCGATTCGAGCAACATCTGAATGCGATCTAACATCTGGTTGAGGTTGGATGACAGCTCGTCGAACTCATCGCCCCCGCGCGTGAACGGAATGCGCGCGGTCATGTCGCCATGCATAATGGTCGCCGCCGAACGGTTGATGACGTTGATACGCTTCATAACGCTTCGCGTCATCACGATAGCACCAGAGAATGCCATCACCAGCGTCAGCAGCAAGCTCGCCCAGAACGCCTGCACGATTGTTTGCTCAATTTTTTCGTTGCTCTGCAGCGTTTGCCCGACTAGCAAATAACGCCATTTGGACAGCGGTATCATCACTGCCTTAACCTCTATCCCCTGCGGTGTGTTGCGCGTTCCTTCAATGTAAAAACGCACCCAATGACCTTCTTTCTCAAACGCTTTTTCTTTAATGGCATTATCCGGCCATTCGTTCAAATTCCCCGCGACTTTCTCATAGTCTTTATTGACGAGAATATACACGCTGGTGCCCTCATCATCGCTGGCAATGAATTCTTTGATCCGCTCTTCGACGGCGGCTGAGCCGTTTTCGCGATAATCATTGGCCATGTAGTTATATTGCGCGCGGATAGTGTCACTCACCTGCCCCTGAAAATAATTCATCGCAAACGTATAGATGAACGCGAACAGCAATATCACCGACAGGCCAAACAAGCCCACATACACCAAAGCGAGGCGGAAGGTAAAGGTTTTGACGATGCGGGCGAGCTTTGATTCCATTCCTACCTATCCGACAGCTTATAGCCTGCGCCGCGCAGCGTGTGGATGAGGCTTTTTTCAAAGCCCTTATCCACCTTTTGCCGCAGGCGAGAGATATGCACGTCGATGACGTTGGTCTGCGGGTCAAAATTATAGTCCCACACATGTTCGAGCAGCATGGTGCGGGTGACCACGGTGCCGGCGTTGCGCATCAGATATTCCAGCAGCGCAAACTCGCGCGCCTGCAGGTCTATTTCTTTGCCCGCGCGTTTGACGCTGCGCGTGAGCAGATCCATTTCCAAGTCTTCGCAGGTCAATTTAGTCACCGATTTTTCGCCAGGCTTGCGCCGCGTGATGGTCTCCAGGCGCGCCATCAGCTCGGTGAAGGAATAGGGCTTGGGCAGATAATCATCCGCGCCGGATTTGAGGCCTTTGACGCGCTCTTCCACCTTGTCAAGCGCAGTCAGCACGATGACCGGCGTTTCATTGCCGCTTGCACGCAGCGTTTGAATGATGGTCAGCCCATCGACCTCTGGCACCATGCGGTCAACGATCATCGCATCGTATTTTTCGCTCATCGCCATGAACAGGCCATCTTTGCCATTGTCGCAATGATCCACCACCATACCCTGCTCACGCAGGCCTTTGATGAGGTATTTGGCGGATTCTTTGTCGTCTTCGATGAGGAGGATTTTCATATTTTTTGCCCTATGAGATTGGCCGGATTTTAGAGGTAAGCGGTGACGTTGTCTAGCGCGAACGGTCTTGTCGTGTTTGCGCTACCGAGGCTTCGACAAATTTCCCCACCAAATTCATGCCCTTTTGCGCCATGGATTTGAGCACATCTTTCGACGCCTCATACACCGCCAGCTGCGCCATCGCATAGCGCATATGCGCCTGATCGATGCCTTTAATGCGCTTGTCTTTGTCATAGATTTCGCGCTTGATCGCCTCGGTGAGCTTGTGCACATCTTCGCTGCGTGTATAGCGCTTTTGCTGCAAAAACGCGATGATGAGCTTGTGCAAATTCGCATCCTCCACCTGCCCAGCGAGCGCCGCTGCTGTCTCCACCGAACCTTTGCCCGATGCCAGCGCCGCAATCTGCGCGATGATGGCGTTCATCTCTTTTACATCTTGATTCAAATCTTCGGTGCGGGCGATAAAATCCTCATCGGCACCCGCCTTCATCAGCGCCGAAAACAACACGGCATAATGTTGATACAGCTCGGAAAGCCTTGAGCGCCCCGTTCTATCGAGACGCTTGGGCGCAGCAGCCAGCTCCTGCCCGAACCCCACATTGATGACCTCGACCGCTGGCGAGCCCGCCGTGCTGTGCGGGCGAAGAACCCCCAGCGGCGTGGCCTGCAAATAGCGCAGCCCCTCAATGTCATACGCCAGATGCTCAACGCTCAGGCGCTCCCCCGCAGTGCCAGAAACAAAGGCGCGAATAGCATCATGGAAATAGTCGATGCGCGGGCGAAAATCGCCATCGCCCATAAGCAGTTTATATTCCTGCTCGATGTCGAATATTTCGTCATATATCTTGCTGATAATGGAAACGATCGTGTCTTGTTCGGGGGTCATAAATCAGTTGTCAGTTGCCAGCGGCCAGTTATCAGTTTACACAAGTAGATACATGGCAGCTTACAACTGACCGCTGACCACTGGCAACTGACAACTTACATGAATTCCTTAGCCGTTTATATCCACTGGCCGTTTTGCTTGTCCAAGTGCCCCTATTGCGACTTTAACTCGCATGTGCGTGAAAAAGTGGAGATGGACCGCTGGCAGGCGGCGCTACTGCGTGAGCTGGACTATATGCATACGCACACGGCCGGACGCACCGTCACCAGCATTTTCTTTGGCGGCGGAACGCCCTCGCTTATGCCGCCCTCGCTGGTTGCCGCGCTCATTGACCGCGTGCACGCCCTCTGGCCTTGCAGCAACAAGCTGGAGATCACGCTGGAGGCCAACCCAACCTCGGTAGAAATTGATAAATTCCGCGAGCTTAAGGCAGCGGGTGTCGAGCGCGCATCCCTCGGTGTGCAATCGCTGCGGCAGGAGGAGCTCAGCTTCCTCGGGCGTGGTCATAGCGTTCAAGAGGCTAAAAAAGCCATCGCCTACGCAGCCGAAGTCTTCGAGCGTTTCTCTTTTGATTTGATCTATGCACGCCCAAACCAGACGCTCAAACAATGGGAAGAAGAGCTGAAAGAAGCCCTCGCACTCGCGCGCGGTCATTTGTCGCTTTATCAGCTAACCATCGAAGAAAACACGGCTTTTTATCATGCCTATGCCAAGGGCGCCTTTGCCATGCCGGACGAGGAAACCGCCGAGGCGCTCTATCGCCTGACCGAGGAAATAACAGGCGCACACGGGCTTCATGCTTACGAGGTTTCAAACTACGCAGGGCCAGACCAAAAAAGCCGCCACAACCTGTCCTATTGGCAGGGGGACGACTATATCGGCGTGGGCCCCGGCGCGCATGGGCGAGTGACCGAGGGCGGCGTTCGCTATGCCACGCAGACGCTGAAAAGCCCTGAACGCTGGCTGGAAAATGTCGAGAAAAGAGGCAATGGCGTGGAGCTATGGGATGCTACCGACCTGCCGACGCAAGCGATGGAAATGCTGATGATGGGGCTGCGCCTGAGCGATGGTATCGATTATGAAAGCTTTATCAGCCGCCACGGTTTTGACCTGCGCGACCATATCAACACTACCAAGATCCGCCTCTATCAAAGCAAAGGCTTACTTGAACGCGACGACGACCTACTGAAGACGACGCTGGCCGGACGGCTGGTTTTAAATCGTCTTACGGCGGAATTATTGTAGATATACCCCTCACCCCTTGCACTTTTTCTACGCGAGGGCTATGAATTTTCAGCTTGCAACAAGTATGTGGAGCCGTAGCTCAGTTGGATAGAGCAAGCGTTTCCTAAACGCTAGGTCGGAGGTTCGAATCCTCTCGGTTCCACCAAATATATAGCCGTTGCCGAAAGCGATGGTTTTGCGGCGCGTAGCGAGCGTCACTGATAAAATAATGTCTCATCATTTTGTCAAAATACTATAGTCGTTTGAGGCAGAAATAACCAAATAACTGCAGTACATGTATTTAGCGCATGAGAAGTATTATACAAAAACGCGCTGGGGACACCAGCGCGTTTTTTAAGGTTAATACGAAGGTAGTTTATTCAGTGGCTTCGCATGGGGTTTCTGGCGTGCAATCGATTAGTGAGGTTGTGCCACCTGCTGCTGGTTCGAGCGAGCCTGGATTTTCACCGCCAGCTGCAGGAGCGAGGTCACCCAAGTTGCCGCCGCCAGAGTTTCCGCCGCCACCATTTGTCATGGAAAGCAGGGTGCCACTACGACCGCCATTGCCACCGAGCGAACCAGGGCCATTCGTCTGAAGTTGCGAAGCATTGATTGCATCTTGGTTTTGGATGGTCAACTCACCTGGGGTGTACACAATGTTGTAGTCAGGGTTGGAAGCGAGTGTGCCTTGTTCAATTGGATATACGCCAATCAATGAGTTGCTAGGCACGGTGGAGAGTGCGCCCGTCAAGACGCCAGCTTCGTTATCCGCAAACTGGAAGCCCGTTGCCACATATGTCAGAGCTGGAAGCGTTGCGCCAAATACAACCGATTTGTTGTCAGCCACTACGTTCAGGTCGGCGGGGGTGATGACCAGAACGTCGCCTATATAGTCAATTGTGTAGTTGTCATTGCTAGCCAGTGAGCCCTGGTTGATGGCAAATGGACCATCTATTACGTGTTCACCCACATCTCGAGATAGCGAGCCAGAGAACACTTCACCTAAAGTATCCGAACCCTGCAGCGCATCGTTCGTGAAGGTCAGGCTTGGGTCAGCTGAACCATAAACTTTGGTTTTGCCATCAGCGGTGACGGTGATGCTGCGTGGGGTGATGGCTGCGCCAGCGGTTGCATCAGTGTTGAAGTCATAGTTTCCAGCGTCAGCACCCGTAACGTTAATACCAGAAACGGTCACCGACTTTTTCCCGCCAACGTCTTTAGTGTCAAACAATGCATCAGCATTGGTAGCGCTCAGAACGTCACCGGCTACGCGGTCATCGCTCAGTGTGACGGAAGCAGTGCGGTTGCCATCATACACTTTGCTATCTGCATCGGCATTGATATCCAGTGATTTTTTATTGATGGTGAGTCCACCATCAACGTAAGTGATGTTGTAGTTGCCCGCGCGGAAGCTTGTGCCAGCAGCGTTGCTGCCGGTGATGCTCCAAGGCGTGCCGTTGGTAGCGTTCCAGTTGCCGCTGGTGGAAAGGGTTGCGTTGGTGATTAGATCAACGGTGTCGATCGCATCGGTACCTTGCAAGCCAGAGCTGGTGAAGCCTTGCGTCAGGTTGTTACCATCTGCGTAGGTTTGCGTTTGGTCATTTGCAGTGACGGTGAGATCACGTGCGGTAATGTCAGCCAGCGCGGTGGTGGTGGTGTTGAAGTTATAGTTACGTGCGTCGCCACCTCTGATGTTTATGCCGTTGACGGTTACGAGCTTATCTACACCAACGTTTTTATTGTCAAAACGAGCATTGTTGTAGTCCTGTGCGTTGAATGTATCACCTGCTACGCGGTCATCGCTCAGGGTAACGGCTGCTGTACGGTTGCCATCATACACTTTATCATCAGCCACAGCGGTGATGTTGAGGTCACGCTTGGTGATATCTGCCAGTGCAGTGGTCGTCGTGTTGAAGTTATAGTTCTGTGCATCGCCACCTCTGATGTCGATGCCGTTGATGGTTACGAGCTTATCTACGCCAACGTTTTTGGTGTCAAAACGAGCATTGTTGTAGTCCTGTGCGTTGAATGTATCGCCAGCTACGCGGTCATCGCTTAGTGTCACGGTTGCGGTGCGGTTGCCATCATACACCTTATCATCAGCCACAGCGGTGATGTTGAGGTCACGCTTGGTGATGTCTGCCAGTGCAGTGGTCGTGGTGTTAAAGTTGTAGTTCTTTGCGTCGCCGCCAGAGATATCAATCCCATTGACGGTTACGGTTTTATCAACGCCCACGTTTTTGTTGCCAAAGCGTGCAGTGACAAAGGTTTGTGCGTTGAATGTATCGCCAGCTACGCGGTCATCGCTCAGGGTAACGGCTGCTGTGCGGTTGCCGTCATACACTTTGTCGTCTGCAACGGCGGTGATGTTGAGGGTGCGCTGTGTGATGTCAGCCAGAGTAGTGGTGGTGGTGTTGAAGTTATAGTTACGTGCGTCGCCGCCAGAGATATCAATCCCATTGACGGTTACGGTTTTATCAACGCCCACGTTTTTGTTGCCAAAGCGTGCAGTGGCAAAGGTTTGGGTGGTGAAGGTGTCGCCAGCTACGCGGTCATCGCTAAGTGCAATGGTAGCGGTGCGGTTGCCATCATACACCTTGTCATTTGCAGTCGCACTGATGATAAGATCGCGCTTGGTGATGTTCGCTTGCGCCAGTGCAACGTTGAACAGGTTGGTAACGTTGTAGTTATCAGCATCAGCACCGGAAAGAGCCACGTCTTCGATGGTTACGATTTTGCCATTTGCAGCATTTTTATTGTTGAATTTAGCATCACCATGAACACCAGTTACGTTGTCACCAGCAATGGTGTGTGTGTCGAGCGTGACGGTTGCATTGCGGTTGCCATCATAGACTTTGTTGTCGGCAGTGGCGGTGATAGCCACGTCTTTTTTGCTAACGGTCAGCGCGCCATCAACGTAGTTGATGTTGTAGTTGCCTGCAGAGAAGTTGGCGCCCGCTGCGTTGCTACCAGTGATTGCCCAAGGCGTAAGGCCAGAAACATTCCAGTTGCCGCTGCCTGAAAGGGTAGCGTTGGTGGTGAGGTCAACGGTGTCAATCGCATCGGTGCCTTGCAGTTCGCCCGCGTTAGTTACAAAGCCTGCGCTGAGAACTTTGCTTGCAGCATAGGTCTGTGATTGGTTGTTAGCTGTGATCGTCAGGTCGCGCTGGGTGATGTCGGCAGTGGTGGTCACTGCGCCATAGCTGTAGTTCGCAGCGTCTGTGCCAGTAACGGTCAGGCCGTTCAGTGTTACCGTTTTGCCAGTGCCCACATCTTTAGTGTCGAAGGTTGCGTCGGTGTAAGCAACATTCACCACGTCGCCCGTGATGTGGCTGTCGGTCACGCCAGTGATGGTCGCCGTGGTGTTAGCGTCATACACCTTATTGTCGGCGGTAGCTGCAATATTCAGCGCTTTTTGATTTACGGTCAGCGTGCCAGCTTGATAGCTTAGATTGTAGTTGCTGGCACTGAAAGTTCCGCCCGTTGCATTGCTTGCGCTGATGGTCCAATCCGCGCCGTTGGTGGCTTTCCAATTGCCGCTGGTGGAGGAGGTAGCATTGGTTAAGAGAGCTACGGAACCAATGGTTTCACCATTTTGCAGACCCGTTGAGGTGTAGCCAGCCAGCGTATTACCATCGCCATAGGTCATGGTTTTGTTGTTTGCGGTGACGATAAGGTCGCGCTTGGTGATGTCGGCGGAAGTGAGGGCAGCATTGAAGAAGTTGGTGATGTTATAGTTGCCAGCATCCGTGCCAGAAATGCTGAGGCCAGTAACAACAATACCTTTGTTGTTAGCAACGTTTGCATTGCTTTTAAACAAGCCAGTGTAGAAATTGGCCGAGGTGTAGCTGTCGGTGAATACATCGCCTGATATGCGGTCGTCAGACAGTGTTACCTGCGCGGTGGCGAGGCCATCATAGACCTTGTCTTGACCTGTTGCAGTGATGGTCAGATCACGTTTGGTGATGTTGGCAGTGTCGGTAGCAGTGGTGCTAACAAGGTTATAGTTGCCTGCGTCTGCGCCGCCGATAGCGATGCCGCTAACGGTAACAGTTTTGTTGTTAGCCGCCATCTTGTCAGAGAAGGTTGCGGTGCTGTAGCTGTTGGTTACCGTGTCGCCAGAGATGCGGTTGTTAGATAGGGTTACGCTGGCGGTATCGTTGCCATTATAGGTTTTGTTCGAAGCGTTTGCGCTAACGGTGATATCGCGCTGCAGAATCGTGCCCACGTTGCCGCTGACACCACCAGAAACAGTGTAGTTGTTTGCTTTGCTGCCCGTGAGGGTGATGCTGCTGACGGTCACCAGTTTGCCAGTGCCTGCGTTTCTATTGTTGTATGTACCTGCAGTGGTGCTGACGCTCACATTGCCAGCATCCGAGCCATAGAACCCAGAGAGGCTGTAGTTGTCGCCAGAAAGCGTTGCGGTGGTGGTGCGGTCATACACTTTGCTGACCACGCCAGTGAGCGCTGCGGTGAGGGCTTTCTTTGCAACGGTCAGGCCGTTGGTAAGTGTTGCGCCGCTAAAGCTATAACCCAGCGAAGAAGACAGTGTGCCTGCAGAAGCCACAAGGTTGTAGTTGCCTGCGTTGCTGCCTTGCGCGTAAGTGCTGGTAACGCTTGCAGAGCCAGTGTTGACGTTTGCGGTAGCTGCACCGTCATTGGTTTTCAGGCCAGTGATGGTGGTGGTATAGGTTGGTGCAGCATCACCATAGGTGATGGATGCAGCAACAGGGGTTACGGTCAGCGTTGGGCGTACACTATATAATAGGAGGTTGCCGCTGCCTGGGATAGCAGTGACGCATGTAGTGCTGCTGGTGCAACCATAACGAACGTTTGCAGCGGTGAGTCCGCCGAGCGTATTATTGTTTGGATCAACGGTGTAAACTGTCCATTTCCCAGTGCCTACGTTAAATACGCCAGTACCTTCGTTGTTGGTAAAGCGCCCAGAGTTGATGGTGACGTTGCCATTGTTCGTGGTGACGGTAGAGTTGTTGCCAAAGGTGACATTATCAGCGGCATTAAGCACGACGCTCAGTCTGTTGTTGCTTGAAGTGATGTCGGCGCTGTTTTGGAAGATGATGTCGTCAGCAGCAGTGAGCGTGAGGGTTGCGTTGCCGCCTCCTGTTTTGCTGATGTCGGTAGAAACGGTGATGTCGCCATCTTGCGTGCCGGTGGTGCCGGTGGTGATGGTAACGCTGGTGCCCGCGTTAAGCGATGTTTCAATAACGCCCGCTTCAATCTGTGCATTGTTTCCGGTTGGCGTGAATGTCGCAGAGCTGTATGTGCCGTTTGACGTGGTTCCGCCGCTGACATTATTGACGATCTCTACGTTGCGTGGATCGAGCAACCAGGTGCCAGCGTTGCCGTTGGTTGCGTTAGCGTATGCGATACCTGACGCGGTGAGGAATTCTTTGCCGGAGGTTTCAACGAAGCCACCATTGCCGGAAACCGCGCCGCCTTTAGCTTCGATGAGGCCGCCAAAATAGGTGCTGTCATCAGCCCAGAGAATAACTTTGCCGCCGTTACCATTGCTCAGCGCGCTAGCATTGACATATGCATAGTCAGAGAAGATGGCTTGCGTGGCGTTCAGGACATCGCCTTTGCCTTGATAGTCACCACCGATGCGAACTGTGCCGCCACCGTTTTGACCTGAAGCATCAACAATCGCGCCATCAAGCAGCGCTACGCGATCGCCAATGATATCCACCGAACCGCCGGTTTCGCCAGCGTCAGAGCCGCGAGCCTGAATGACGCCAGAAACAACAGTGGTGGATTTTTTGTTGGATTGGCCTTGTGCTAAAAGAGTCACTTTGCCGTTTTTCGTGCCAACGCTGTTGGCGACGATGATACCATCCATATTTATGAGGTTATCAACCACATTAGAAGCCGCTGCGGTGGTCATCGTTACTCTGCCGCCATTAGCCGCGATTGCGCCGCTGTTGCTAACGATCTGCTGGGTGAGTTGTGGGCTGGCTTGCAGGTTCAGCAGGCCATCGCCATACATATCGACAGAGAAGCTGTCACCAGATGCCAGCTGCACCGTGCCGAGATTGGCTTCGATAAGGCCGTCGTTGATGACGTTCGGGCCAACGAGCAGCGCAAGGCCGCCATCAGCCACTTTGATGCTACCTTCGTTGATAATGGCTGCATCAGCATCACCAGCTTTATTGAAATTGAGCTTGCCATTCTTATTTTTCATGAAGTCTTTGTTGGAGATGTCGCTGGCGGTGGCAACAAGGCTGCCAACATTGACTTCAGAGGTTTTGCCAAACCAGATACCCTTGGAGTTGATAAGGGTAACCGAACCATCAGCTTTCAGGTTGCCCAGAAGTTGCGATGGGCGATTGCTGTTTTGAACGCGGAAAAGCGCACGGTCGGTGGTTTGTTGGTTTACTTGAACGGTTTTATCGACGCCGATATCGAAGGTTTTAAAATCGGTGATAAGATTTTTGCTATGTTGATCAACAGTAAACTGCTGCGCTGTGGAGCTGTATGTTGCGGAACCCTTGACCGTTTTAGCGCCCGTCGGCAAATCAGGAATCACGTCTGCCGCTTGTGCCGCTTGCGCGCTGGCGATGATAGCCATCACACCGGTAAGGACGGTGCTGGTTTGCAGGTTGGAGAGAGCGATTTTACGAAGTGACAGCATGGGTTAGGCTCCTAAAAAGGGGTCAAAATGGGGTGGTCAAAAATAAGTTAAAGAATTATTAACATAATGGCAAATCCATAGCAACCACAAAGTGATAGCGGAGCTAAAAAAGATGGTTTTTGTGCTAAAGCAAGGAAAAACAGCACGTTAGAATCGCGCGGTGGTTCCTACAAAAATACGCGGCCCATCACCATGATCCCCCTGATTTTTCGCGGGTTTGGTGAGTGGTTGAGCGACCTCAAACGTGCCAGACAGGGCATCTGTGAAGTTGGTACGCACGCCCACGGCAGCGGAGGCAAGGCTCAGCTTGTCATTCGCGCCCGCACCACCCTCGCGCACCCATGCGCGGCCAATATCATAGTAGGTGTAGAGCTGATAAGAATCGAGGAGCGGGTCGCCCAGTGAATCGGTATAGCGCAGTTCCAGTTTCCCTGCGATACCATGGTCACCGAGAATCTCTGCCGAATCATATGCGCCACCAAAGCTGGTTCCGCCAAGGGCAAATTGTTCAGAAACAAAGAGAGGATCCATAGAATATTGCGCGGAAGCGGTGGCAAGCAGCGAGAACCGGCTAGGCAGCGTTTGCAGGCGGCTGATATCGAGATTGAATTTGCTGAAGTCGCTCTCGCCATTTGCATTGGTGCGGCTGGTGTTTTTTTCGTCGCTCGCATTAAAAATATTCAGGCCTTTGCTGAAGTCTAAATCAAATGAATTGTTACCGCGAAGGCTATCGGCAAGCGTATAGGTACCACCGAGGCGAGCCACGCGCAGACGGTCTTGCGTGTAGTCGGTGTTGGTGTTGATGTCGGTATCTGAATTACGGAAATCAAACGCCGCGTGAGCAGAGAGGTTTTCTTTGCGTGAGCGAATGAAAGGATGAGATACTTTCGCTGAATAAAGCTCGGAGTGGCCAACGATGTTATCGTTTTTCAATGAATCGCCTGGCTCTGTGTAGGTATGAGCAGCTTGTAGCGATAATTTTGTACCATCATCGCCCAAAACCTCATCATGCTGTAAATCAAAGGCGCGCAGCTCAGTGGTTGGGCTGGTGGTGATTAGGCGAAGCTCTGTGCGGTCATACATGCCAAAGAGGGAATTGGCGGCAAAAGACACGCTGTGCTGCCATGGGCCGATGAACTCGCTGCCACGATTATCGAGCGAATAGGACGCCTCAAATGCTTTGTTTTTGCTGGTGATCACGAGGTCTGCCGCGCCCACTTGCCCCACTGCAGGGCGAAGCAAGCCGCTGACTGATGCGCCAGGCAGGTCATTGATGAGGAGCAAGTAGCGCTCAAGGTCTTGCGTGCGCACAGGGCGCATGGCTTTGATGTTCTGGGCGTAGCCTTCAACGACTTGGCGCGCGCCATCGCCTTTGATGTCGCCTTGAATGATGACGTTGGCAATATAGCCTTCAACAACGCGGATTTTGAGTGTGCCGCCAGAAACGGTTTGCTGTGGAACAACGGCTTGCGAAAGCACATAGCCATCGCCGCGATATTTTGCGGTGATCTTGCGTGCGATCATTTGTGCATCGAACAGCGAAATTTTCTGGCCAACCATGCCGTCATAAGTCGATTTTAATTCGTCACCTTTATACGCGGTCACGCCTTCAATGGAGACGGTTTTAAGCGTGAACGTCACTTTTTCAAGCTGCGCACGCTGTTCTTTGGACATTTCTTTAGGCTCACCTGGCAAAGGAAGCTCAGATTTAAGCGAATCCATCACCTCAGGAGTTTTAGTTAGGCGCTTTTGAACTCGGCTAGCGTCCACTTCCGCAGGAACAACAACGGTTGCATAAGCGGCAGAGATGCTCATTACGCTCATCAGCGCTGAGGTCAGCAAAAGGCGTTGCGAGCGGGTTTTGACGAATGCCATAGATATTCCTTTGGGAAAGTTGAATTTTTTATTGCTGTCTTTATAGAAAATTGCTCGCAGAATGCAAATCATATATAAAGGAAATTACTCTTATGGAGCGGTTTTATTAATAGCTGAGACTTTTTTGCCATGGCTTCCCACTCAGTGCCTCCCTCAACGCGCCCCCTCACCCAAGACTTAATCCTCTGTCGCGCCCTAAACCGCTCGTGCGTGTCTCTGTGGTGCGGTGGTTTGTTCGTCTGGCCATGGGGTGTGCTGGTCGAAGGCGGAGGCGACAAGGCGGACATTACCAGCTAATTGCAGTTATACAGGTCATCATCCACACAGCTTACAACACTTGGGGCTTTGTAGGATGAGTCGTTTTCCCCGCGGCGCTGATAGACCTTTTCGTAGGTGCCGTCCCACGCGCTCTTTTTCTTCGCGCACGCAGGCAGCAGGACCACAGAACTCAGCAAAAATAGATGAAATAGGATACGCATAATCACCCTATAACATATTTCACGATGCACTGCAGCATTATTTGATTATTGTCGTGAAAAAGCTGCAAGCAACCCAGCCCCCATAAGCGCTGAAACCAGCGAACCACCTAGCACACCGAGGCGAATATAAAGTTGGCTGGACGCATCTGAAAAGGCCAATGTGCCGATGAACAGGCTCATGGTAAAGCCAATGCCCGCAATAGCCGCCACGGCAAAAAGCTGGCCATAGCTTGCACCCATTGGCAGCGTGGCGACGCGGGTTTTGATGAGCAGATAGGCGGCAGCAAAAATGCCCAGCGGTTTGCCGATGATAAGCCCCAAAGCGATGCCCAGCGTGATCGGGTTCATCAGATGCGCCGCATCGATGCCCGCCAGCGGAACGCCCGCGTTGGCAAATGCAAAGAGCGGCAAGATGGCAAACACCACATAGGGGTGCAGCTTGTGCAAAACGCGCTCGCCTATATTCATGGGCAAAAGCAGGCCAAGCACCACACCGGCAATGGTCGCGTGGATGCCGGAATTTAGCACCGCTAGCCACATCACCACGCCAACTATAAGATAGGGCCATGTGGATTTGACGCGCAGACGGCCAAAAAATGCCAGAACAACCGCCGCCCCCACCACAGTGACCAGCGGCGCAAAAGCGAGCGAACCGGCATAAAACAGCGCGATGATAATGATGGCGGCAAGGTCATCTATCACCGCCAGCGCCATCAAAAATATCTTGAGTGATATCGGAACGCGGCTGCCAAACAGCGCGAGCACCCCAAGCGAAAAGGCAATATCGGTAGCCGAGGGAATCGCCCAGCCGTGCAGTGCGGGCGTGCCACGATTAAACCCAACATATATCAGCGCAGGCAGAACCACCCCACCGAGAGCCGCGCCAAGCGGCAGCGCCGCCTGCGACCATGTAGCCAGCTGGCCTTCTTTACATTCGCGCTTGATCTCAATACCCACCACGAGGAAAAAAAGCACCATCAGCCCATCATTGATCGGGTGCGCCAGCAGGCGCACAAAGGCGTCATAATTTGGCACAAGAGGTGAATTGGCCACCGCCATCGCAAGGCAGGCCACCAGCATCAAAACCACACCACCTGCGGCTTCCAGCTTCAAAATATACTTGGCAAAACTAAACATAGTGCGCAGCTTAGGCCTTTATTTTTTTCCCGTCACCCCCCTTTATTTCTTCTTTTTTATCAACTCTTTCTTTACGAATCTCTGCGATGCTCCTGTCGTTGAACATTCATAAAGGAGCCTACCCATGTCGATTGAAAACACTTCCTCCGCTGCGCCAAAAGCCTCATCGCGCACCGCCACACTCACCGTTGATGGCAAAACCGTCACCTTCCCTGTGTATGACGCAGTAGAAGGCGCAAGCGTGATGGACATCAGCAAGCTCTACGCTGAAACCGGCCATTTCACTTATGACCCTGGCTTTATGTCAACCGCATCGTGCGAATCCAAGATCACCTATATTGATGGTGACGCAGGCATTTTGCGCTATCGCGGCTATGATATCGATAAACTCGCCGATAATTGCGATTTCCGTGAAGTGGCGCATTTGCTGCTCTATGGCGATTTGCCAAGCCCAGTGCAGAAAAAAGCATTCGATCGCCGCATCACCATGCACACGATGATTCATGAACAGATGCATTTCTTGTATCGCGGCTTCCCACGCGCCTCGCATCCAATGGCGGTTATGGCCGGTGCGGCTGCGTCTTTGGCGGCGTTCTACCATGATTCGCTGGATGTGAACGACCCCAACCAACGCGAGATCGCGGCGTTCCGCCTTGTCGCGAAAATGCCAACGCTTGCGGCAATGGCCTATAAATATTCCGTGGGTCAGCCCTTCATCTACCCACAAAATGAAATGGGCTTTGCTGAAAACTTCCTGCACATGATGTTCTCCACCCCATGCGAGAAATATACGGTAAACCCTGTGCTTGCGCGTGCGATGGAAAAAATTCTTATCCTGCATGCTGACCATGAACAAAACGCTTCCACCTCCACCGTGCGCCTAGCCGGTTCATCTGGCGCGAACCCATTTGCCTGCATGAGCGCTGGCATTGCCTCGCTCTGGGGCCCCGCACATGGCGGCGCGAACGAAGCGGTTATCAACATGCTGCGCGAAATTGGCGACGTTTCCAAAATCCCTGAGTTCATCGCGAAAGTGAAAGACAAAACCTCTGGCGTGAAGCTCATGGGCTTTGGCCACCGCGTGTATAAAAACTATGACCCACGCGCCACAGTGCTGCGCCAAACCTGCCAAGAAGTGCTTGCAGAGCTGGGGCAGATCAATGAACCGCTGCTGAAAATTGCGGTGGAACTTGAAAAAATCGCGCTGTCAGATGAATATTTTGTCTCGCGCAAACTCTATCCAAACGTGGATTTCTATTCCGGCATCATCTATCGCGCGATGGGCATTCCGTCCAAAATGTTCACCGTTCTGTTCGCTGTCGCCCGCACGGTTGGCTGGGTTGCACAGTGGAAAGAAATGATGGAAGACCCAAAATCCAAAATCGGTCGCCCTCGCCAGCTCTTCACTGGTGATGCGCCGCGCGCTTTTGTACCGCTGAGTAAGAGGTAAGTCAAAAATTACTGGTAGTTATTACATCAATACTTGCGCAGAGTAAAAAAGTATATTAATATCTGCTATATTTATCTAAATTAATTAGGTTTTTCAAATGACTATTGCGCCCACCCCAGCCGCTACTCCCCTTCAGACAACCCCTGAAATTCCCGTGTCAAAAACGGAATGGCAATATGTTAAGAATGGCGGCAATCAATATGCCGTTTGGAATATCAGCAAGCTTTTAAAAGATGACGAGGATCAATTAGATCCCACAAAAATCGACCGAGCAGTGCATATCAGGAAGCGAGTAAGTGTTGGAATGCCACACGACTCTATTAATTACATCGCAGGCAGCTTAGCAGAAGCTGCAAACATCAGCATTGCAGGGCGTTTTGGTAAAAGTTTTGCTGAGATGCAGGTGCAAAATAGAGATTATTATTCGAATCAAATACGAGCTGTGGGTGAACAAATAAAGACCTCTCATAAACTGGCTACCCTCCTTTACGTTGAAGGCCCAGAAAACATCAAAAAACTAGTCCAAACACATCGCATAACGTCTCTTGCAGAACATGGCTTTGCTGCGAGCAATATTCCTACTCCTGAATTATAGCTCTTTTCTTGCCCTGCTGTTGGTTTTTGCGCTATAATCAACGCATGAAGTTTTTTACCGCCCTCTCCTTTTTTTGCCTCACCGCTTTTGGCGCGCAAGCCGCGCAGCAGCAATACGCCACGCTTGCACAACTTTCAGACGCTGAACGTAAATATTATGCGCTTTCATTCTCCTACACGATGGATGCCATCGCCCCAGGAGCCAGCTATGCGTGGGGCAGCTACAGCGGCAAGGGAAACATAGCCCCGCAGGAGAAATTCATAAGCAAATCAAAATCTTTGTGCCGCAAGTTCACAGAAAGCTTTAACATCGGCGGTCTGCAGGGTGGCAATGATGGTGTCGCCTGTAAACGCAATGGTGATGATGGTTGGTGCAAACTGCGCAAAGGTCAGGTTATGACCTGCGCGATGGAAAAACCCGGCATCATGTTCGACACGGACATCCCTAATGTGAACATCGCAGGACCGAATGTAAATATGCCCAATATGGGTTCTGGCGTTGGTGGCATAGGCCGCAGCGGTTCCAATATTTCTGCCCCTGGCGCGCCGCCAGCTTTTGAAACCGCCAAATCCCCCACCGGAAATGACGTCGCCGACACCGTCACCGGCGCGGCAGGCTCGGTCGCAGGCCCCGCGGCGGGCGGCATGCTCAAATGGTTTAATAGTACGTTTAGGTAAAAACTACAGCTGTTGCAAAGTTCCCGCGCCGCGAGCAAAGGCAACTTCCTGCTGCGCTGCTGTCAGATTTAGTAAACGCTTACCTTCAGGAACACCAGCTTTTTCCATCGCTGCAACATAAGTCGCTTTAGCTTCGTTCATAGCGGTTGCAAGTGGAACAACATTATCCTTCTCCGCATCCGCATGCAATGTGATAGCTGAAACATATTGCGCTCGCGCATCAGCAACAGGATCAGCAGCCCCATATACAAATGTCATAAGAAAACTCCCTTTGAATTTAAAAATTAAGGAACTTTAACAGGGGGGGTAAATGTCAATTATTTTCTGTCATTCCGAGCGAAGTCGAGGAATCTTCAGATCCTTCGACTGCGCTACGCTCCGCTCAGGATGACTTTTCTTGCCTTTGCCACCACCTCATCAAACATTTCCTGCGTCAGGCGACCAGTGTTGATGTTATAGCGCGAGGAATGATAGGTGTTGAGTAAAACAACTCCCTCCCCATTAGGGGGAGGGAGTTGTTTTACTCAACACCTATCATTCCTCGCGCTATAACATCAACAC
>RFOF01000161.1 GCA_009926845.1 Alphaproteobacteria bacterium
TTTTCTGAGCCATAGAATTGCCAAAGCCCGTCGTATCTTGAATTTCCAACTTTGCACCCAAGGCAGCAAATGCATTCTGATATCTCAATTCATTATCAGCCTGCTCAACCGTCAACGCCTCACCTTTTCCAAAAGCTGAGAAGATTTTGGACTTAATTGATTTGAGTTGAGCCGCGAATTGATCAAGCCCAGCGGATAATAACCCTTGTTTAATCCCATCTTTCAACGCATCAAAGAGAGTAAATGGCGAAAGAAGGGATAAAAAGCTACCGATAGAACCGGATATATCATCTTCATCCCATTTTGCTGCCGCAAATTTTTTAGAGAAACTATTGGAAATCGCCTCGCCAATACCTTTGGGTTTGGCACCCGTTTTCATAACACCGGAAAGCTCGTCTACCTTTTTGCCTACTTCTGATCGAATGTTTGCATCATTATACGTTGCTTTTTTACCCTCTTCAGCATCTGTAGTTGCAGATTCAACAATACCTGCTGCAATTTTCAAAATCTTGGGATAAGCAAGGCTATTTTCAATTAACTCTTTTTGCTTCGTGGTAAGTTTTTCGCCCTTTGCCTGAAGCACAGCGATGTCAAACTGCTCCTGCAGCCACGCCTTTGTCGGAGTCTCTTGTTCTGGTTTTAATCCCTGCGCCATCTTCTCAACCCACATAGCTTAAATTATCTCACATTCACATGCTACCACAGGCTTTTGCCCGTTGTGTGTGAAATTTTTGTGACATGGGGGGAAATATATCATGACAGACTGTAACAAATCGTTAACAGGCTGGAATTTAGGGGTATTTTTTGGATTAACTCGTCATCCTGAGCGGAGCGTCAGCGCAGTCGAAGGATCTTTAGATCCCTCGGCTTCGCTCGGGATGACAAAAACACGGCGTAAGCCACCCAAAGCACGTGAATAGCGAAGGCTGGTGCGGGTGGAGGGACTTGAACCCCTCACTCCATGGGCTCCTTGCCCATTGAAATTAAGAAGGCAGGCATACGCGCTACATGCTAATGCCTGCCTAAAATAAGGCGTGGGGGTTGATTTTCCTGGTTTGGTGCGGGTGGAGGGACTTGAACCCCCACGCCTTGCGGCGCCAGAACCTAAATCTGGTGCGTCTACCAATTCCGCCACACCCGCATGTTCAGTTGTCAGTGGGCAGTTGCCAGCGGCCAGAAAATAAGATTATATTTCAATATATTAAAATATAATTACTAACCACTAGCCACTAATCACTAGTAACTGCTGCTTAGTTCACCTATATTTGAATATCAAGAAGCATTTTCAATTTCCCCTCAAAAACCTCCAAAAAACAAAAGAAGCAATATGCCCACATCACACGATATCAAGACCGAAAATTTCCCTATTTTGCCGCTGCGCGACATTGTGGTGTTCCCCTCGATGGTGGTGCCGCTGTTCGTTGGCCGTGAAAAATCGGTGCGCGCGCTGGAGGATGTGGTGCGCCGCGAAGGCAAGATTCTGCTGGTGACGCAAAAAAATGGTGGCGTGGATGACCCGAAGGAAAGCGATATTTTCCGCATGGGCACGATTGGCAATATTCTGCAGCTGCTGCGCCTGCCTGACGGAACGGTGAAAGTGCTCGTCGAGGGTGTGGCGCGCGCGAAAATTATCGACTTCACTGACCACAAAGATTTCTTTCAGGTGCAGGCCGAGATCTGCGTTGAAGAATCGGGCGACCCATCAGAAACCGAAGCTATGTTCCGCACGGTGCTTGGCCAGTTCGAGCAATATGTGAAACTCAACAAAAAAATTCAGCCAGAAACGCTGGGAACCGTCAATAAAATCACCAACCCGAGCCTGCTGGCCGACACCATCGCCGCCCACATGTCGGTGGATATCGCTGAGAAACAAAAAATCCTCGAAATGCTGACGGTTTCCGCTCGCCTTGAGCATATTTTCTCGCTGATGGAGAGCGAAATTTCGGTGCTCAACACCGAGCGCCGCATCCGCAGCCGCGTCAAACGCCAGATGGAAAAAACCCAGCGCGAATATTATTTGAATGAGCAAATGAAAGCGATTCAAAAAGAGCTCGGCGAAGGTGAAGATGGCAAAGACGAAATCAGCGAAATTGAAGCCAAGCTAAAAAAGCTCCGCCTCTCCAAAGAAGCCAAAGAAAAGGTCGCGGGCGAAGTCAAAAAACTACGCACGATGAGCTCCATGTCGGCGGAAGCGTCGGTCATCCGCAACTATCTTGAGTGGATCATGTCGCTGCCGTGGAAAAAACAAACGCGCATTATTTCCGATTTGCCCGGCGCGCAAAAAGTGCTCGATGAAGATCATTATGGTCTCGATAAGGTCAAAGAGCGCATCTTGGAATATCTCGCGGTGCAACAGCGCACAAAGCAGGTCAAATCCCAAATTCTCTGCATCGTTGGCCCTCCGGGCGTGGGTAAAACCTCGCTGGCGCGCTCCATTGCCAAATCCACGGGGCGCAATTTCGTGCGCATCTCGCTGGGCGGCGTTCATGACGAAGCGGAAATCCGCGGCCACCGCCGGACCTACGTCGGCGCGCTCCCCGGCCGTCTCGTGCAAGCGCTCAAACAGGCGGGCATGAACAA
>RFOF01000162.1 GCA_009926845.1 Alphaproteobacteria bacterium
TTATCGCCCCCCAGAGCGCGCACGCCGCTGATTCTGCCAAACTGGCCGCCGACGCCCCCAAAAGCTTACCAGACCTTGCTTTTGTGGACAAAGTCGGCAAGGAATATAGCCTCAAAGACTTTAGCGACAAGTTGATCGCCGTGCATTTTTGGGCGACATGGTGCGTTCCTTGCGTCAAAGAATTCCCCGATGTGGACGCCGCGCAAAAAAAATATGGCGACAAAGGTTTTCGCGTTATCGCCATTTCGCTCGACCAAAACGCTATGCCCAAAGTGCTGAAGTTTTTTACTGATCATCAAGTAAAAAATCTTACACCCTACCTTGATTTATACATGCAATCTTTTGCAAATATTCAAGGCAGAGGAATGCCAACGACTATCTTTGTAAATAGCGCGGGAAAAGAGCTGGCGCGCGCAGAAGGCCCACTAGAATGGGACTCACCAGAAGTGCAAAAATTCATTGAAGATAATTTAAAATAATCAGCCAAATGTCGGCAGGGTGAAGGTCGGCGAGAGGTTTGCCTGCTCGCACAATGCTGCGATTTCCTGCGCAGTTTTTTGATGCAAAATGCCTCCCGTAATCAACACGCTATCAATCCCCGCATTTTTTGCACCGGAGATGTCGGTGTCGAGCGAGTCGCCTACACCAAGAATTTTGTTTTTCGGCATGCCCGCCAGCAGATGGAAACAATGCTGATATACATTGTCATGTGGCTTGCCAAACCAACGCACCTGCCCACCGATGCGCTCATATTCCTTGGCAATTACGCCCGCACAGGGGAAGCGCTCACCAGTGATTTTCACTACTTCTAAGTCAGGGTTGAGGCAGAGCATCGGAAGCCCCAGCGTCACTGCTGCGGGCAATTCGTGCATCATCTCATCTGTGCGAATACGCTCGGCGGGCTCTGTGGTAAAGCCCACATTGAGCAGGAAATCCGCCTCTTCCAACGTATGCACACGCGTGCAGGGCAAATCGTCCATCACATCTAAATCACGGTCTGAGCCAATGAAAAAATATTTCTGCCCAGCGGAATTTTTAGCCAGCCACTGATGCCCCGCCTCGCCAGACGTCACCACATCTAGATATGAGTTTTCGGCGATGCCAAAGCCCGCAAGCACGCGCTTCACCTTGGCGGCGCGGCGCGGCGCATTGGAAAGAAAAATGATTTTTTTATTTTTTTCCGCCAGTGTTTTTAAGGCCTCGCCCACCCCGGGATACAGGGCCGAACCGTCATGGATCACACCCCAGAGATCGAGCAAAAAAGCATCATAATTTTGTGCGATGTCGAGAAATTTCACGAGATTTTTTCCTGTTTTTTGTGCAGCCATTCTTCTATCATCCGGCGTATGAATGTAAACCTTTCTCTTGTGTGGCTGCGGCGCGACCTGCGGCTCTATGACCACGCGGCGCTGCACAAAGCGCTTTCGCTCAGCGCCTGCGTGCAGCCCGTGTTCGTGTTCGACACCGACATTTTGCAGCAATTTTCCAACAAGCAAGATAGGCGACTGACCTTCATCGCGCGGGCGCTTTGTGCGATAGACAGCGAGCTCAAAAAACGTGGCGGCGGGCTTTTGCTGCTGCATGGGCGGGCGCAAGATATCATCCCCAAACTTGCTGAAACACTTGGCGCAGCCCACATTATCGCCGCAGAAGATTTTGAGCCCAAAACTATTTTGCGCGACCAAGAGGTGAATAAAAAAACAGGCGGAAAACTTACGCTGGTCAAAGACCATCTTATATTTTCGCCAACCGAAATCACCAAGGATGATGGCAGCGCCTACAAAGTTTTTACGCCGTATTCGCGCGTTTGGCGGGCTAAGCTCTCCCCCGCGTCTGCAGCGCCTTACACGATTCATGACGCGGGGCGTTATGCGGATTTTGCCAGCATTCGTCAGCGCGCTCAAGCGGCAGGTTTTGCTGTGCTAACGCCAGAAAATCTGCTCGCGCAAATTGGTTATGAGGAAGTGGCGCTGCCCGATTGGCCCGTTGATAATGCACGCAAAAGACTCGCCGATTTCGTGCGCGAAAAATCCCGCAACTATGAGCACGCGCGCGACCTCCCCGCCACGCACGGCACCAGCCGCATCTCGCCTTATTTGCGTTTTGGTTTGATGTCAATTCGCGAAGCGTTGACGCTGGCGCAGGAAAATGGGGGCGCAGACAAATGGATAAACGAGCTTATCTGGCGCGAATTTTACGCCGCAATTTTATATCATTTTCCGCACACACCTTCGCTCGAATTCCAAGCGCAATTTGTCGGGCTTCCGTGGCGGCAGGATGAGAAACTGCTTGCCGCGTGGAAGACGGGGAACACCGGCTATCCCATCATTGATGCGGCGATGCGCGAGCTTTTGCAAACCGGTTGGATGCATAACCGCGCGCGCATGATCGTGGCCAGTTTCCTCACCAAAGATTTACTGCTTGACTGGCGGCTCGGCGAAGCGCATTTCGCGCAATACCTGATGGATTATGAACTTGCCTCAAACGTCGGCGGCTGGCAGTGGGCGGCTTCCACCGGCACCGATGCGCAGCCGTGGTTTCGCATTTTCA
>RFOF01000163.1 GCA_009926845.1 Alphaproteobacteria bacterium
ACGGTAGCTTGCCTTTGAAATATAATCCTTCGCAGGCGAAGGTGCGGGGAGGCTCCCCGAACCCCTCGCTTCGCGCCGCGCCTTGCGCGGTAAAAAAAACGCACGAACAAACCCCATAAAGGGGCCTGAACATGCGTTTTTTTACTAACGGATAAAGCGGAAACGCTTAGTCGTTGCGTTCCGACTGTTTGCGGGCAAGCTTACGAGCCCGGCGCTGCGCTTCGGCAGCTTCGCGCACACGCGCTTCAGAGGGCTTTTCGTAGTGGCGGCGCATTTTCATTTCACGAAAGAGGCCTTCACGCTGCATCTTTTTCTTAAGCGCGCGAAGAGCTTGATCGACGTTATTATCACGTACAACGACTTCAACCAAAGAAATTACCTCCTTCTCTTTCAACCACTTAAAGGGATGTGAGCTTTAAGGGTGAGCTACCAATCTAACAAAAGGAAGCAGGGTTGTCAAACCTGATTTTACAACAATCTCGCAATTTCCCTAAGTATCTCGTGATGGTCCGCTCTGCCAACAAGTGCAAATTCATCCAGTGTGAACCAGCCGCGCTCGGCAGTGCTGGCTTCAGTGTCGGTGAAGTTTTCAGCGCTTGCCACTTCCGTCGCAAAAAGCCACATTTTTTTGCTCTTTCCGCTGGCAGCGGAGGCAAAATCATAACCGCCCACATCAAACAAAGCGGTGACATTGGCGAGTACCAGCCCGATTTCTTCCATCGCCTCGCGCAGGGCGGTTTCTGCAAGAGTTTCAGATAGTTCGGTGGACACCTCGCCATCGCGCATATCGCGCCACTGGCCGTCTTCTTGCGTCATCCGCGTGCCTTTGCACAGTTGGAACTCGGGCGGCGGCAGGTCGGGCCGCTTGGCGCGCGGCTTCATCGCATAAAAGCGCAGGCCATCCTCCCCGCGCATGAACGGCACCACGCCCGCCTTGGTATAGGCCTCGCCTACCAACCCACCCAGCCTAAGCGGCGGGCAGGAAGCAAGAAAATCAGCAATTTGCGGGCGTTTATCCATCCGCGCATGCTGCCACAAAAATCCTGCATTTTCCATAGGATAAATCATAAAAAATGCGCCTGTCACAGAATCTTCATATAAGTGTCGTTGCTGGCAATATGCGGAATATGTTAAATTTTATCATTTAATTCAAAGCATAATGAGAACCATGCCCAGCAAAACCAGACATACTCGGGAAGCCGCGCTGTTAGCTGCTGCAAAAAGCAAAGGGGCTGACACAGCATTCGCAGGTGCAAGAATAGCTTTGGCTCTCACCCCTGATATCGATGCGGTTGATGATCGCGGGGCAACTGCGCTTTATTGCGCTATCGAAAAGGGCAATGTGAAGCTTGTTGATTGGCTGATCGGCAAAGGTGCTGATGTTGACAAAGCCATTCCACTTGACCGTAAAAAGGGCTGGAAAAAAGGCGACATAGCCGTTGAAGATTCCCCCCTGCATTGCGCGATACGTCATGCTGATGCGGACAAGGATAATTACGGGGACTTTGTAACTATCGTTGAGAAATTACTTAAGGCAGGGGCAAATCGCAACGTCACCCGCAATAGCATTACGCCCATTGAATACGCAGAACATTATCATGGATTTCGCACGCCTATTCACCAGGCACTAGAGCCGGAATATATGAAAATCGCCAGAGAAGCAGCCCTTGAAGAAGTGAGTGGCGGAAAACACGGTGGCCGAGCGGAAAAACGTTATTTAGACCTGCTAAAACAACAGAAACAGGCAGAGTCAAGAAAGCAACAACTTCACCGCTAACCAGCCATTTTTCCCGCGCGGGTGGCGGGTGCGGTGTTTAGCGATTATTTTCCCCGCACGCGCCCAGCGTTTGATAGATTTTGGTGATAGTGCCTCCAGTGTTTTTTCTACCACGCCATCTGCCAGCTGCGCACCATTTTGTGGCAATTGCGGGAACGCCTCGCGATAGGCCGCAACCAGCGCCAGCAGATCTGCCTTCGGGATTTTTGCGTCAATAATATAGGGGCGCAGCGCCTCTAAAACAGGGTGGCCGCGCGCGGGCTGCCCGTCGAACAGCCCCTCTATCGCCTCGCCCCACCACGCATAGCGGATGTGGCCAATCATCTCTTCCTTCACCATGCCATGCACGTGCGCCAGCTCCATCTCCAGCGCATAGATCGCAATGACCACCTCGCGCGCAGGCGGCGGCACAAACATCGCCTGCAAAAAACGATCTCGGTTATGGCCTCGAAGCTCGGCTGCTAATAATGTTATCGACATAGGAATACATATTGAAAATTTACGTCAGGCAGCATACATACAATCGCATGGAAACGTCCAGACGCCAATTTTGTAAATTGATTGCGGCCGCTTCAGCGGTGATGGCAACATTTAGCAAGTTTGGCGCTGCCTTCGCATCATCAACCCCAACTTCCGAGGCCACCATGACCTTTACCCTTCCCGAGCTCCCCTACGCTGCTAACGCCCTCGAGCCATACATCACGGCGAACACACTCTCCTTCCACCATGGCAAGCACCACAAT
>RFOF01000164.1 GCA_009926845.1 Alphaproteobacteria bacterium
TGTCGGCAGCGCCTTTAACGGCGGATTCTAAAATGTCGGTGAACGAGGCCTTGCCAGACTCTTCCTGCTGCGGTGCATCCTTCACGCCCTCCATCATTTTCAGCTGGTTGCGATAGGCGTTAGTGGCGGATAGTAGGCTTGCGTTCATGGTCATGGCTTTCTTATACTTTATATAACCTCAAAAACCAAATGGTTTTTGTTAAAGAGTCCGCTCGCTACGCGGCGCAAAACCATTGCTTTCGGCAAGGATTTTGCAATCACACATCTGAAGATGCGTGATTGTTTACTTCAAAAGTTCCAGCGTTCGTGCGAGCATCGCCTTTGAGACTTCAATCACGTTCAAATTGGCCTCATAACCGCGGCGCGCTTCACGCATATCCATCATCTCAACAATGGTGCTTACATTGGGCTTGAGAACATATCCCTGCTCATCAGCAGCGGGATGCGTCGGGTCATATTTTTTGTTGAACTGCGAATTATCAAAACCGCGCTTGGTCACCTTCACCGTGTTGATGCCCAGCTCTTTGTTCAGCACATTTTCAAACGTCACCACCTTGCGGCGATAGGGATCTGCGCCCGGTGTGCTGCCGGTTGCATCCGCGTTGGCGATGTTTTCCGACACGATGCGCAGGCGGTCGCCTTGCGCTCTCATCCCTGCTGCGGCAATCGCCATTGAATCAGAAATTTGCATGTGCGCCTCCTATTAGCTGCCGCTCGGACGGCCAACAGCCGTGGTGAGCAGTGCAATGGTTTTACTATATAGACTGGTTACCTTGTTATATTCCGCCTGATTTTCGGCAATCTTCGCCATTTCCTCTTCGGTCGAGACGTTGTTGTCATTCGGGTTTAGCTCATCAGTGTTGCGGCGCTTGATATCGGCAAATTGCCCGGTGGACATCAGCGGCGCCACAATGTGCCCACGGCTAGTGCGCGCCATCGCCAGATTGTTCGAACCGGAACCACCATAAGACATGGCCAGCTTTTTAAAATCCGGCGCTTCAACGTCGCGCGCGCGATAGCCCGGCGTGTCCGCATTGGCGACATTCTGCGCTAAAATAGCTTGCCGCTGCGACAAATAGCCCATCTTGGCTTTCATCACCTGAAACAATGCGAGATTCGTAATATCCATAGCCTGCCCATTCGATTTGCGATATATAGGTAAATATTGCCTATATATCGCTAAACATACTCCAAAATTATGGCCAATGCCACATATAAATTTGCAATTGTGCAATTTTTAGGCCAAAACTCTCTTAGAGAGACCTAAGCGCCTAAAATGGGGAAAAGGCCGACTAAATGCTTTATTTAACAAGAAAAATTGGCGAATCGATTGTTATTAATAACAATATTGAGCTGACCGTGATGGATGTGCGCGGCAAGACCGTCAAGCTGGGCTTTCTCTTCCCCAAAGAGGCCTCTATCCTGCGCAAAGAGCTACACCAAAAGATTTTAGAGGAAAACTTGGCAGCAGCCAGTGGCGACGGCATGGACCTGCTCGAAGTGGAATTTACGCTCGGCGATGAAACACCCAACAACGACGAGGATGACAACCGTGGCAACCGCTGACCAGCCCACCACGTTTGATAAAAACAAGCTGGCGGTGGCGCTGGCTTATAACATGCAAAATGACGATGCGCCGCGCGTGTCCGCCAAGGGAAAAGGCGCGATGGCCGAGCACATCATCAAGCTGGCGCGCGAGCATAATGTTGAAATTCGTGAGGACGCGGATCTTGCGCAAATGCTCTCCAAGCTCGACCTCGACACCCCTATTCCACTGGAAGCTTATGCTGCGGTGGCAGAAATTTTGTCCTATATCTACAAGACAAACCAAAAAGTGAAAGACGCACGATGACCAGCCGCTCTCCTGAAATGTTGTTTGATGAAATCACCCGCTTTGTTGATGACAGTAAAACGCTGCTGGAATCGGGCGCGTTTGTGCAGCTGGCGGGGCTTGACGATCATGTGCGCTCTTTGTGTGAAGCGCTGGTCATGCTCACGCAGGAAGACCGCCTGAAACACGCTGACCGCCTGCAGCAATTGCTGTGGAGCCTGAACAATCTTGAAGAAACGATGATGCAATATCGTGATGCGATGGCCGAGCAAATTCGCGGACTCAACACCCATCAAAAAGCCAACGTCGCCTATCGCACGTCGGAAGCCATCGACGATTTCAAACGCGAGGAAGATTGATGGATACCATCGACCCCACTCGCTTCATTCTCGCCTTCGCTTTTGTTCTTGGGCTCATTGGCCTCTTGGCGCTGGTGCTCAAAAAATATGGCAAAGGCAAAGCGATTTTTGGCCAGCCGATGTTTGGCGCGAAAGACGATGGTGGCCGCGTGCAGCTGCTGGAAACGCGTTATATTGACGCGCGCCGCCGCCTCGTGCTTATCCGCCGCGACAACAGGGAACATCTGCTCCTGCTGGCCGATGGGCGTGAGTTAGTGGTTGAATCGTTTGATGCGATGAAAGAGGAAACAAAATGAAGAATGTCATCCGTCATCCGTTATCCGTCATCGC
>RFOF01000165.1 GCA_009926845.1 Alphaproteobacteria bacterium
ATCGACCCGATGGGCGAAAAATTCGACCACAACCTGCACCAAGCCGTTGCGCAAGCCCCACACCCTGACGCACCCGCCGGAACGGTCATTCAGGTGGTGCAGGCGGGCTATGTCATCGCTGATCGCTTGCTCCGCCCGGCGATGGTGGTGGTTTCCAAGGCGGCTGATGAGGCGAAAAAAGTGGATACCACGGCTTAAGTGGCATCTGGCGGCTAGCGATTAGCAGCTTGCGTTGTAAAGGTCACCTTCGAGATGCTAGTTGCCAACTGCTAGTTGCTGGTAGTAAAAACAACTAGCAACCAAACACCAGAAACCAGCAACAAAAAAATGACCCGCTACGATATTGCTTTTTCCAGTGATGACACGCACCGATTTTTGCCGTGGCTGATTGCGCTGATGGTGGCGATGGCGGCGCTGCTCTTGTGTTTTGGTGCGAGCATCAATGGCTGGGTGGTTGACAGGCATGGCGCCTATAGCAGCAATTTCACCGTGGAAATCCCCGCGCAGGACGAAGACTCCGCGCCAAAAATTGACAAAATCCGTGACAGTTTGCAAAAAATCAAAGGTGTTGCGCGCGTATCGCAGGTGAGCGACGAGCATATGCAAGAGCTGCTAAAGCCGTGGTTCGATGGCGATATGATGAAAGACCTGCCGGTACCTGCGGTGTTTGAAGTGGCGATGGAACCTAAAGCCCCCGCGCCGAACTATCCCGAGCTGCAAAAAACTCTCTCTGATATTATCGCGGGCACGCAGGTGGACGCGCGTGAGCGCTGGGTGGCGAGCTTCACTCAATTTTCTAGCGCGCTGCAAAGTATTGTCGGGGGCATGGCGGCGGTGATCGCGCTGGCCATGGCGGTGACGATTGCGTTTTCTTCGCGTGCATCGCTACATCTGCACAGCCAGTCGGTTGGTTTGCTGCATTCCATCGGCGCGGAAGACGGCTATATCGCTAGCCAATTCCAGCGCGAGGCTTTCTTGCTCACGCTGCGTGGCGCGCTCATTGGCTGCATCAGTGCGGGTGCACTCTATGTTGCGGCGGGGCACTATGTTGCTTCGCTTAATGTTGCCTCGCTTCCGTCACTGGCGATGACGCCGCTGCATCTGGCGTTGCTCTTGGTGTTGCCATTGCTTTGCGGCGTGGTGGCGTGGATGACGGCCTATGTCACGGTGCGCCGCCAACTTCAGAAGGTGCTCTGATGCGTGGGCTCGCGCGGAAATTCATTTTTTGTTTTGGGTTTTTTGCGTTCGTCTGGCTGTGTGGATTGGTGTGGTTTTTGGGCAAAATTGAGAAACATATAATTCCTAGAGAACCTTGCTATTGCGATAAAGTTGTTGTGCTCACCGGTGGCAGCGGGCGCATTGAACTTGGATTGAAATTGTTTTCTGAGCACCCGATAAAAAGGCTATTTATCAGCGGTGCAGGTAAAACCACAACGCTGCAGGACATCATCAAAAAAGCGCCTGCTGAACTGCGAGGTGCTGTGGAAGCACAGTCACAAAATATCATTCTTGGCCATGAAGCGGAAAACACTATCGGTAATGCAGAGGAAGTTTCTGCTTGGCTTGAAGGACAGAGTTTGCCGCATAATATTTGTTTGGTAACATCAAATTATCATATGCCTCGCGCCTCTTCAGAGCTACGTTATATGCTCCCCAAGGCTTCTTTTTGCTTAGAAAATGTGTATGATGAAACGGTCTTGGGCAATTGGTGGATGCGCACGGATAGCAGGCAGCTCATACTGTCAGAATATCACAAATTCATCGCAAGCAAATTGCGTCACCTGTTTGTTTCTGTTACGGCTGCGTCATGAACATATTCTTGTCATACCAGAAGCCAGTTTTATCCACGAGCGTAGCGAGTGGTCAGAAAACGGAGCTATGTGGTATCCAGCTTTTTCTAGATTCCCGCTTTCGCGGGAATGACAAGGTGGAGTAGTTGCCATGATCTTTATCCGCTCCGCGATTTTCAATATTTGTTTTTTTTGTTGGTCGATGGGCTCGGCGGTTCTGTTCTCGCCGCTGTTTATTTTTTCGTCCAATGCCACGCTTCTCGTTGGCAGGCCATGGGCCAATGGCGTGCTCTTCCTTGCGCGCATCATCTGCGGCATCACCTATGAAATCCGCGGCCGTGAGCATATGACCGACGAGCCAGTGATTTACGCCTCCAAACATCAATCGGCGTGGGACACGGTCATTTTTTTGACGCTGTTCAAGCATTGCCCTGCGTATATTTTAAAGCGCGAGCTGCTGCGCATTCCGCTGTGGGGTTGGTATCTGTGGCGCATGAAAATGGTGGCCATTGACCGCAGTGGCAAAGCCAGCAGCATGAAACAAATGATAAAAGACAGCAAAGAAGCACTCGCCGCCCATCGCCCCATCGTTATTTTCCCTGAGGGCACGCGCACCGCTATTAATGGCAAAGGCGAATATCACCCGGGCGTGCTGGCGCTCTATAGCTTTCTCAAAGTGCCTGTCGTGCCGGTGGCGCTGAATTCCGGCGCGTTCTGGGGCAAGGATGC
>RFOF01000166.1 GCA_009926845.1 Alphaproteobacteria bacterium
AGCCCGCGATTGGACCGACCAACTCACCGATAACTTCCGTATCATCGGTACACCCAAACTCGCCTGAAATATCAACTCTTCAGCTGCAAGGGATATAGTTTCATTTTTTCATGTTTTCTCGACGTTCCTCCAAGTTCACTACCACGTCATCTTTTTTCTGCAAAATGTCGTTTATCTTCGTACCCACTGCATCAGAAATTTGCTTCCTATGTGAATCGACAAGGTGAGAATAACGCTTCGTGGTTTGCGGTGTCAAATGCCCTAAGAGCTGACCGATTTCTTCCAGCGTTAAGCCGGCCATAATAGCGAACGATGCAAACGCATGGCGCAGATCATGCTTCCGCAGGTTTGCCAGACCAGCTCGTTTCAGGATACGATGCCACATCTCGTTTGGTGGCGAATGATGCCTGCCGAGCTTTTCTTGCACCCCGACGAAGTAGCCTGGGAACAAATACGGATTACCTACTACTCGCTCCAGCTTCTCAATTTCGGCCATCGCCAACGGCGAAAGGTTGATTTTCTTTTTCCCCGTTTTGGAATCTGGAAGGTCTAAGGTATTTTCCTCATAGTTGATGTATTCCCATTTTGCGGTCAGCAACTCGCCTTGGCGCGCGCCAGTGTAAATCAACATACGGAAGAAAATCATCATGCTGCGTTCTTCGGTCTTATCCTCCTCGCACTGGTTGATGGTTTCAATCAGCTTGCGAAGTTCGCTTTCATTCAGATAGCGGTCGCGCTTATTCTCCTTGTAGCGTTTGATGCCAAGACACGGATTGCTATTAGGCTCACGGATACCCCAATCCTCGCAAACACTCATCATGTGCGAAAGGCAGGCAAGCGCACGGTTGGCGGTTATCGGTGTTTTATGCAACTTGCCATGCCACTCCTGAACATCTTTGCGCATAATATCTTCCATCGCATGATTTCTGAAATGCGGCATAATCAGCGTTCTTAGCACCTCTTTTTTGCCTTTAACGGTGGAAGGCTTATTGTGGTGAGTGATATATTCATTCACGTAGCGTTCCTTGAAATCCTTGAGCAAAGTTTTGCCACGCTCAATTTCTCGCTTGTCGGCAGGATCATCACCCAATGCAATTTTGGCGTAATACTCTTTTGCCATTACCTTTGCTTGCTCGGGTGTAAGCGCACCATGCTTGCCAATCTTAATGCGTTTTTTGGGCGCATCACGACCGCCAGCTCCTTGCCGATAATCCAGCACGTAGATTTTAGAGCCGCTTGGCTCAATCTTAACTGAGAATCCTGGTATGTCAGAATCGTAAATATGATAGCGCCTATCCAGAATTGCGGCATTATCAACAATGGATTTGGTTAGCTTCTGCTTCTTCGGTTGGTTGGTTGTGGTAGTGTTTTCCATTTTGTGCCCCCTATGTTCCTATAATTCCTTTCGATTGATGTAATCTCGGTTCAGTTTGCCAAGGCTGTCCGTATGGTCGCGCAGGCGGATTTCTTGGTCGATGACCACTGCCGCCAACGTGCCTTCGTGCTGCTCCTTGAGAGTGCGTAACTCCTTCGTCGAACTCTCAAGGATTTTCTTCGTTAAATCGGTCATGCCCTTAGCGCCTCCTGCGCAGCTGGTGGGTTGAATGGCTGCACCACGCCTTCGATGACTGAATAGGTCTGACCAGTGCCGCGCGCGGACAAGTCAGGTGCATTTTCCTCTGGGCGTTTTGCCATGCACACCAGCGCAGGAATTCCTGTGGAGGTGACCATCGCCATCATTCCGGCACGGTTGCGGCGGTCATTGATTTCGTCAATGTCATCAATCACCAGCAATTCAGAACGGTCAGCCATTGCGATTGCTGCCTGCAGAACAATGCGAACCGCATAGCGAGCTGATCGGGAAAGCAAGCTGTAGTGCCTTTGCCCACGCCAGATTTCTAAATCATTGTCCAGCCAGATATGCTCGCAGCCATAAGCCACGCTCAAAGGTTTCAGCACCTCTTCACAGAATTTTGTTATCTGCTGATCGAGCTTTATCTTGCGAACACCGCTTTGACCAAGCGCTGCCACCAGCTCTTTTTGGGTCAGGATGCGCTCATAAAGCTGCTGGGATTTATGGAAGGAATTGAAATCATCCAGCCTGCGTTCGGCTTTGGCGTAGGCGGTGCGCATGGCTTCTACGTCCACAGTCGCACCTCCCGTGCCGAGACTTTCCAATTTTTCTTTCGCTTTCTCAACCTCTGTGAGCTGGTGATGCGCCAGTGTAACTTCATCACGCAGGCGGGTTACTTCGGCTATTTGAGTTTTCAGCTCTGCGCCAAGCTCGAAATATCTCTCCTTGATGCGCTCATCGACCGTTTCTGCTTGGGTCAATTTTCGCTCTTGATTAAGCATGAGCTGTGAACCACAATCAGGGCAAACAAGTGGCTCATCGCCACTATATCCAAGCGCATTCAGGTCTTTCGTTAGGTCGGCATACTTGGTTTCTGCCGTTTGCAATTCTGCTTTTGCATCAGAAAGCCGCTTTTCGTATTCTGGCAACCTATCCACCAAAGCC
>RFOF01000167.1 GCA_009926845.1 Alphaproteobacteria bacterium
AAGGCAAAATTCAAGCAGAAACCGAGCAGGCAGAAGTAGACCGCCAGCTCACCGAAAAAACCGATGCGTTCATCGCCGCTATCACCCCCCTCTTCTTTGACTATCGCGAACTTTCGCTCACCATCCGCCGCGAGATGCCAAAGATTGCACTCGCCGTTGCGGAAAAAATGTTGGCGCACGCGCTCTCTGAAGAAGCCGCTGGCGTGGTCGAGGAAATAGCCCTGCGCTGCTGCGACCAGATGGCGGGCGAACCGCGCCTGACCATCACCGTGCATGAAAGTTTGGCCGATACGCTTAAACACAAACTCAAAGCCATTGTCGCCCAACAACAAGAACCGATGCAGATTCTGGTGGCCTCAAATCCTGATATGCCAAAGGCAGATTGCCGTGTAGAGTGGGCCAATGGCTCCATGGAACGCAGCAGCGAAAAACTCTGGCAAAACATTCAGCAGGTCATCGACAATATGAGCATTGCCTCCGCGCGTGACACCGAAGAACAGCTTTCATTCTTGCAAGGAAACATGGCCATTACCGCACCAATTCCTGTCAAAACAGAAGAACCCGCAATTGAAACACCCCACACCGAAACAAGCGAACCAACCGAGCAAAAGGAGTAATTTATGGCTGATAATGCAGAAACCGCGTTTGGCGATATTGCCGCAGGCGAGAATTTAAGCCTTGAGAATGTTTATGACATTCCAGTGCAGATAACGGTCATTCTTGGCCGCACCAGCATGCAGGTGAACCAGCTGCTAAAGCTCGGTCGCGGCGCGGTGGTTGAGCTCGACAAAAAAGTCGGCGAGCCAATCGACATCTTCGTCAACAACCGCCTTGTGGCGCGCGGCGAAGTGGTTGTGGTTGAAGACCGCATCGGCGTGACGATGACCGAAATCATCAAGGCTGAGAAACACTAAGAGAGGATCCAGGATTCAGGATTCAGGATTCGGGGGAAAGAAAACTTCCTGAATCCTGAATCCCGAATACTGACCCCTTCTATAAGAAGGAGATGAAAAGTGCGTTTATTGATAATCGGTGAACTCTACGGACAAATCGGAACGGCAAGCTCAATCGCCCGTTCGCGCGGAGCAAAAGTCGCGCATGTGAACGACATTGAATCGGGGATGGTAGCGCTTCGGGGCGGCCAAGGCGCAGACGTCATCATGATCGAGGTGCGCGAAGACATAGAAAAGCTCTGCACACTTTTGATGCGCGAACGCTTCAACCTGCCCGTGGTTGCCTGCGGCATCGAAGCCGATTCCGATGCTGCGGTCAAAGCCATAAAATCCGGCGCAAAAGAATATATCCCGCTGCCACCGAATGAAGAGTTGATTGCCGCCGTCTTGGAAGCCATCACCGAAGAAACGCAATCTGTCGTTTTTAAATCCGCTGCCATGACCAAAGTCATCGCTATGGCCGACCAGATAGCGCCCTCTGATGCCAGCGTGCTCATCACCGGCGAATCCGGCACCGGCAAAGAAGTCATCGCCCGCTACATCCACAAAAAGAGCAAGCGCGCCGGCAACACCATGATATGCGTCAACTGCGCAGCTATCCCAGAAAATCTTTTGGAATCCGAACTTTTTGGTTATGAAAAAGGCGCATTCACTGGCGCAGCAGGCCGTCGCATCGGCAAGTTTGAAGAAGCCGATGGCGGCACCATTTTGCTCGACGAGATCAGCGAAATGGATATGCGTTTGCAGGCAAAACTCCTGCGCGTGCTGCAAGAGCGCGAAGTCGATCGCGTTGGCGGCAGCAAGCCCGTTAAAGTCAATATCCGCGTGCTGGCCACCTCCAATCGCAACATGCAGGAAGCCGTGAAAAACGGAACATTCCGTGAAGATTTATACTTCCGCCTAAACGTGATCGCGCTGCAAATGCCGAGCCTTCGCGAGCGCGGTGAAGACATCAAACCACTGGCTGAACATTTCATCGCTAAATACGCCAAAGCTAATGACGTTCCCGCCCGCAAACTGAGTGATGCAGCGCTTGCCAAGCTGACGGCTTATGCATGGCCAGGCAACGTGCGCGAACTGGAAAACACCATGCACCGCACAGTGCTGATGTCCACAGGTGATGCCATCGAGCCCGATGCAGTGTTCCTGCAAGGTCAGCCAGATGCGCCAAAAGCCGCAGCGCCCGCGTCTGCAGCCGCCACCTCCTCTGCCCCATCGCCCACCGGCCTTGTTGGCCGCACAGTGGACAGTGTTGAGCAGGAATTGATTCTAGACACGCTGAACTATTGCCTCGGCAACCGCACCCACGCGGCGAACATCCTTGGCATCTCTATTCGCACGCTGCGCAACAAACTCAAAGCCTATAACGAGCAAGGCCTGCCCGTGACCCCAGCTCCCACCGGAACGGAGTAGCGCATGGCTGAAGCCGCCGCCGCAGCACCGTTTAATTTCCGCGCGCAGGCTCTCCTGTTCGGCA
>RFOF01000168.1 GCA_009926845.1 Alphaproteobacteria bacterium
AAAAGCGCGCTTGCTGTTCTGCCTGATGAGCTATGACGCGCCGCATATTCTGCTGCTCGATGAACCGACCAACCATCTGGACATTGACGCGCGCGAGGCCATCACCGCATCCACGATATCCATTTTCGCAATGGCTTTCAGGCGCGATTGCGCTTGGCGAGCCTTGCTGGCGGTGGCACCAAAGCGATCCACAAACGCCTGCATATGGGCTTTTTGCGCCATCTGGCGTTCATGCAGTGCCTGTTGGTTCAGCTGTTGCTCGGCGCGTTTGCGCTCGAACATATCGTAGGTTCCGGTGTAGCTGGTGAGTTTACAGTTTTCCAGATGTACGATGTGATCCACGGTTTTGTTCAAAATATCGCGGTCATGCGAGATGATGATGAGCGTTTCGGTGTAGCGCATCAGGAAATTTTCCAGCCAGACCATCGCCTCAAAATCCAGATGGTTCGTCGGCTCATCGAGCATCAGCAAATTCGGTTTTTTAAACAGCACCGCCGCCAGCGCCACGCGCATACGCCAACCACCGGAGAATGAGGAAATTGGGCTGTTCTGCGCTTCTTCATTAAAGCCCAGACCCGCCAAAATCGTTGCTGCGCGCGCGGGCGCATCATAAGCGTCAATCTCGCTTAAGCGCTCATAAATATAGCCAATGCGGTCGGGGTCTTCGGCGGTTTCCGCTTCCGTCATCAGCGCATCACGCTCAACGTCTGCCGCCAGCACAATGTCGATGAGTTTGGTGTCATCTTCCGGCAGATCTTGGCGCACCATGCCCATGGTTGCGCCTTTTATCATTGAGATCTCACCGCCATCGGCGTGATATTCGCCCGCCACCAGCTTAAACAACGTCGATTTTCCGGTGCCGTTTGGCCCAACAAGCCCCACGCGATGCCCCGCAGGAACCGTCAAATTGGCCTTATCAAGCAGTGTTCGGCCCGCAATGCGGAAGGTTAGGTCGTTGATAAACAGCATTTTTTTATAAACTTTATAAGGTGAGAAGCCGCGCAACCTATAGGTTTACTGCCCTCCAGTCAATCAAAGCGCATAAAAAAACATAACCCAACGATTTTTTTGAGAAATTACGTTGACTTTAAAAACAGCATTCTATAAACAGTTAAACGAATTTAACAATCATCACCTGAGGTTCTACATGAAAAAATCTGCCCTTTACTGCAGTGTTGTCATTATCTCCGCACTTTCTTCTTATTCTGCTGTTGCAGCTGAACAGTGCAAGCCAAACTGGTATGGTGCACTTAGCGGTGGTGTCTCTAAGCTCGAAGACATTGACGCAGGCGGTGGTGATGGCATTGAAAATAAAACTGGCGGTATTGTCTCACTCGCTTTTGGCAAGCACATAAGCGAAGATTTCCGTCTTGAAGGTGAACTGGGCTACCATTTTAACGGCATGGATTCAGTTACGGTCGCCAGCACTACATTCCCCAAAAGCCAAACCACCATTTTATCTTACATGGCTAACGCCTATTACGACTTTAACAATGATAGTGGCTTCACGCCTTATCTTGGCGCTGGTATCGGCGGCGCGAATGTCCGAACGGAATCATCCACCAATTCGCTGGCATGGCAACTCATGACCGGTATTGGCTACACGGCAGATTCAATGCCACAAGCACAATGGACTCTTGGCTATCGTTATTTCCGCGTACAAAATACAGAAGTTGATACTCCAAACGTTCTTTTCACTGATGGTGACCTTGAATCCCACAATGTTGAGCTCGGCGTCCGCTTCCCTATGACTTTCTAGGGCTAACGCATAAGTTAGTTGTCATCTGCCTATTGCAAGTGTAACTTTCGCGCCTATTTAAGCGAATGTAGTTACACACAACCGCTGCAAAAACATATGGCCGCCCAACTACTCCCTCTTCACGCTGAAATGCCCTCCTTCTGGACGGGCAAACCGCCTGTGCATGGGCTCTGCCCTGGCGTGGGGCTAGACGGCATCATCCGCAGCCTGCCGCAGGTGAGCTGCGCCGCCAGCCGCAGGGAATTGCTCGATTATTTCGACAACACATGGACGCTGACCGAAATGCTGTTTTCCGGCCTTGCCAGCGACGAGGCGTATTATGTGCGCCCATATCACCAGCTCCGCCACCCGATGATTTTTTATTATGGCCATCCGGTGACTCTCTATGTCAACAAGCTGCGCGTGGCAGGGCTACTGACCGCGCCTGTGAACCCCGCGCTTGAGCAGCTGTTTGAAACCGGCGTGGACGAAATGCGCTGGGATGACCTGCACGATGGCAATCAGGAAATATGGCCAAGCGTGGCCGAAGTGCGTGAATATCGCCGCACGGTCTATGGCATCATCAAAAACCTCATCGAAACCCACCCGCTGCTCGAGCCGCAGCACCTGCCGATCACGCAGGCCAGCCAGATGTGGGCGCTGGTCATGGGCTTTGAGC
>RFOF01000169.1 GCA_009926845.1 Alphaproteobacteria bacterium
GCGACACCAGCGAACTGGCCGACATCGACGGCATCGGCCCGAAGGTGGCAGGCGCGATTGCCGAGTTTTTCCGCGAGCCGCACAACGCTGAGGTGGTGGCCGCGCTGGCAGGGATTTTGAACATTGAAGATGCGCCCGTGGCGGCGGGTGACTCGCCGGTTTCAGGAAAAACGGTGGTATTTACCGGCACGCTGACTAAAGTGACGCGCAGCGAAGCCAAGGCGCGCGCGGAGCAGCTGGGCGCAAAGGTGGCCAGCAGCGTGTCGGCAAAAACGGATTATGTGATAGCGGGCGAGGATGCTGGCTCGAAACTGAAAAAAGCGCGCGAACTTTCGGTCAGGATTTTGACCGAAGATGAGTGGCTGGAAATGATAGGAAATATATGACCAAAGCAGAAAAGAATCCCTTCGCGCAGAGCCCTGAATATTGGAATGTGAACTTCACCATCACCACCGAGGCGGTGGCCACGGCGGAAAATGCGTTCGACGATATCGCGCTGTCGGTTTCGAGTTTTGAAACCGATGAAGATAATGGCGTCTGGACGTTTGACGTGTTGTTTTCTGCGCCGCCGGACATGGCCGATATTGAGCGCCGCCTGATGTTGCTCTCCGCGCTGCATGGCGTTGCGCTTCCCAAAGCCACGCTCGCCAAAGTGGTGCAGGAAGATTGGTTGGCGAAGGTTGCGCGTGATTTTCCGCCGATCTCTATTGGCCGTTTTTATGTGCATGGTCGCCACGTCACCGAGCCTGCGCCCGCGGGCGCAATGGCCATTCAGGTGGAGGCGGGCGCGGCGTTTGGCTCCGGCGAACACGGAACGACGAGTTGCTGCTTAGAAGCCATCGACTGGCTGGCGAAAAAACGCAAATTTAAAAACATTCTGGATATGGGCTGTGGGTCTGGCATTCTGGCCATTGCGGCGGCCAAAGTGTGGAACGGAAATGTTCTCGCGGTGGATATTGACGATGTGGCCGTGCGCGTGACCGAGGAAAATATCGGCATCAATCAGGTGAAGGTGGATGCGGCGGTGAGTGATGGTTACAACAGCGACAAGGTGCGCCGCGGTGCGCCGTATGACCTGATTGTGGCCAATATTCTCGCCCGCCCGCTGATTGAATTTGCGCCGCATTTGGCGGCTAACCTTGCGCCAGATGGCGTGGCGGTGTTGTCGGGCTTGCTCGCCACACAGGAAAAACAGGTGCTCTCGGCGCATATGATGCAGGGCCTCAAGCTCAACAAGCGCTTCCTCGGTGGCGAGTGGTGCACACTGGTTTTGACGCGGTGATAATATCCCTCTCCCGCTTGCGGGGGAGGGATGTGAAGGCTTGGTGAGCTGGAAGCGAGCCTTAGCCGAAGCTGGGTGGGGGTGTGTACCCCCTCACCTCGGTTTGCCTAATGACTTACTGCGTAAGCCAAAGGCAAACACGTCCTCTCCCCCAAGGGGGCGAGGGCAAGAAAATAGGCAGTGGTGTTCGCTGGTTTTGGGGCGATAAATTAAGAGCAGTGGTGGCCGCCAACTCCATTTATGCCAACCCGTATCCTTCGATCGGCATCATCGATGTAACCGCCTGGTAGATCGGCTATTCTTAAAAGCTCTAATTGTGTTTCGGTTCCTTTTGCTGTGGCAACTGCAATGATGTTGGCAACTCTACTTGCGAACCCTATTTGGGCTGCATAATCAGCAATGATACTTTTTTCATTAACCGAAAAATGTATTGCAAGCGCGTCTGGCTCGCCAGACGTTTCAATGTGGAGTAGATCTCCAAAGGTTTTCCTCAATTCTGCGTTTATTTGCACCATGACAGCATCATTAAAACCTGCAATTTTAAAGCCTTCTTCGTCGGAAGTTGTGCGACATTCAGACACAAGGCCAAACACTTTTGAATCATCATGACCAATGGCGGCAGATGAAGAATTCTTAGTCAGGCATAGCTTATAAAGATCAGCCGTTTTTGCCATTTGGATGATACGTTGTTGCGTGTCATCATTAGTTTTTGGGTCGGCAATCACGCCCCGATCATAAAAAGCGCCAAGAAGGCTTTCGTTCATTAACGCTACGATTTCTTTATTGGACATCTAAAGCTCCTGTTTGCAACGGTTTGGTGGCGATTATAATCTCACCACACTTCTTTGCAAGAAAGATGATTTATTGTATCTTTTTCGCTAAATATTTGACATTTATCGTTATTTTTTGGTATCATAAGTCATGACCAAACTCACCGAACTTCGAAAATACATGGCAAGCGAGGGCGTGGATGCGTTCCTCGTGCCCGTGCATGACGAGTATATGAGCGAGTATCCGCCAGCCTGCAATCAGCGTGTGGAGTTCCTCGCGGGGTTTACCGGCTCGGCGGGGTTATGTGTCATCCTGAGCGAAGCGCAAGCGGAGTCGAAGGATCTA
>RFOF01000170.1 GCA_009926845.1 Alphaproteobacteria bacterium
CGCGCTGCGCGACGCGGGGATTTTGCCGATGGCGATTAACTCGATGCTCGCCAAAATGGGAACGTCGGACGCAGTGGAGGCCTTTGCGGATATGGCTGCACTTGTTGATGGTTTTGATTTCAAAAAATTCGGTCGTGCGCCAGCTAATTATGATGTCGCCGAGCTAGAAAAACTGAATGAAAAACTGGTGCATCATTTGCCGTTTTCTGCGGTTGCCGGCGAGCTTTCTTTTGCTGATGAAAACTTCTGGAACTCGATTCGCGCTAACCTTAAAACCGTGGCCGAAGCCAAGGATTGGTGGGGCATGATTCATGGCGATGTTGCCTCTAGCCTTGATGAGAACGATAAAAAGTTCACGCAAGAGGCCGCCAGCCTCCTGCCGCCTGCGCCGTGGGATGAGACGACATATGATGCGTGGCTCGCGGCGGTAAAGCCAACCACTTCGCGCAAAGGCAAAGAGCTGTTCATGCCGCTGCGCCGAGCGCTGACAGGACTTGACCACGGCCCCGAGCTGAAAAAACTGCTGCCGCTCATCGGCCGCGAAAAGGTGCTGGCGCGTCTGGGGTAACCCATTTTCTTCTATTTATTTTTTACGCCCAACATGTATACTCCCGATATAACAGGGAATAAAAAAATGATATTTGAACGCCACGCGTTTGCAGGACTAGACGCCGATTTTGAAACGCTGCAATCCATGCTCACACAGATGCAGGAGCGCAATTTGCAGCTGCTTTCGTTGCTGCAGGAAGAGCTAAAACAAATCGAGCAGCGCTATCCGCAGGCCAAAGCTTTTGACAAAGAAATCAACGCGCTGGAGCACGAGGTTGACCGCGTGGCCTCTGGCATTCTCTCCAAATTTACCCTGCTGGGTACCGAGCTTCGCTTCACGCTTTCAGTGTTCAAAATTGCCTATATTTTAGAATGTATGGCTGACAATTTGAAGAACGCGGTTAAGCGCCTGTCCAAGCTCAAAGCACCCGCGCCCGCCGCGCTAGCCGATGCGATTCGCGGCATTGCGGATGCCACCCAGTGGCCGCTGGCGCATTGCTTGTCTGGCATCATCAACTTCGACGAAGCCACCTTTCAAAAACTGCTCGACCAGAAAAAAGAAATCGGCGCGCTGTATCGCAGTGGGTTGCTCACTATGCAGAATTTGCCTGCTGGCAGCATTTCCGCTGAGGATTCTGCCGAGCTGCATCTGATTTTGCGCAACATCGAGCGCTGCTCCGACTTCATTGCCGATAGCGCCAAGGTGAGCTATTTCATCCACACGGGTGAGAAATACGAGAAACCGATTTAAGGCTTCCAGCCCGTAAGCGTCACTAGCTCGAATGTTGCGGCAACGCGGCCATCGTCGCCCGTGTGCGCCGCCCCATATTTTTCCATCGCCAGCGGAATAAGCGCTTTTGCGGCCATCCCCTTTTTGCCTTGTAATAGCGCACTGGTTTCGCCCATGCCGCGCAGGTCTTTTAGCAGCGAGAATGGATGTTCATAGCGCACGGTGAGTATCTCGCTGTCGATGACCGGCAGCGCAAAGCCCGCACGTTGCAAGAGCGCGCCGCTATCCCGCACATCTACAAACGGCGACACGCGGGGAGAAACTCCACCACTTATCTCCATTTCGGCCTGTTCCATCGCTGCGCGAAGCTCCTTTAGCGTCTGCGCGCCGGGAAGAATGGCGAGGAACATGCCATCGGGTTTTAATGCACGAAACATTTGAATCAGCGCGCCGGGAAGATCATTCACCCAATGCAGATTTCCGCAGGCCATCACCAAGTCAAAACTGTTTTCTGCAAAGGGCAAAAATTCTTCATCGGCTACTAAACGTGGATCCCGGCCTACGCCGGGATGACGAAAAATAGGTTGGGATAAATCCATTTGCACCAGCGTTTGCACCCCGCCTCGCCCGGCCAGAATTTCGCCCAAAATGCCGCGCGAGCCGACATCGAGCGCAAGCGGAAATGAGCGCTTCACGCATTCGAGCCGCTCGGCAAGCCTGCCCGTCATTTCACGCAGTAAAAAATCATGCTCAGCAAAATTCTCGGCAGCGCGATTTTTGTGCAGACGGTGGCGGTGGCGGTCGAAAATGTAGGGATTAGGCATTAGGGATTAGAGATTAGAGTGAAGCGATAAATATGTTATAACGGGGAAGCATAAAAACCCCAATCCCTAATCACCAATCCCTAATGCCTTTCTTCACTCGCCTGCTGAACCTCATTTTCCCGCCGCAATGCCTCAATTGCGACGCGCTGGTAGCCACGCATGGCACGCTGTGCCTTGACTGCTGGAATGGCGTTCGCTTCATCACCGAGCCTTGCTGCGCAAGTTGCGGCTATCCGT
>RFOF01000018.1 GCA_009926845.1 Alphaproteobacteria bacterium
GGCGCCCTTGATGCGGCGGCTAGTTTTTGGTGCATTATCCGCCGATTGCTCCCACAGCCCTGCCATGTGGTAGCTCATGCGCGCATAAACAACCAGCGGCAAGCGCGCGGCAGCCGCGAATTTGCGAGGAGTAGCTTTGATGGTTTGCAGAAGCGTGGTCATGCCTCTTTATACACCACTGAATGCTACGGAGAAATACTATTCTTGTCATCCCGGCGCAGGCCGGGATCCACGGCATATTTAGAAAGAAATCGTGGATGCCAGCCTTCGCTGGCATGACAATGCTATGGATCACTCACCCATGATCTGCTTTTTGGCAGTGGCGTAGCAGTCTTCCATCGCGCCAAGGATATGTTTTTCCTTGAGTTCTGGGTGGCTAGGCGCCAGTTCGGCCAGTAGGTGGGCAATCAGCGCGTTATCGCTTGGTTTGTCGAGCGCAGCAACAATGAAAGCGCTGACATAGGCATCGGCTTCTGCGCCCGATTTCCCTAGTTTTTCTGCGGCCCACAGCCCCAGAAGGCGGTTGCGGCGGCTGCGCGTCTTGAACGCCAGCTCTTCGTCGTGAGCAAATTTGTTTTCAAAGCCTTTTTCGCGGGAATCGAACGATGTCATGGAGAATCCTTGTAGTTGGTGAGAATGAGCCTATATATAGAGCAAATAATTGGCGTTGCAACTATTGCTATCAAATTAAAAATGCTTTAAGAAGGCGCGATGATGGAAAAGAAACGAAAGATATTTAAAATGGCACCGCGCAAACCAATTTACGAAGGCAAGGCAAAACAACTGTTTGAAGGGCCAGAACCTGGCACGCTCATCCAGCATTTCAAGGATGACGCCACCGCGTTCAACAACGTCAAAAAAGGCACGATTTCCGGCAAGGGCGTGCTCAATAACCGCATTTCCGAATTTTTGATGACCCGCATCGCTGAAATGGGCATCCCGACGCATTTCATCCGCAGCCTCAACATGCGCGAGCAGCTCATCAAAGCCGTGCAGATTGTGCCGTTGGAAATTATCGTGCGCAACTATGCAGCGGGCAGCTTCTCCAAGCGTTTTAACGTGCAAGAAGGCAAAGCACTCGGCCACCCGATGATCGAATATTGTTTCAAGAACGATGCGCTTGGCGATCCGTTCTGCACCGAAGAGCATATCTATGCGTTTGGTTGGGCCAGCCCACAGGAGATGGACGAGATCCGCATGTATGCGTTCCGCATCAACGATTTCCTCTCTGGCCTGTTCCAAGGCATCGGCATCCGCCTCGTTGATTTCAAGCTCGAGTTCGGTCGCCTGTTTGAAAATGAGCGCGAATATATTGTGCTCGCTGATGAGATCAGCCCCGACAACTGCCGCCTGTGGGACAGCAAAACCGGCCACAAGCTGGACAAAGACCGCTTCCGTCAGGATTTGGGCAAAATCGAAGACGCCTATCGCGAAGTGGCGCGCCGCCTTGGCGTTCTGCCGCAGGCCGAAGGCGAAAGCAGCTATGTGATTCAGGTGAATGCGAAGCTGCCAAAGAAGCGCGCAACAGCTGGTGCACTGGCGAACATGGGTTTTGATGGCGTGGAAGACGTGCGTCAGGGCAAATATATCGAGCTGGTGGTGAATGAAACTGACCGCGCAAAAGCGCAAGCCGCTGTTGAAAAAATGTGCGCAGGCCTGCTGGCTAACACCGTTGTTGAAAACTATAAATTCGAGCTCGTGGACTAATGAAATCCGCTGTTATTGTTTTCCCCGGTTCCAACTGCGACCGCGACGCCAAAACCGTTCTTGCCGCCACTGGCCTTGCGCCACAAATGGTGTGGCATGGCGACAGTGAGCTTCCCAAAGTTGATCTGGTGATGTTGCCGGGCGGGTTCTCCTATGGCGACTATTTGCGCTCGGGCGCGATGGCGGCCAAATCGACCATCATGCGCGAAGTTATTAAGCATGCAAACGCTGGCGGCAAGGTGCTCGGCGTGTGCAACGGCTTTCAGGTGTTGACCGAATCTGGCTTGCTCCCCGGCATTTTACTGCGCAACCAGAATCTCAAATTCCTCTGCAAAGAAGTGTTCCTGCGCGTGGAAAATATTTCTACGCCGTTTACGAAAAAGTACTCAAAAGGGCAGGTCATCAATGTGCCCATCGCGCACCATGACGGCAACTATTTCGCCGACGCCGATATGCTCAAAAAACTTGATGATAATGCGCAGGTGGCTTTCCGCTACTGCGACAGCGCGGGAAGTGTCAGCGCGGCTACCAACCCCAACGGCTCGCAACAAAACATCGCCGGTATTTTCAACGAGAAAAAGAATGTGCTGGGCATGATGCCACACCCTGAACGCCACGCCGAAGCGCTGCTCGGTGGCACGGATGGTGCGGCGATTTTTGAGAGCCTGCTCGCAGCTTAATCAGTTACGTTTTCCGGGAGTGGGTTTGCCCTGTTTTTCCCGTTCGGCAAAGCTTTCGGCGTTGGTTTTATCATCGGGCACGATTTTTTCATCTGCTAAGACGTTTTTCATACCGATGCTTGGGCTGCCGCCACTACCGCCATCGGTTGACGAATTGAACAGTGCCCCCGCCACTTCGCGTACAGCGGCAAGGTCGGTGGTGTTAAGGCCAGCAGGCGCGGCGACAGTGCGCGCGCTGCGCTCTTTTTTGGGTTCTTCACGGAAACGCCCTTGCCCCAATGCTCTATCATCCGCCGACATTTCCTGCGCTTGCCGGCGCGCCTTGCCACCACCTTTGCCTGAGCTGGAGCGACGACGACGGCGACGTTTGCGTGTGCCATCGCTGGCCTGTTGCGCGGCGTCTTGCGCGGCCTCTTGGCCTTGCTCTTCCTGACGATCCTGTTCTTGTTCCTGCGCGATATCGTTGGCCGCTTTTTCGACGCCGCCCTCCATGCTTTTGACAAGGCGTTCGACCGTATGGCCGTGCAGTTTTTTCCATTCTTCGGGATCGCGCGCGGCCTCTGACGATATCTGCTGCGCCGCGGCCACACTGCCTGGCAGCTCTTTGGCTGCCATAAGCGCGATGGTGTGCGCAAAGCAGCTGGCGGCCTCGCTTGCTTCTTTAATGCGCGCATCCGAGAAATAGGAATCCGGATTTTTCTGCGCCGCTTCATTGACGATATTTTTATAGGCTTCCACGCCTTCATCCACTTTTTGCGCCATCGCCAATTTTTCTTGTGGTGTGGATTTATCCACCATTTCTTTCGCGGTTTTCTGGCTAAACGGCGCTTTTTTCAACTTGTCGAGAATGTCGCGCGCCAGCTCCACCGATTCTTCGCGCGCGGGCGATTTCATCGTGTCCACCTTACCGCGAATCTGCGAGAGATTTTTGTTGATGTTAGCACTGGCCGCCGCCAGCTTTTCGCCTACCGACATGTCGCTGAGCAGCTGGCCAGAGAGCCGCTCAATCGCCGCTTCCATGATGTCGAGCAAACGCTGCACAGGCTGGGCGGAGCGTTTCTCCCACGCCTCGGGCAGGCTATCTAGTTTTTTATCCAGCGCGGCGGCGCGGGGGTGGCCTTCGGGCAGTGTGCGCAGCGCTTCTTCACCGATGAACAATGCAATCGCGCGCACCGCTTCCACCGCTTCACGCACCTGCGCATCGTCCGATGTATCCGCTTTGCGGCGCAGCATCTGCACAAAGGTCTGCACAATTTTTTGCAGCTTGCTGGCTTTGGAAACCGCCACCGTTGCCGTTCCCTGCGCCATCCATTCTTCCATGTCGCGGTCAGTGGCTTGCAGGTTGCGCAGCCAACGCAATATGGTTCGCGCTTCTTCCACCGATTCTTCTTTTGCCACCTCGTCCATGTCTTCCACATGGTCGAGTTTGATGGCAACGTCGATCATCTGCTCGGCGATGTCGGCCAGTTTTTCGCCCTCTACCTGCAGGCTGCGCAGCGTCTCATTATTTCCACCGCTTGCCTGCGTAGCGAGCTTGGCGGCAGTTGCGGCAGCTTTCGCGGGCGAGGCCAGATTCGCCTTGCAAAAAGGCGTGGTCTCTATTGGCGGCAGATTAAAATTTAGCCCGCGCTTTCCCACCACGCGGCGCAGCGTATTTTTCACGGTTGAAGAAAGCCCAGCCTGATCTTGAATATAGAGCAGATATTCATATATCTCGCCTGCGCCCGCGCCGGTGACGCCGATGGTGTGCGGGTTCAGTTCTCGATTGGCTATCGCATCGCCAATGGCCTCGGCGATATTTTTCAGGCGCGGAATTACGCGGCGTTTATCCGCCACGGTGTAGGACGTGCCGAGCATGGCGGTGGCCATCTGGTTGCGCAGCGCCGCGATATTAAAACGCAGACCCGCATAGAGCGGATATTCCACCTGCAGATTATTATACAGTGGAGGAATTTTTGCCGCCTCGGCCAGCGCGCGGTCAAAATAAGGGTAACGCGCCGTGTCGAACGCCAGCGGCGGGTTGCTGCGCAGCGCATTTGCAAGCGCCGACCACTGAGCTCCGCGCACAAGCGCCAGCATTCCAAAGGGTGGGAACGGTTGCAAAGTGGCTTCGGCTACCATAAGGTGGATATTTCAAGATTAGGTGTTAGCGTCTGAAACCTGCACCTGCTGCCCATCTTCGGCGGCGGCGGTGCCAAGCGCATACACGCAGAGTTCTTCGAACGACACGTTATTTTCCAGCGCGATCTTGTGCAGGCGTTCGAAACTATCCATCACCTCTTGCGGAATGGTTCCGCCGCGAATCGTCGACAGCCACCACGCCTGATGCTGCAGCGGGTGACGCGCGGGGTGTGGCTCACCGACATACACATGGAAGGGGTATTTCGTGCCAGAAAAATCGCAAGGAATGGTGAAACGCTTCATAGGCCTCCGTTATGGCAGTATTATGCCAGAATCTGGCGAGAATTCAACTACCCAGCGCGTTTTTTAAACGCAAAATTATCGGCGTAACCTCAAAATCCAACCCTTCGCGCGTCGCATAGGCCACCGCATCATCCTTGGTGGCAAAGCGCAGGTTGGCCTCGGTCTGCGTGTCGCTCATGCCGACCCAACCCATCAGATTGTCAACAAAATAGGGCTTTTGCGGCACAAACTCCAGCAGCCAGCTATGGGTCTTTGCCATGCCAGACTGCATCGCAGTTTTCGCCGGTTGGTATATCTTCACTTTTGCCATAGTTTTATGCTCCTTTGAGGGGAGAATAATAGGTCAGCCAGCAAATGGCAAGCGGGCTATTATTTCCGCCTCTTGCCCTTGAATCCGCCCTTATTTTTGGGCTTGTGGCGCGCGTCGGCCTTTTTCTTGGGGCGCAGCGCTGGGCCAGTGGTGGTCTCGCCTGCTTCGGGCGCGAAGATGAGGCTGCCGGTCATGGCGTTGGCCTCGAGCACGCGCACGACAATTTCTTGCCCCAGCGTGAAATTGCGTCGCGTGCGTTGGCCGTGGAAGCGCGCTTGTTTTTTGTCGTAATGATAAAAATCACCCGGCAAATTGCGGATGGGCACAAAACCCGTCACCCCATTTTCGCTGAGCGACACAAACAGGCCATATTCATTGAGGCCGGTGATGGTTCCGGCAAAAACATCGCCGAGCTTTTTGCTCATATACGACACTTTGTAGCGGTCGGATGCGTCGCGCTCAGCCATCATCGCTTTGCGCTCGGTCTCGGAAATATGCAGCGCGATCTCGGGCAGGTTGCGTTTTTTCTCCGGCTTGTGACCACTTATCAAATCCACCAGCGAGCGGTGCACTATCAAATCCGAATAGCGGCGAATCGGCGAGGTGAAGTGGCAATATTTTTGCAAGGAGAGGCCGAAATGCCCCAGATTTTCTTCTGAGTAAAACGCCTGCATCTGACTGCGCAAAACCGAGGTGTGAATGAGCTGTTGCTCCGGCGTTCCCTCCGCCTTTTTCAGCACGCGGTTAAAATGCGTGGCGGTGACGCCTGCGCCCTTGGCCAGCGAATAGCCCGCCATGTGCAGGAGTTGATACAGTCCCTCCATTTTTTCGGCGGATGGTGTTTCGTGTACGCGATAAATGCCGGGTGCTTTGTGTTTCAGCAAATAATCCGCCGCCGCGACATTCGCGGCGATCATGAATGCCTCAATGAGGCGGTGGCTCTCTAGCTGCGCGCGCGGCGAAATGGAGGCGACATTGCCCACGCTATCGAAAATAATTTTATATTCCGGCAGATTCAAATTCAGCGCGCCGCGCTTGTCGCGCTCTTCAGCGAGTGATTTATAAGCGCCATAGAGATTGGCGATTAAATGCGAAACGGGGTTTTCATCCGTCGGTGTTTTACCCTGATATTCTTCCACAATATTATAGGTCAGCCGCGCACGAGAGAGCATCAGCCCGCGCAGGAATTTATATTTTTTCATTACGCCACCGGAATCAATCCAGATGTGCACGGCGAGGCAATAGCGGTCTTCATCAGGGCGCAGCGAGCAAAGCCCATTGGACAGGCGCTCGGGCAGCATCGGGATAACGCGGTCAGGGAAATACACCGAGTTGCCACGCTCGAACGCGCCAGCGTCCAGCGCGCTGTTTTCCTTTACATAATAGGCGACGTCGGCAATGGCGACAACAATGTGCCAACCATCGCCATCGCGCTCGGCGAATACCGCGTCGTCAAAATCGCGCGCGTCTTCACCATCGATGGTTACTAGCGGAATATCGCGGATATCTTCGCGGCGTCACCCACGGCCGCGGCCTGCTGGCGGCCCGATTCGGTGACGATAATGCGTGGTGGCTGCTTGCGCGCATCCCATTTAACAGGCTCGGCGATGAGCTCGCCCTGATCCGTCAGCGCCGTGACGATGAGCGCGCCAATCTCCGGCATTCCATACGGGTCACGGCTGCCGGGGCGGGGGCTTTTATTCTTGCGCTTGTGCGGAGGTTTGTTTTTCACGAAGGAATTTTTCTGCTTATGTTTTTTTCATTATAGCAAATTCTTTCGCATGTTGCACGAGATGTTCGGTGATGCGCGCACCAATCGGGCTAGCGCCAAATTCCGGGTGCCACTGCACACCGAGGATGAACTGCTCGCCATATATTCCGCTGGGGTCGGCCTCGATGCCTTTGATGATGTAGTCGGTGGTGCCGTCGCCCCGGGGCACGACATCGGACATGCTGCACACGCGAAGGCCATCTCCGAGCCTGTCGATGGATTGATGGTGCAGGCTGTTTTCCATCAGCACCAGCGGGCAGTTTTCACCGCTTTTGACAAATGACATGGCGATGCTCTGGGCAATGACGGCAAGGCGCGTGTCGGTGGGGATAACGATGGGCACCACCGGCTCGCGTGGGCAGATGCCGGTTTTATTTTGCATCAGGCGGTCATCACCCACCATGTCGGGCACGTGTTGGTGCAGCGTTCCGCCGCAGATGACATTCAGGCGTTGCATGCCACCGCAAATGCCGAGGATGGGCATGCGCATTTTGAGCGCTATTTCCATCAGCGCATTTTCGTATATCGCCCGCGCAGCGCTTTCGGGCGCAGAAAGTTCGCAGCGAGTTTGCAAGTGAATATTCCGGCGCGCATCACCCTCTGGGTAGCGGTGAACATAACTTTCCGGCGCAATATCAAAATCATTGCCCATAAAAATAATGGCGTGGAGGTCTTTGGCGTCGCGTTCAGGATTGCGCGCTGTGTGGTCGCAAATGAGCAGCGGCTTTGCGCCTGCGCGCTCTACAGCGGCCACCATCGCCTGCACAGATTCGGTGTTATTTGCCGCGCCGCTAATGCCGATGGTCACAGATATGTTGGTGTGTGACATCATGGCGGAAATTCCCTATCCTGCCTTTTTGGCTTTGGGCTTGGCGGCGGCTTTCGCGGCAGGTTTAGCCTTGGCAGCAGGTTTCGCTTTTGCGGCTGGTTTTTCTTTGGCTGGGGCTTTTTCTTTCGCAGCCGGTTTTGCCGCTGCTTTTTTGCCAAAGCGTCCACCTTTAACCGGTGGGTTTGCCGCGCGCGCGGCAATAAGCGGGATGGCATCCGCCAACGTCATGGTGTCAGCCGAGCTGCCTTTTGGCATTGGGGCATTCACTTTGCCGTGCTTGATATAGGGGCCATAGCGACCTTTCATGATGGTCACTTCGCCGCCATCGGGGTGTTCGCCGAGAACCTTGAGCGCTTCGGCCGCAGCACCTTTGACGGGGGCTTGCGCCAGCACTTCCACCGCGCGGTTGATGCCGATGGTCAGCAGGTCTTCGGTCGCGGGCAGCGAGGTGAACTTGCTATCATGCAAAAGATATGGGCCAAATTTGCCGTTGTTGGCGACGATGGGTTTTTTCGTGTCAGGGTGTAGGCCAAGCTCGCGCGGCAGCGTGAGCAGTTGCACCGCCTGTTCAAACGTCGTCGTCTCCGGGCGCATGCCCTTGAGCAGGCTGGAGCGCTTGGGCGTTTTGCCGTCGCCCAGCTGCACATACACGCCGTAAGGGCCTTTGCGAAGCGAGATGTCTTCGCCGGTGGTGGCGTCCTTACCGAGCACTTTTGGCAATTTGAATTCGCTGCCATCTTCATTTTCCATGCCGCTGCCAGCTGCTTCACCAATTTGTGCTTTGTGGTTGCACGCAGGGTAGGTTGAGCAGGCGACGTATGGCCCGAAGCGGCCAATTTTCAAGTCGAGCTGGCCAGTTTCGCAAGCGGGGCATTTGCGTGGGTCAACATCGCCTTTGGCGTTGCCGAACACATAGGATGCAAGGAGTTTGTCGAGCGCAGAAAGCACGCTGGAAACGGTGAGTTCTTTGCTGTCTTCGATTTTGACGATGAAGTCTTTCCAGAAATCGCGCAGCACTTGTTTGTAGTCGCGCTCGCCAGCGGAGACGTCATCGAGTTGGCTTTCTAAATCGGCAGTGAAATTATATTCCACGTAGCGTTCAAAAAAGCTGACGAGGAAGGCGTTGACGAGGCGTCCCAAAGATTCTGCGATAAAGCGTTTTTTATCGAGGCGCACATAGCCGCGATCTTGCAGCACCGAGATAATCGCCGCATAGGTCGATGGGCGGCCAATGCCGAGCTCTTCGAGTTTTTTAACGAGGCTTGCTTCCGAGTAGCGCGGTGGTGGTTCGGTGAAATGTTGTTCTGGCGTAATTTTATCAACGCCCATCAGCTCATCATGGCGAACTTCCGGCAGGCGCGCAGAGTCTTCGTCTTCGCTTTCGTCGTCCTTGCCTTCTTGATAGAGCGTCATGAAGCCGTCAAACTTGATGACCGAGCCGCTGGTGCGCAGCACGGCTTTTCCGTCTTGGCTTGCGATATCCACGCTGAGTTGGTCATACACAGCGGCTTCCATCTGGCTTGCCACCATGCGTTTCCACACCAGTTCATACAGGCGCAGCATGTCGTTATCGAGGAATGGCGCCATTTCTTTTGGCGTGCGGGTGACGTCGGTCGGGCGAATCGCCTCATGCGCTTCCTGCGCATTTTTTGACTTGGTTTTGTATGTGCGCGGGGCGGGAGGAATATACGGCTTGCCATAGCTGCCAGCGATGAATTCGCGCGCGGCGGAAATCGCGTCCTGCGATACGGTCACGCCATCAGTACGCATATAGGTGATAAGACCCACGGTTTCGCCGCCGAGCGACACACCTTCATAAAGTTTTTGCGCGAGCTGCATGGTTTTTTTCGCGCCAAAGCCGCATTTGCGCGAGGCTTCCTGTTGCAAGGTGGAGGTGGTAAACGGAGGCGCGGGATAGCGGCGCACTTCTTTGGGGTCGAGCTTGGCCACCTTGTAGATTTTATGGCGCAGATCTTCGGCCACACCTTCGGCCACTTTGCCGTCGGTGAGGGTAAATTTTTCCATCTTCTCACCTTTATATTCGATGAGGCGGGCAGCGATATTGTGGCCATTTTCAGAGATGAGTGCAGCTTTAATATCCCAATATTCTCTGGAGACGAATTTTTCGATGTCTTCGTCGCGTTCGCAAATCAGGCGCAGCGCCACCGATTGCACGCGGCCAGCCGATTTGCTGCCCGGGAGTTTGCGCCACAAAACGGGGGACAGCGTAAAGCCCACGAGATAGTCCAGCGCGCGGCGAGCCTGCTGGGCATTGACCATGTTCATGTCGATTTCGCGCGGGTGTTTGAATGCTTCAACGATGGCTTTTTTGGTGATTTCGTCGAACGTGACGCGCTGCACTTCAAGGCCTTTGTGGATGGCTTTGGATTCTTTCAGTGCTTCAAGCACGTGCCACGCAATGGCCTCTCCCTCGCGGTCAGGATCGGTTGAGAGAATGAGTGTGTCGGCTTCTTTGCAGGCTTTGATGATGGGGGCGAGATGTTTTTTCGAGTCCGCATCCACCTCATAGGTCATGGCGAAATCTTCATCGGGCCTCACCGAACCATCTTTGGCGAGCAAATCGCGCACATGGCCGAACGAGGCAAATACCTCATAATCCTTGCCCAGATATTTATTGATGGTCTTGGCCTTCGACGGCGACTCTACGACAACTACCTGCATATTTATTTAATTTCTCTTTATGTTTTTTAGGGGGTATGATAGCCTACCCGTCTATAACATTTGAAGATTGACTACAACTGATAAGTTTTTGTGGCGTGTTGGAAGGGGCTTATGGGATTCGTAAAAGAGCTGCCACCATTGGCTAAAATAGCAAAAGAAGCAGGTGATGCTATTGCGCTCATGCGACCGATGATTGTTGAAAAACAAATGTGGCTTGAGAAAGAGGATAAGTCTCGTGTCACCCCTGCCGATTTGTGGGCAAATGCGATTGTGTGCGAGGGGTTGAAAAAATACGCTCCAGATATTGCCGTGGTATCCGAAGAAAATTCCTATGAGTCGAATAATGTTGCCCTCAAAGCATCAGAGCGTTTTGAAACAGACCCGCTGGATAACACCACTGGCTATACAAAAGGCCTAGATGGCTGGAGCGTTAATATTGGCCGCATTAAAGATGGTGTGCCAATAGAAGGTGTTATTTATTTCCCTATTCGCAAAGAGCTTTATTATACTGAGGGTGGGAAGGCCTATCTTCAAAAAGGCGATGCACCGCCCCAAGAAATCTCCGTCAAAAAAGGATCACTGCGTGACCCGCTGCAAATTGCTGCTGGGTTTACTGAACAAAATGTTGAGCATGTAGGTGGGCGGACACACGAATTACACAAACATCCAGCGCAGATGCGCACCTGTAAAGTAGCTGTTGGGGAATGTGATGTCACGGGGGTGAATAAAGGCGCAAATGGTGGCTTCAACACCTACGATATTGCAGGGCCTCATGCGGTATTGCTGCCAGCGGGCGGTGATATTATTGAGTATGAAACCAAAAAACCGTTCCGCTACGGTAATGGAATCAAAGTGCCAGACCATGTTGGCGGTTCAGTGGATGCTTTGCTTGCGCTTGGCTTGTTAGACAAACAATATCTTGAGCAAAAAGATAGACCTTTGGCCTAAGCCACATCATCCATCTCGCCGCTGATGCACACCTTGTTTCCAGCGCTGCGGCGGATGCGTCCGGCCAGTTCCAGCTCGAGCAGTCCGGTCAGCACATCGCCCGCAGGGGCGGCGCATTGTTCGATGAGTTCATCGACAGCCACCGGTGTGATGGAAAGTTTTTCCAGCAGCAGCGTTTGCAATTCGTCATGCGAGATTTTTTGCGCGGGCGCGTGGTCAAAAAGATCCCTCTGGTCTTCGGAAAAATGGTCGCTGCGGATATGCGATAGCGCCTGCAAAATATCTTGTGTATTTTCCACGAGAGTCGCTCCTTGCTTGATGAGCTGGTTGCCGCCGCGTGAGCGCGGGTCGAGCGGCGAGCCGGGAATGGCCATCACCTCGCGGTTATTTTCCAGTGCAAAACGTGCGGTAATGAGTGAGCCGGATTTAGGCGAGGCCTCGACCACGAGTGTGCCCAGTGTCATGCCCGCGATGATGCGGTTGCGCCCGGGGAAACTTCCGGCAAAGGGCAGGGTAGCAAAGGGCAGTTCGCTGATAATCGCGCCGGTGTTTTTCATCTGCTCGAACAGTGGTGCGTTTTCCGGCGGGTAGATGTTGTCGATGCCGCCCGCGATGACGCCGACGGTGCCAGTGGCCAGCGCCCCGCGATGGGCGAAGCTGTCGATGCCGCGAGCAAGGCCAGAGACGACGATGAATCCATTTTCGCCGAGCTCCTTGGCGAGTTTTTGCGCGAATTGGCAGCCATTGGCCGAGGCGTTTCTCGCGCCGACCATCGCTACCAGTTTTTTCTCGCTCCAGATGGCGGGGTTGCCGAGCACGCTGATGATAGGTGGCGGGTCGGAGATATTCAGCAAATGCGCGGGATATTCCGGCGCGCCATAGACGATCATTCTTGCGCCGAATTTTTCAGTCGCGTCGATTTCTTTTTGTGCGTCCTCAACGCTTGCGGCGACCAGAGGTTTGGCCTTGCCGCCGCGTTTGGCCAGTTCTGGCAGGGCGTCCAGCGCCGCGCCCACACCGCCGAATCTATCAATAAGAGCAAAAAAAGTGACAGGGCCGATGTTTGGTGTGCGGATGAGGCGCAGCACATCAACCAGCGGCTCACTTGCTAGGCTAGACACTGTTCTCATATTATTTTCTCTGCTGCGTTGCTGTTTGGGTGGAGCAGCCCGCTAGGCAAGACGCAAAGCCCATAGCAGCGCACTACGGGCAAGCGGCTTAACGAAGCGGATGCCCACCCAAACGCAACCCAAAGGGACGGGCGCTTTTTTGAAATGGCGTCGTTAAAAGGCTTGCCATTAGCGTAAACTAGTGCCCGCGCCTTCTGCCTAGCCATTTCAAAAAATCGTTCCGTCGCAGCTAGACAAATAATATGAGAACAGTGTCTAACGCTCATGTGGTCGTGGCGTTGAAAGAATCTTCCGTGCCCTGCAGCAGGCGGGTGATGTTGGCGCGGTGGGTGAAGATAAGCAGCCCAGCGAGGCAAAGGCAGAGCAGCGCCGTAACGTAGCTATCAAGCAGATAGGCGGCAATAGACGAATACCCAACAGAAAGCAGCGCAGAGATCGATGAAATATGGGAAAAAGCGAATGAAATGAGCCAAATGGCGATAATCGTTGCACCAAGCAGTGGATTGATAGTGAAAAGCACGCCAAAAGTTGTAGCCACGCCCTTTCCTCCCTTGAAATGAAGCCAAACGGGGAAAATATGCCCTAAAACGGCGAAAAGGCCAGCAATTGGCGCAAAATCAGCGCCATAGGCATATTGGGTGAGATAAACAGCCAATGCGCCTTTACCGCAATCGAGCAAAAGTGTGAGTGCGGCGAGAGGCTTGCGACCTGTTCGCAGCATGTTGGTGGCGCCGATATTGCCCGAGCCAATCTTACGCAAATCACCCGCACCGCCCAAATAAGCAATGATGAGCCCAAACGGAATGGACCCCAACGCGTAGGAAACAATTAAAGTGCCAAGAAACTCGTTCAACATAGGACCGCCCTAATTTTTTTATTTATTCGTTACATTCTATAACATTGCATTTAATCTGTCCAAACTTCCTTGCAAAATGTAGCTGGCCGCGAGTTTGTCCACCAATTCTGCCCGTCTAGCACGCGATAAATCGGCGTCCAGCATGGTGCGGCTGACCGCCATAGTGCTCATGCGCTCGTCCCAGAACAAAATGGGCAGGTCGGTATGTTTTTGTAAATTGGACACAAAAGTGCGGATGGATTGGGTGCGCGGCCCGAGGCTTCCGTCCATATTGACGGGGTAACCCACCACCAGCCCCGCCACCTTGTGCTCGGTGATAATGGCCTTCAGCGCGTCCATATCCTTGGTGAATTTGCTGCGAGAGATGGTGACCAGCGGGGTTGCCACCTGCCGCATCACGTCCGATAGCGCAAGGCCAATGGTTTTCTCGCCCACATCAAGGCCGAGCAGGCGGCAATGCGAGGGAAGGGCAGCGGCAAATTCGGCAGAGGATTCAAACAACATAATCAATCTCCTAAAAATGTCATTCCGACCAAGCGAAGCGCGTGGAGGAATCTTATAAAGATCCTTCGACTTCGCTCACGCTCCGCTCAGGATGACAATAACCACTTGTCACGGTTACGGATTCCCATTAAAAACAGCTTTCTTGCATCGATTCAAAGGATATTTATGGCGCTCACCGCAAAAGAAGTCACCAAGATCGCACGTCTGGCGCGAATCCGCGTGACCGAAGAAGAAAAAGAGCATTACGCGGGGGAGATTTCCAGCATCATCCAGTGGGTAGAGCAGCTCGCCGAGGTGAACACCGACGGCGTGCCGCAGATGACCTCCGTGGCTGCGATGACGCTGCCGCGCCGCAAGGACGAGGTGACCGATGGCAATCAGGTGGACGCCATCGTGGCGAATGCGCCCAACAGCGACTATGGTTGTTTTGTTGTTCCCAAAGTGATGGAGTAGTTATGGATGACAAAACCTTTGTAGCTAGCTACGTGGCGCAAGAAGCGGTTCGCATCAACGAGCGCCTGAAAAAAATTGTGGATGCAGAATCGACCCCGAGCGAAGAAGAAAAAGATTCCATCCTCGCTGACATCGAAACAACGTTGGCGCGCTTGCAATCCGCCGTGGCACATCTTGGAACGCTCGCCCTGCGCGAAGAACAATTAGAAATGGAAGACGATGAGTAAACTCAACACACTGACCCTCGCGGATCTGCGCGATGGGCTAAAAACAAAAAAATTCTCCGCCGTGGAAGTAGCCACCGCACACTTGGATGAGATAGAGCGCACCAACCCGCACTATAACGCGTTCATCACCATCACGCGTGACAAAGCGCTGGAAATGGCCAAAGCATCGGATGCAAAACTTGCCGCTGGAAATGGCGGCCTGATTGAAGGCGTGCCCGTTGGCGTGAAGGATTTATTCTGCACCAAAGATGTGCTGACCACCGCGGCGTCGCACATCCTCGATGGCTTCAAACCGCAATATGAATCCACCGTCACCACCAAAATCTGGAATGAAGGTGGCGTGATGCTAGGCAAGGTAAATCTGGATGAATTCGCCATGGGTTCGGGCAACCTCACCAGCTATTATGGAGCCGTCAAATCCCCGTGGCAAAAAGATGGAAAAGCGCTCGTCCCCGGCGGTTCTTCCGGTGGTTCGGCCGCTGCCGTTGCCGCAGACCTCTGCCCTGTGGCGCTTGGCACCGACACGGGCGGCTCCATCCGCCAGCCTGCAGCTTTCTGCGGCATCACCGGCATCAAACCGACCTATGGCCGCTGCTCGCGCTGGGGCATTGTCGCCTTTGCCAGCTCGCTCGACCAAGCAGGCCCGATCGCCCGCAACGTGCGCGATTGCGCGATTATGCTGAACGTCATGTGCGGCTACGATCCGAAGGATTCGACATCCGCTAACCTCGCCGTCCCTGACTTTGAAAAAGCGCTGACGGGCGATGTCAAAGGCAGACGCATCGGCATCCCCAAAGAATATCGCCCCGATGGCATCAACCCTGAAATCGCCGCCATGTGGGACAAGGGCATCGCACTGCTCAAAGGCGCTGGCGCTGAGATTGTTGACATCTCACTGCCACACACGGGGTATGCACTCGCCACCTATTATATCATTGCGCCTGCGGAATGTTCTTCCAACCTGTCGCGCTATGATGGCGTGAAATTCGGCCTGCGCGTAACGCCTGAAAATGGCGGCCTGCTTGATATGTATGAAGCAACGCGCGCTGCCGGTTTTGGCAAAGAAGTCAAGCGCCGCATCATGATAGGAACGTATGTTCTGTCAGCGGGATATTACGATGCGTACTATAAAAAAGCACAACGTGTCCGCCACTTAATTGCTGAAGATTTCCGCAAGGCCTTTGAAAAAGTGGATGCGATACTCACGCCAACTGCGCCCAGTGCGCCGTTTGGTTTTGACTATAAACCAAGCAACCCGGTGGAAATGTATTTAAACGACGTGTTCACCGTGCCGACGTCGCTCGCTGGCCTTCCCGGCATTTCGATTCCCGGTGGCGTGGATAAAGATGGCCTGCCGCTTGGCCTGCAGTTGATTGGTAAAGCATTCGACGAGGAAACAGTTTTGAATATTGCGTACGGACTAGAACAGATGATCGGCTTCACTGCAAAGGCGCAGGGGATTGTGGCTAATGACTGAAAAAATTATTTTATTTTTCCTTATATCATTTTCATCATCTGTTGCTTTCATAGGTTGTCATGTAATTACAGCTTTTCAAGTGGATGAAAAGAATGCTCTAAACAAACCTATGATTCTGCATCGATATCCATGGATTGGTTCGCTGGCAGGGTTTTTGAGTATAGCCATTTTTATCTCTTTGTTTATTAATGGGTGGATTCTTGCGGAATGGCTAGGTTTGATTTGCCTTCCCGTTGTGTGGTTTGCAACTAATTCAGTAATTTCTTCACTTGTTAAGTATCAGGTAAAAGGGAAGCATACCGCAATTAGAAATCCATTTTATCAGTTAAGTGCTGGTGTGTTATTGCTGTTTGTTTTGACGATTATTAATGTGGGTAATGTATGAGCCAGTATATCAAAGGAAACACCGGCGACTGGGAAATCGTAATTGGCCTTGAAGTCCACGCGCAGATTACCACACAATCAAAACTTTTCTCCGGCGCGAGCACGACCTTTGGTGCTGAGCCAAACCAGAACGTGGCGTTCGTTGACGCAGGCATGCCGGGCATGCTGCCGGTCATCAACGAAAAAGCCATTGAGCAGGCGGTGCGTACCGGCCTTGCTCTTGGCGCGCAAATCAATTTGCGCAGCGTGTTTGACCGCAAGAATTATTTCTATCCCGATCTGCCGCAGGGTTATCAGATTTCGCAGTTCTTAGATCCCATCGTTGGCAAGGGCGAGATACTCCTCGACATGCCTGATGGCTCAGTCAAAAAAGTCGGCGTCACGCGCATTCACATCGAGCAGGATGCGGGCAAATCGCTCCACGAATATAACCCGAAATTTTCCTACATCGACCTCAATCGCGCGGGCGTTGCGCTGATGGAAGTGGTGTCTGAACCCGACATGCGCAGCGCCGATGAAGCCGCCGCGTATCTCAAAAAAATGCGTTCTATCGTCCGCTATATCGGTTCGTGCGATGGCGATATGGATAAGGGCTCAATGCGCTGCGACGCCAACGTTTCCGTGCGCAAAGTGGGCGGGCCACTAGGAACGCGCTGCGAAATTAAAAACGTGAACTCGGTGCGCTTCCTGCACAAAGCGATTGAGTTTGAAGCGATGCGCCAAGTCGAAATTATTGAATCCGGTGGCGTAATCGATCAGGAAACGCGCCTGTTCGACTCCACCAAAGGTGAAACCCGCACCATGCGCAGCAAAGAAGACGCGCATGATTACCGCTATTTCCCTGACCCTGACTTGTTGCCGCTGGAAATTACGCAGGAATATGTCGATGCGATTAAGGCGAGCTTGCCGGAACTTCCCGATGAGCGCAAAAACCGCTACATCTCGAAATTCGGCCTGTCGCCTTATGATGCAGGCGTGATCGTTGGCGAAAAAGAATATGCCGCGTATTACGAAGAGCTGACCAAAAATGCTGACCCGAAACTTGCCGCCAACTGGATGACCTCGGAGCTTTTCGGTCGCCTGAACAAAATTGGCGCAGATATCGAAAACTCGCCTATTTCTGCCGCTGCATTTGCGGAATTATTGGCGCTGATTGGCAATGACACCATCTCCGGAAAAATTGCTAAAGATGTGCTCGATAAAATGTTTGAATCCGGCAAATCAGCAAAAGCCATCGTTGAAGAAGAAGGCTTGCAACAGGTGACTGACATGGGCGCGATTGAAAAAATCATCGATGAGGTAATCGCCGCGAACCAGAACAAAGTCGCTGAATATAAATCTGGCAAGGATAAGCTGTTTGGCTTCTTCGTTGGCCAAACACTCAAGGCCAGCGGCGGCAAAGCCAACCCCGCCGCGGTGAACGATTTGCTTAAAGCAAAGCTCTCTTGACGCCGCACTTATTCATTTTCGGTCTTGGCTATTCGTCACAGGAAATCGCGCGCGTAGCGATGGCGCAGGGCTACAGTGTTAGCGGCACCACGCGCAGCCCCGAAAAACACGCGGCGCTGAAGGCGCTTGGCATCACGCCCTATGTTTTTGACAAGGTTCCGGCGCAGGCGATTGCGGGCGCTACGCATATTTTGTCCTCCGTTCCACCACAGGAAAATCTGGGTGATATTGTATTGCAGAATTATGCCGTGCAGTTTCATGCGGATGCGTGGCTTGGCTATCTTTCCACCACGGGTGTGTATGGTAACTGGCAAGGCGCATGGGTAGATGAGGCCAGCGAACTTCGTCCGAATAACGCAAGGCTTGAACGCCGCGTAGATGCAGAAAAAAAATGGCTCGGCCTCGGCGGGCATGTGTTTCGCCTCGCGGGTATTTATGGGCCGGGGCGAAATGTACTCGAAGATGTAAAGGATGGCAGTGCGCGGCGCATTGATAAGCCGGGACAGGTTTTTTCACGCATCCACGTGGAGGATATTGCCGCCACCGTGCTGGCGTCCATGTTAAATCCTTCCCCTTCAAATGCTTACAATGTGTGTGATGACCTTCCCGCCCCGCAGGCGGACGTGTTGGCCTATGCTTGCGAGTTGCTGGGTGTTCTGGTGCCGCCGCTCATTCCGTTTGAACAAGCGCAACTTTCGCCCATGGGGCGGGAATTTTATATGGCTAACCGTCGGGTAAATAATGATAAAATAAAGCGCGAACTCGGCGCCCGCCTGCGCTATCCTACCTATAAAGAAGGGCTGGCACGGCTTTTGCTAACTATAGGTAAGTCATAAAGAAAGCGGAGTTTTGCGCCTATGAAATATACTCTAATGCCCAGTTTGCTTTTACTTGCAGCGTGCGCGCCTCAAAGCGGCGTGACGCCGACCGAAATGGCCACGCCTAATCCCGTGACCATGGTGTTTACGGGCGGTGCAGAAGCGCCAAAAAATATGGAACGTGCCGCCACAGGGATTAAAGATAACCTCTATCGCACAGGTGACCGCCTTAAAAAATGGGCGCTAACGCCGCCGCCGGAAGAGGGGCCGAAGAAAGCCGTGCCTGCATCCTATTGCTATCAAAGCCTGCAAGATATTTTGTGCTATCGCCAGCCGATGCCAGGTTGGGAAGCGCGCCTTGTCGGCTATCAGGGAACCGATGTTGAATCGCCATCGCCTGCGACGATGAAGCCGCTGCCGGTGCGTGCGGCAAATGCGGCGATGCTCCCTGCTAATCGCGCGGCAAATGCGAAGCCATTGTTGGTCAAAGCGGCTATCGTTCCTAAGGCCGATGGTGAGCCGAAAGCTGAAGAGATGAAAGAAATTTCAGTGGATGCGGCGCATGAGTCGCTGCCAGATCCTGCGCTTGCTCCGCAGTTATAAGCCAGATTCCAAACTATCGAATGCGCCGCAGGCGGGGCAATGTGCGTGCCAGTGATTGGCGGGGTCACCACACGTGCCACAGCGCCAGAGCGTTTGTTCATTCAGCAATGCGCTGCCTAATTTCTGCATGATTTTGTCACGTTTTTTGGGCGCATCGCCGATGGTCAGTGTGCGCAGAAATCTGGCAAATATTTCAGGCTTTTCTTTGCGATAGCCAACGCCGTTTCGTCATGCTCATCTTCGGCAAGCGACAGTGCCTCTGCGAGTAAAATAACGCCGCGCAGATGACTGCGTTCGCCGCTGGACATGCCAGCTTTACGACCTGCAGAATTCACCGCATCCAGCGCTTTTTGCCATTGTTGCATTTTGACATTAAGGCTAACCAGCGCCACCACCGCATCGCCGTCGTGTGGACTTGCGCTTTGCGCGCGCTGTGCCAGTGCCAGTGCACGCGGCAGCATCTCTTGTTTGTGCGCCGATTCGCTCAGCATGCGCGCCGCCAGATATTCTGTTTCTTTGTGTTCGAGCATTTCTTCGAGCAGGTGCTGCGTGCGCCCTTCATCGCCCTGATGGCGCGAGATCTGCGCAAAAAGCAGCAAAGTCATTGGCGAATTGCCGAGCAGTTTTTGTGCTTTTTTCGCGTGGCGCTCAGCGGTGGCGATGTCGGATGCGGCGAGCGACGCCACCGTCCACGTCAATTCCGTCAGGCCATTTTTATAGGACTTGAGGCTGCGATTTTGCGACCACGCTGAAGGTAAATTTAAAATTTTCGCAAGGATGCTATAGGTGATGATGAAGGCGAGCGATGCGGCCAGAACCGCGCCGAAAATGAGCGCAAGGCTGGTGTCGATGCGCCAGTCGCCCCAGTGAATGACCACCTCGCCGGGGTTTTCTGCTATCCACGAGGCCGAGATGCCAAGGCACGCAAGCAGGAGCAGAAAAAGTAGAAGGTTGCTCATGGCGCGGTCGCATCTGGCTGCGCAAGGTCGAGCTCCAGTGCGCCAAGTGCCTGGGTCAGTTTGGTGTAGCTTTGCGCGCTTTCCTGCCAACTTCTAAAAAATTCTGATGCGCTGGAAGAAAGCCCTGCAACCTCGCGCGCCGCCGCATCCACATTGCCTGCTTTCAATTTGCTTTCTGCGCGCGCGATGATCGACTCATCATCGTCACCCTGCGGCTGTCCTTCTTTGCGAACGCGCACCAGTGAACGCAGATTGCCCATCAGCGAGGTGGAATCATCCGCACTTTCCTGACGCGCACGCACTGCTTTTAAAAATTGTTGCTGCAAGGTTTCCGGTGTCTGTGGCGCAAGTGAGGCTAAGGGCTGCAACGCTATCAGCTTTTGCTGCGTGCTCGCACGGCCGTTGGAAAGCTGGGTCAGCATCGCCAGTTCCGGTGCAAACGGCTTGCCGTTCTTCACCGCTTTTTGCAATTGCGAAAATGTGCTTAAGAGCGAAACGCGCTGCAGTGCACCGGTGCTGTTTGTGCCTTTTTGCAGCGCTTCAAAACGGCTTTGCAGCTCTTCCAGTTTGGCCTCTAACACCATACTCTCTGATGGTTTTATGGCGTTTTCAGCCGCCACTTCCGACGCATCTTTTTGCACATTGGCGAGCAATTCTTCGAGTGACTTAATGCGTGAATCGACCTGTTCTAGGCGGTCATTGAGCTTCGCCCATTCTTCTTCCGAAATAATTTTCCCCTGCTGCGTATAGTGCGGGATGGTCGGTTTTGGCGCTGCAAGCTCAAGCACC
>RFOF01000171.1 GCA_009926845.1 Alphaproteobacteria bacterium
CAAAATGGCCGCGTCGATTTGTCATATATATATGCGGCGGTAAAACAAATCGCGCCGCATTTGCAAAATGGATGTGTTGTTGTGACCAAATCCACAATTCCGGTCGGCACAACCCGGCAAATTTATACCCGCGTCCGCGATGTTAATCCGCCGGCGCAAATCGCTGTGGCATCCAACCCCGAATTTTTACGCGAAGGCCAGGCCATTGGCGATTTCATGAATCCGGATCGCGTCGTGATCGGCGCGGGATATGTGGGATTGGTATCGGCGGCGTGTTTCGCCAAATTTGGCCATGATGTAATTTGTATCGATAACAATCCCGAAAAATTATTGAAATTGGAATCGGGCATTATGCCGATTTACGAACCCGGCCTTGAAACGCTGGTGGAAAAAAACCAACGCGCAGGCAAGCTCACCTTCACCACCGACCTGAACTCCGCCGTGGCTGGTGCAAACATAGTCATCATCGCGGTTGGAACCCCCGAAGGCGAAGACGGCATGCCCGATATGTCGCAGGTGGCCGCCGTGGCCACCGCCATCGCCCCTGCCCTGTCCGGCTACACCGTGGTGATGATAAAATCCACCGTTCCCATCGGCACCAACCGTACGGTTTCCGAGCTCATTGCCAAGCTGAACCCCAAGGCAGAATTCGACGTGGCGTTTAACCCTGAATTCCTGCGTGAAGGCGCGGCGATTGAAGATTTCATGTCGCCAGATCGCATCGTGGCGGGCATCTCCTCTCCACGCGCGAAAGAAACCATTGCCGAATTGTATGAGCCGATTTGCCTCAACGGCGCGCAAATTTTGTTCACCACGTTTGAAAGCGCGGAGATGATAAAATACACAGCCAACAGCTTGCTCGCCGCGCGTATCGCCTTCATCAACGAAGTGGCCGATCTGTGCGAAAAAGTGGGCGCAAACGTGCGCGACGTGGCCAAGGGCGTTGGCCTCGACCACCGCATCGGCGACAAATTCCTACGCCCCGGCCCGGGCTATGGCGGCTCGTGCTTCCCCAAAGATACCATCGCATTTCGCGAAATGGCTCGCCGCGCTGGCGCGCCTATCTCCATCATTGAAGCAACCGTGGAAAGCAACGCCGCGCGCAAATTGCGCATGGTTGAAAAAGTCATCAAAGCCGCTGGCGGCAGCGTAGCAGGAAAAACCATCGCCACACTCGGCCTCACCTTCAAGCCCGGCACCGACGACATGCGCGAGGCAGCCAGCCTCGTCATTCTTCCCGAGCTGATGAAAGCGGGAGCGACCATCCGCGCTTTTGACCCACAGGGCATGAAAGAAGCCGCGAAGGTGATTTCGGGCGACATTGCGTGGTGCGAAAGCGCCTACAGCGCGATGGAAGGGGCGGATTTAGCCCTCGTACTCACCGAGTGGAACGAGTTCCGCAGCCTTGATATGAGCAAGGCCAAAAGCTTGCTCAAAATCCCGCTGATGGTGGACTTACGCAACGTCTACAAGCGCAAGGACATGCTGCGCCATGGCTTCCACTATGTTTCGGTGGGGCGTCAGGATGTCAAAGCCGGCCAAACAGAAATCGCCGACATGCCCCTCGGCGGCAAAGCGGCATAGGCCTACACCGCCACCGGCAACATCACTATAAACCTTGCGCCGTCTGGTTTTTCCTCGTCCAGCTCGACCATTGCGCCAAGGTCGGCGGTCAGTTTGGCAACCACAGCGAGGCCCAGCCCGCGACCCTCTTCCTTGCTGGAAATCAGCGGCTCGAACACGCGGGCGCGAACAGATTCGGGGATGCCCGGGCCATTGTCTTCAACGCTGACGGCAATCGGCAGCGCCACATTCCCTAATCGATAGCCACTGCGATAGCTGGTCGAAAGCGTGATGGTCGCGTTTTCGCTGCCCGCTGTGGCCTCTGCGGCGTTCTTCACCAAGTTCAAGAACAGCTGCACCAAATAATCGCGCTGACTGAGAACGGGCGGCAGCGACGGGTCATATTTTTCAACAAATTTCACATGCGCGGCAAAGCCCGCCCGCGCCACCGAAATCACATATTGTAACACCTCATGGATGTTGACCGCGCTGCGCTCGCTCGGCGCGCCATCGGAGAAAATTTCCACCTGATTGAGCAGGCTGGTGATGCGCTCCACTTCGCTGGCGATAAGGTCGGTGAGCGTTTGTTGCTCGGGCGCAATTTCCTCACGCAGCAGCTGCGCCGCGCCGCGAATGCCCGACAGCGGGTTTTTCACCTCATGCGCCAGCATCGCCGCCATAACGCCTGCGGCGCGCATCGCCTCTTGCTTGGCCGCGCCCGCCGCTAGTTTTTTCATCCCGCCCGT
>RFOF01000172.1 GCA_009926845.1 Alphaproteobacteria bacterium
GTCGATGCGCTCACCGCGACACAAAATTGCAAGCTCGCGCGCATGTCGGGCAGTGGCGCTGGGTGCTTCGCGCTGTATGAAAATCCGCAAGATGCTGCGCATGCAGCTGATGAAATTTTTGCTGCGCATCCGACATGGTGGTGCGTGGCAACTCAACTGGAGAAGGCACAATGAAACGCAACAAGATTCGCTACAAGGTCAACATCAAAGAAGAAAAGATCATCGTGCTGACCGGCAACGTGCAGCTGATGTATCGCGATGAGGAGGCAAAGCCGCTGGAGCCTGGCAACCTGCAGCTTTTCCCCGAGAACGAAGCGCTGCACACCACGCGTCAGGGCGACTATGACATCACAGGGTTTTCTGGCTATTTCAAGATCGATGTGTGGGATGGTCGCGACTGGTTTCCGGTGATTCTGACGGGGTTTTTCCCGCATAAGGAAAACCACTTTTCCAAGACCGAATGCCCGATCGATACGTTTGCGGTGTGCGAGGAATTATTGCAGGCGATGGCGGGAAGAAAACTGCGCCGCACCTATCGTGAGCATTATGAACTCAAGGAAGAAGAGGAAGCGGTGGCGGAGGAAAAATAACCCCCGCCACGCATTGCTTTGTTAGCCCTTCTTGTTTGCAGCGCGAACACGTTCGATAGTGGCTTTCAGCTCTTCCATTGACAGTGCGCCAGGCATGAATTGATCACCAACAACGAGGGCAGGTGTGCCGCGAACACCAAGTGCAGAACCGAGTGCACGGTTTTTCTGCAGTGCAGCAGCGGTTTCTGGTTTGTCCATTTCAGCTTTCAATTTTTCGGGTTTAATGCCGATAGAATTAGCGAGATCGGCAAGGGCTTTATCGTCAAACTTGCCTTTTTGCTGCATAGCTGCGGTGTGGAACGCCCAATATTTCTTGGGATCAATACGGTTGACCGCAATAGCAGCCTGCGCCGCTAGGGTAGAGTCTTCGCTTAGAATCGGGAAATCGAGGAATACAAAGCGAATTTTTTTGTCGCTTTCAACAATTTTGGTGATGGGTTCTACCATGTGTTTGCAATAGCCACAATGATAGTCGAAGAATTCAACAACAGTGACATCGGCGTCTTTAATACTCGCGCCTATCGCAGGCAGGCTAGCATCTTTCGTTAGTGCGGCTTTGTTTTTTACGATTGCTTCTTTAGCATCCGAATCACCTTCTGCTTTTTGTTTAGCTTGCAGTTTTTTGATGGCAGTCACCAAAATTTCAGGATTGTTATCAAGCGTTTCCGCCAGAATAGATTCAAACTGTGAGCGGGTGACCGGAGCATTCGCATCAGCTGCAAACGCAGCCATTGGTAGCAAGCAAGCAACAGAAACACTGGTCAGGAGAAGGCGGGTGATTTTCATAAAACCTCAAGTTGAATTAAAGGGTGAAACGCCGAATTCTTTTATCGGTTATTGAGATAAAAGTATAGGAGAATTATTTTGCATCTATAGTTCGAAGGCTGCCGAAAATGCCATCATTTTCATCGTGTGGGCCCGCGGCAAAATAGAGTGCATTCGTGTCACCAAGGCTTGCGCCATTGCCGAACAACAAGCCCCAGATGCCTTCGATGGCTACGGGTTTTCCGGCATTGTCGCGCAGCATATCGCGGAACGCATAGCTGCGGTCATCATAAGCGGCGATGGTGCCATCACCAAAGTTGCTGACCAACAATGTGCCCGACAGTGCGCCAAAGTTATCCGGCGCAAATGCCAGCCCCCACGGCGCAGAGAGCTTTCCGCCATCGGCAATCACACGCACGAGTTTTCCGTCCTCGGTGAACTCCGCCACGCGGCCATAACCAGGTTTGGAGGTGTCTTCCTCACCGGCAAATATTTCGCCTTTTTTGCAAGCGCCAGCTTTGATTTCCGCTTTCGGGCAGGCTTGTGTTTTAGCATAGGCCACAAAAATGCGGTCATCACCGGCAGGTGTTTTTAAGTTTTGCACGTTAAACGGCGCATATTCGCCCGCATCCACCTTACCGTTTTTGTTGTCATCAAATGGCATGTCGAACACCGTGCTCGTGCGTTTGAAATTGCCATCATAGACCTTGATTTCCGGTTTTGCGCCAAAGTCTGCCGCGTAAATGCGTGAGGATTTTGAGTCAATCGCAAGGCCGAAGAATTGTGCGCCTTGCTTTGATTCATCAACCACGGCGATTGCTTTGTCTGCGCGGTCAAATGTGCCGTCGGCTTTTTTGCGCTCTGTCCATGCAGAAATGATACCGCCGTCGCTAGCA
>RFOF01000173.1 GCA_009926845.1 Alphaproteobacteria bacterium
GTCGGCATGGCCACCAATCCACCGCCGCAAATTATTTCGCTGGCGATTTGAATGTTATCGGTAATAAGCGTGTTTAGTGTCGGCAAAACAACCTTCATACATGTGCAAGCGCATTGAAAAAATTGTGAATGAAATACGCTATGGTGAATTTATTTTCCACAAAATATCGTAGTTTGGGTTATAATCCAACCAAATATGGTGTATTTTTTCGTTCAATAGCTTTTTGTTCCATGTTGCTTTTAACCCGATTCGGAGTGATGTCATGTCCCAAAATCAAACAAAAGAACCAGTGATTGTAACCGTTGCTCAACAAAAGGGCGGTGCCGGGAAAACGACCATGGCTTTGCAATTGGCGGTGGCGTGGCAAAAACAAGGGTACAAGGTGATCAAGTGGAGCCTCAAAGACTACACAAACGAACGCACGAATATGTACGGCGGAAAAATCGGAACTGAAGAACGGACGATGGCTCAACAGCTTTACGTGGTTGATACCAATATCGGCACCTGCTTCAGCGGCCAAGGTGTTGAGCTTGATTGTGCGGCGGTTAAACGAGATCAAGATCTCAGTGGATACATTAAGTAAGGTTTAGACGGCCGCTCTAAGCAATTCAGTTCGTAACTCGCCCTGTCGGGTGCGCCATTCTGGATTTCCACGCATTTCTCCCAATACTCGCAGCGGTTTTTTCAATTCGTATCGCGCGTTTACGTGCACTAGTTTGGAATTGCGTTTACATGACGCTCTTGGTCTGAGGCGTTTTCTCCTTAGTTAAAATCAGTGGACGGTTTCAAGTAATTTCTCTTCGGCAATCTCGCGCGGCACGAAGTTCCGAACAAGTTCGAGGCTCTGCTCGAATGTTTCCATCGGCGTTCGACCTTGGCAATACTTGCCTTGGTTGGTGCGGTCGCGGTTGTATCGCTCCATAAATGCGTCCAGGTCCGTTTGGATCTCCTCGAGCGAGCCGTACAGCTTCTTGCGGAAGGCAACCTTGTAAAACTCATTCTGGATCGTCTGGTTGAGCTTCTCGGTGCACCCGTTTGTCTGCGGATGGTAGGCCTTTGTGCGGCTGTGCTCGATGTCCGATAAATGGCAAAAGAGCTCAAACGGATGACTCTCCTTTTTGCCGCAGTATTCACCGCCTCGATCCGTGAGAACGCGAAGCAGGGGGACCTGGTATTCGTCAAAAAATGGCAGCACGCGATCGTTGAGCATGTCAGCTGCAACTAACGCAGTTTTCTCCGTGTACACTTTTGCAAAGCCAACATTTGAAAACGTGTCGATCGCAGTCTGCTGGTAAATATTTCCCACGCCTTTGATGTTGCCCACAAAGTACGTGTCTTGGCCCAGTAAAAATCCAGGACAGTGCGTTTCGATTTCGCCGTGCGCTTCTTTCTCGTTCTTGGCCTCTTCTAGCGCCTGAACTTGTGATTCCGTCAGCACGGCGCCCGTCTCGGCGGCAGACTTCTCAAGCCGCTTCAATCGAAGATCCATCGTCTGGATCCCAGCCCTCAGCCACACAGCGCGGATCCCGCCAGCGCTGATGATAATGCCCTTCTTCTTTAGCTCGTTTTCAACACGAACTTGCCCGTGCGTTGGCTCTTTCAGCGCGCAATCAAGTAGGGCTCTCTCAAGTTGCTCTGACACACGGTTTCGATAACGGGGCTGACTACGGCTCTTTTCGAGCAGCCCATCAATACCATTTTCTTGTACGGCCTCTTTGATGTCGTAGTCGTGCTGCCTCGACACTCCGAGCCTTCGACAAGCCTCGGAAATATTCTCAAGCTTCTTTCCCAGCTCGAGAATGTTCAACTTACGGTTTAGGATATATTGTTGTTGGGTCATGGTTCTCTTCTTCCTTCTTGGTTGTTTCTGCAGCTTCGCAACTACAGATTAACCTCAGACTAAGAGAACCGTGATCCCTTCTTGGAACTACGTGTCGTGTAAACGCACTACGTGACTAGGCCTCCTTATACATGCTGACCTAGCCTGCGCACGCGAATCGCGAGTCCCACAGGTGGGTGCGCTCTAAAAATATGTTTGAATCTGAAGCTCGGGGTGCCACCACGTTACATGGCGCCTGCCGTAGAAAGCGATCGCTTCCTGATACCAGCGGTAGTCGTCGACGGGTGAAAGTGAGCGGGTGCGCCAGTTCGATACTCCCCCAGTTGGGTGTCTAAAATACTGAAAGTAAGCGATATTCTAGGCGTGCCGTTTCCCGCTCA
>RFOF01000174.1 GCA_009926845.1 Alphaproteobacteria bacterium
GAACAGTGGTGGATCACCGATCGGCAGCAGGCATCCACCCACGTTGCTCACCAGGAAGATGAAGAACACCACGGTGTGCACGCGATGCGCGCGGTGTGCATTGGCCCGCAGCACGGGCCTGATCAGCAGCATGCTGGCACCCGTGGTGCCAAGCAGGTTCGCCAGCACCGCGCCCAGCGCAATGCCTGGTGTTTTGGTCACCAGCGCGTCGGCCTCGGGCGAGTCTTTCCATGCCCATGGCTCGGTCACCGTTACCACGCGGTTGCTGTGGATTTGAAAAGTGGTGAGTAGCTGCTTTGTGCCAAGTTCTGCCGCCACTACGGCGCGGTTTTTTTCGATGGTTTCAATGTCATCACCAGAGCCATAGCCGCAGTTGAGCGAGGCATATAAGCCAGTGCTGTGGCCACCTTCGCGACCAAAAAAACCGTGGGAAATATTGGGGAGAGAAGAGAGAGTGGGGCAGGTGAACATAAAGATGACGAGATGATAGGATGACGAGATGATAAAAAATATATATCTATCTTATCATCGCGTCATCTCGTTATCTCATCATCTTTCTCAAAACCCCTCCGGTTTGGGGTGGCGGGCGCCAGTGAGACAAATCATCTTGAACAGATCGCCCATCTGCTCAGGCTCTATGAGTCGGGAAAGCGCCGAGAGGATGGTTTTTTGCTGCTCGTCGCTTGCATTTTTGCACAGCATTTTCGCACGCACTGGCGCGCCCAGACGTGATAAAAACATCCCCTGCGATATCACGCCATGGACAGTTGCGCCGCCCGCTTTGGCTGCGTCTTTGAGTGCATTGAAATCCACATGCGCGGTCAAATCCGCATCGCCCACATCTTCCAGCGGGTCGTGATATTCGTGGTTTTTGAGCGCCTGCAGCGTGTCCGCTCGCGAACCGCCGATATAGCCATAGTCAATGAAGAGGGCGACGCCGCCATGGGCCGCGATATGGGCAGAGATTTTGCGCGTGATGTCTAGCGCGGCGGGGCAATGTTCGCGGATGACGGGGGCATTTTCTGGAGAAAAAATAAACTTGCCATCGCGCAGCGCGATCATGCGCTCGCTGATCTCTTTGCCTTGGCTGACAAACTGGCGAATGGGCAGCGCATCGAAAAATTCGTTGGCCACGAGCAGCAGCGGCTTAGGCGGCAGCTCGATGGTCTCAAGCCACGAAATATCGGGATGCTGGCCATAGAGCTTGCCCTGCTGCGCCGCGCGAAGATAAGGGCTGGTCTCCACCATGTTGATGCTAAGCGAGTTGTGGAAACCCTCCACATGGCGGGTGATGCGCAGCATATCGCTCATCAGTGTGCCGCGCCCGGGCCCAAGCTCCATCAGGGTCGTGGCAGGCTCGCCCATGATGCGCCATTGCTGCGCGAGGAACGCGCCTATCATCTCGCCAAAAATCTGGCTGATCTCGGGTGCGGTGGTGAAGTCGCCCGCTTTGCCGAGCGGGTCTTTTTTGATGTAGTAGCCATGCTCGGGGTGCGACAGCGCGAGATTCATATATTCGGCGACCGATATCGCGCCTTTTTCAGTAATTTTTTCAGCAATAACAGCCTGCAGATCCACGTTAGTGCGCTTTTCGGAAAATGAGATAGAACCCGCCGAGTATCATCGGCACGCAGAGCAATTGCCCCATCGTCGCGCCCGCATAGAGGAAGCCGAGCTGCGCGTCTGGCTCGCGGAAAAATTCGCATGTGGTGCGCGCCAGCCCATAAAACAACAGGAAAAGCCCCGACAGGAGGCCCACTTTGTCGCGCGCGCGAGTTTTTTTCAGGAAATACATCATGAGCGCAAACAGCACCAAGCCTTCAAGCGCCGCTTCAAACAGCTGGCTCGGATAGCGCGGCAGCGGCCCGCCGTTTGGGAACATCATGCCAAGGCTGGAGGCCGTAACGCGGCCATAAAGCTCGCCGTTGATGAAGTTGGCGATGCGCCCGAGGAAAAGGCCAATGGGTGTGGCGCAGGTGATGAGGTCGATGAGTGCCATGAAATGGATGTGGTATTTGCGGGCGAACAGATAGAACGCGAAAATAACACCGAGCATACCGCCGTGGAACGACATGCCGCCCTCCCACAGATGCAGGATTTGTCCGGGGTTCTCAAAGTAATATTCCGGCTTGTAGAACAGCACATAGCCCAGCCTGCCACCTAGCACGATGCCGACGACCGCCCAGACGA
>RFOF01000175.1 GCA_009926845.1 Alphaproteobacteria bacterium
GTGCGTGAGCAAGTGATGGGCGTGGTGCGCCAAAGCTTCCGCCCCGAATTCCTCAATCGTTTGGATGAAATTGTGCTCTTTGGCCGCCTGCAAAAAAGCGACATGGCGGGTATCGTTGAGATTCAGGTGGCGGAATTGGCTGCAAGGCTCGCTGATCGGAAGATCACGCTCACGCTGGATAAAAAAGCCAAAGACTGGCTGGCAGAAGAGGGCTATGACCCCGCTTATGGCGCCCGCCCGCTTCGCCGCGTTATCCAGAAACAGTTGCAAGACAAGCTGGCAAACGCGCTGCTAGCAGGCAAAATCGCCGATGGGCAGGAAGTCAAGGTGACTGGCTGGGAAGGTGGACTGAAGATTGGCTAAAACTCAAAAGAAAGCGAGCAGGTTTGGGAGCTTCCGCTGTTGATGCTCATGGAATAGCGTTGCGCGGTGTTGTTGACGCCACCATTATCGTAGCAATTACTGGAGGTTGCAGCGACCGCATAGACATAAGGAGCGTCGGCCGTCCAGTTGTGGTCGCCCCCAGTGTTGTAAACCATTGCAGGGCCCTCTACCCATGCAATAGAATTGAGGACGACCTTGGCAAGAACCTTGCCTGTGTGTGGATAGCCATCATCCAGTTTTGAATCCATCGCAAATGCGGCAGAAACCTGCATTCCCCAAACACCAGAATAAACAAAACGATAAGTGTTGTCCTGCGCGCCATTTGCACCTGTTTGCGTGCCAAGGCCAATCTGCCCCGCGCCGCCGCTGCCAATGCTGTCTATGCCCTGCACGCTAAAATAATTTTTGCCGGTAGAGTTCCATGTTGGTGGCGGTGAATTAGTGTCGTGTCCACTGCTGTAGGCCAGTACGAACATGCCGTCTCGCACCTTGGCCTGCGGGTAATATTGCGCAAAAGTGGCTTTGCTGCTGCCGCTGACACTAGGCACAGTGGCACTGGCTAGAGTGAAATTCCCCTCAATTAAATTTGCTTCGCTGAGGTCTCTCCAAAATAGAACGGTTTCCCCTGCTGCTTGTGTCCATCCTCTATTGCCATCTGAATCATTGCTTGCGCTGCCTTCAATGATACCGTTTCCATCGCCTTGCCCAGCATATTGGCCGCGCGCGGCAAATCCAAATGCGGCGGCGGTTGGGTTAGGAATATCGCCGGGCAAGTAACCGTATTTCAGCCTGAAGGTATTGACCGCTGTTTTGTATTTTTCAATTTGTGAGATTTGCGAGCGGACACGCGCAGCATCAATCATATCGCGTCCCACAATCACACCACCCACAAGCAAGCCGACAATCACCAGAACGATGGAAATTTCGATTAGGGTAAAGCCGCGGATATTAGAATGATGTTGTGTTTGCACTTGATTCCGCCATCGCAACGACGCCACCGCGCGGCATAGCGGCCAGTTGCTTTTCCACTTTTTGCATGGTTGCGCGGAAGGCCAGCAGATCTTTGCCAGCCAGCACATTACCCGTTTTGAATTTCACGTTGGCGGGGTTGACCTGCTCGTTCTTTGCCATGATTTCATAATGCAGGTGAGGGCCGGTGGAAGCTCCGGTAGTGCCGACATAAGCAATAATCTGGCCTTGTTTGACTTTTTTGCCCGGGGAAATGCCAGCGGCAAAGCGGCTGACATGCGCATAGGCCGATGAATATTGGTTGTTATGTTTGAGTTTCACATAATTGCCATAGCCGCCTTTGACGCCGACAAATTCAACCGCGCCATCACCCGCCGCATAGATAGGTGTTCCCGTTGGCGCGCCAAAGTCCACGCCACGATGCATTTTGCTATAGCCAAGAATAGGGTGGTTGCGCATGCCAAAGCCAGAGGTAATCTTCGCGCCGTTAATGGGCGTGCGCAGCAGCGCCTTGCGAACGGATTCACCTTTTTCATTATAATAGTCAGCCGTTCCATCTTTGCCGACATAGCGGTAGATTTTCAAGGTGCGGTCGCCGAGCTCGAGATTGGCGAACACCACGTTGCCATTGCCCACGCTTTTGCCGTCTTTGGTTTGGATGCGCTCATAGAGCACGTCCATCACATCGCCTTTTTTGATTTCGCGCTGGAAATCGACATCATAGCTGTAGGCGTTGATGAGCTCATTGATGAGGGCAGGCGGCAGGCCGCCGTCAATGCCGGTTTCATAGAGGCTGCTGTTGATCG
>RFOF01000176.1 GCA_009926845.1 Alphaproteobacteria bacterium
TCCCCGAACGCGCTATGCGCATTCGAGGATGACGAGGAAATAAAATGAACAAACCCGAAGCCGCACAAAAAATAATCGCCGCCGCCCTGCCCCACGTTCCGTTCGATGGCTGGACGCAAGGCGTGCTCAGCAAAGCAGCGCAAGAAGCTGGCTACAAATCCACCGATGCGATTCGTGTTTTTTCCGGCGGCGCTATTGACGCGGTGGATTTTTATGCCCGCCAGTGTGATGCGGGGATGGTCGAAGCCCTTGGCGGCTATAATCTGGACACCATGAAAATCCGTGAGAAAATTGCGCTTGCCGTTCGCCTGCGTTTGATGGCCTACGCGCCGCACCGCGAAGCCGCCCGCAAAGCGCTGAAACTTCAGGCCTCCCCCATCCACGCGGGCCACGCGCTAAAAAGCTTGTACCGCACGGTGGATGAGATCTGGTTTTCCATCGGCGACACCTCCACCAATTTCAATTTCTACACCAAGCGCCTGACGCTTTCCGCCGTCTATTCCGCCACACTGCTGCACTGGCTGGATGACAACTCGCCAGACTTTTCCAGCACGTGGGAATTTTTGGATAGACGCATTGAAAATGTGATGCAGTTTGAAAAACTCAAACACCGTGTGCGCGGTTGGATAAATTAGCCTCTCCCGCTTGCGGGGGAGGCAACGAGGCTTAGGTGCTTTGCACCTTAGCCGCAGTGGTGGGGGAAATACTTCGCGCACAAAAAAGATCCCCAACCCTAACCCTGCCCCGCAAGCGGGAGAGGGAATTTACTCAGTCGGCGAAAAGAGCTGCGCGCGCGTCGCATACACCACGATATCGTCGAATATTTTTTTGCGATCTGAGGTGTCGCTTGAAACATTTGCACCCTGTACAAACACCGTATCATTATCCGTGTTTTCCTGCTCATTCACATTGGTTGAACCGGTATCAATCGGGGTTGCGCCACCCTTGCGCGGATATGCTCCATCGCCGTTTTCACCATAGCTAAGCAACACATATACTGCTTTATCAGTGATGGGTGCAGCCATTGCGTCATTCACCGTGATGCGCGCTGTAGGAGTGGTAACATCGCTATTTACCGCCACCGTTTCAAACGGCAATGCATTATCCGTATTGCCCGTCATACGATTATCCACCGCATACATAATGCGCCTCCCCCAACCGTCAATGGCCATATCGTCAGGTAAGCGCAGCGCCTTGGTTGGCACCATGCCGAGATAAAAATAAGTACCCCCCAATGTAACCGACCCAGTACCAGAACAGTCTCCAGCGGTGTACTCCGCCCCATACGCCGCAGCGCTGACAGCCGCCTGAACATTCGCCGGACACGGAATGCGATTAAACGCGCGACGATAATCCAGCAGCGCTTTTTGCAGCACCTGCATTTTACCACGCGTTTCAACGTCTTTTTGTTTATCCAGAGAGGCCGTGAAAACAACCATCCCACCGCCGACGACGGTGGCGATGATGAGCAGCACAATGCCCATTTCAAGCAGGGAAAAGCCTAAAGAGCGTGATGATCGTGGTACGTGGCGATCGTGATGAACACCACGCACCACGCACCACGCACCACGATTACATATGAATAACTTTTCCAAACGCGTCCAAAACCGATTCATGCATCATCTCCGAAAGCGTTGGGTGTGGGAAGACCGTATGCATCAAGTCTAGCTCAGTGCCTTCCATTTGGCGAGCAACAACATAGCCCTGAATCATTTCGGTGACTTCCGCGCCAACCATGTGCGCGCCGAGCAGCTCGCCCGTTTTCGCATCAAAGATGGTTTTGACCAAACCTTCCGGTTCGCCAAGCGCAATCGCCTTGCCATTGCCCATGAACGGGAAGCGGCCAACTTTCACGCTGAGGCCTTTGTCCTTCGCGGCTTTTTCGGTCATGCCAACGCTGGCCACTTGCGGGTGACAATAGGTGCAGCCCGGGATGTTTTTGACGTCCAGCGGATGCACATCTTTTTGCCCTGCGATTTTTTCTACGCAGATAACGCCCTCGTGCGATGCTTTGTGCGCGAGCCATGGCGGGCCGGTGAGGTCACCGATCGCATAGACGCCTGGCTCGCCAGTAGCGCTCCATTTATCGACCACGATGTGT
>RFOF01000177.1 GCA_009926845.1 Alphaproteobacteria bacterium
CGGGGCGACTGGCGGGGCGACTGGCGGGCGAAGCTTCAGCAGAAATTTAACGATTTTGTGATTCAATAAAGGCCTAAAACCTTTAGTGGAAGCACGCAAATGCCTATCAAGCTCGTATGTTTCGACATGGATGAAACACTCATCGATTTTCATCTACACAACCTGCTTGCCGACGTCAAAATAGCTCCCAGACAGCTCACAGAGCAGAAGCTTGAAGATATATTCGGCAAAAAAGGGCGCGCAATTCGAAACCCATCAGAAATACGACAAACCATGCGGGATTTACTGGGTGCAGGAATTAAAATAGCCATCACTTCGCATAGCAGTTATCAGTCATCATTCCCGTTCATTCTAAAGAAAATCGGCTTAACGCCAGAAGAAATTGCCCAAGTGCAGATAGTGCCTTTTTCTGCCAAAGACATTAAAGCAAGCAGAGGCCCTGTAGGACGATGGCTCTTGAGCGAGAAAAAACCCAGAACGTGGAAAACAAAAGAAAAACTGATTGAAATGGCACGAAAAGAAGTTTCATGCGATAAAAATGAAGTAGCATTTGTTGAGGATGATAAAGATTATGTCAGAGCGGCAAACGACGCTGGATATAAAGCTATTTGCGTAGATTGGCACGGCACTGGCTATTTAGATGAATTGCGAGAAATGGCTGGATTAGAGCCTTTATCCTCACAAAAAACTGTAAGCACAGTGCCGCCTGCAGAGCCTGAAGGAACAAAATGGCGAAAGGAAGTGGGCGGTGTGCCGCCACTTCATGGGACACTTCCTCCTCTTGGCCCATAACCACTTCTGTTCCCTTATGAAAACAACCTTTTCACAAACACACTAGCTTTTGCCCGCCGGGGTCATTATATATGCCCCATGAAATTCATTACGACGACAACCGAACTCGCCGCCTTTTGCAAAGCCGCCGAAAAGCATGATTTTATCACCGTGGACACAGAGTTCATGCGCGATAAAACGTATTTTCCTAAGCTCTGCTTGCTGCAACTCGCCACGCCTGATAGCGAGGCGATTGTTGACCCGCTGGCCGACGGGCTAGACCTTGCCCCGGTTTTTGACCTTTTGCAAAATCCCAAAGTGACCAAGGTATTCCACGCCTGCCGTCAGGACATCGAGATTTTTTATCTCCTCTCGGGCAAAACCCCCGCGCCGATTTTCGATTCGCAGATCGCCGCCGCCGTCTGTGGCTATGGCGAGTCAGTGTCGTATGAAACGCTGGTGAACAAAATCGTCGGAGCCGATATTGACAAAAGCTCGCGCTTTTCCGACTGGTCAGCGCGCCCGCTGACCGAGCAACAGCTGAACTATGCGATTTCAGATGTGACGCACTTACGCGTGATTTATGCGAACCTCAAAGAGCAAATTGAAAAAGCTGGCCGCACCTCGTGGATTGAAGAGGAACATGCGTTCCTCACCGACCCCGCGCTCTATCAGCTAGAGCCGCAGGATGCGTGGCAGCGTTTGAAATTTGGCAATATGCGCCCGAAGAACCTCGCGGTGCTGCGTGAGCTCGCGGCATGGCGCGAGATCGAGGCGCGCAAATCCAACGTGCCGCGCGGGCGCATCATCAAGGACGATGCGCTGATGGAGCTGGCCATCATCGCGCCGAAAAAAGAATCCGACCTTGCGCGTATGCGCGGCGAGCGCGTGTCGAAAAATAAAATGGAGGCAGTCTTAGCTGCCGTGGCCACGGCGCTGGCCCTGCCCACCACCGACTATCCGCAAGTGGCGCGGAGCAAAAAACCAAGCGAGAACATCACCAGCGCCCGTGGTCGGCTGGTGGATGCCGACTTCGCCAAGGAAACCGCCGCCATGGCGCGGGCAAACATCCTGCAGCAGGCCGGCACCGCCATGCTGGCACAGGCGAACGCGCTTCCGCAGCAGGTGCTGCAGTTGCTGCGGGGCGGTTGAGGCCCTTTGCGCAAACAGCAGTTCAGGGCCCGTTCGGCATGCCGTTCGGGCCCGATCTCTCATTGAGAAAGCGAGGTTCAGATGGCG
>RFOF01000178.1 GCA_009926845.1 Alphaproteobacteria bacterium
TGTCGTCTGCCTTGGCAGGCAGCGCAAAAATATCCGCAGGCGTGGCGATCAGCCCACCCTGCCAGAAGGCTTCAATTTGTTTTTCACCAAGGCCTTCAATGTCCAGCGCACCGCGCGAGACGAAATGTTTGAGGCGCTCGACAGCCTGCGCGCTGCAAATCAGCCCGCCCGTGCAGCGCCGCGCCACCTCGCCCTCTTCGCGCACCGCGTGGCTGCCGCAGACAGGACAGAGGTGTGGAAAAATAAATGGCTCCCACCCCTGTGGGCGTTTGGATTTATCGACCTCGACAATTTGCGGAATCACATCGCCCGCGCGCTGCACCACCACCGTGTCGCCTACGCCCACTTCCTTGCGGGCAATTTCGTCCTCGTTGTGCAGCGTGGCGTTGCTCACCACCACACCACAGATATTCACAGGACGCAGGCGAGCCACAGGAGTAAGAGATCCTGTCCTGCCCACTTGAATATCTATTCCAAGCAATTCAGTATGTACTTTTTCTGCAGGAAACTTATGCGCTATAGCCCACCGCGGCTTTTTATTTACTTCTCCTAAACGCCGCTGCCAGTCGAGACGGTTCACTTTATAAACCACCCCATCAATATCATAACCAAGAGAGGCTCTTTCTTCTTTCAGGAGGTTATAATAATTTATTATTTCTTCTACAGTTTTGCATAACCGGTATTGATTGACCGCAAAACCAAAACGCACAAGGGATTCAAGAATATCACTATCCAAATCCCATGCCGGCGAATCCGCACTTATGTCACCTACTGCATACACAAAATAGCTCAAATTTCTAGTTGCCGTCACTGTGGGGTCAAGCTGTCGAAGCGAACCAACCGCTGCATTCCTTGGATTGGCAAACAATGGTTTTTGTGCAACCTCACGCAAACGGTTTAATTCAGCAAAATTTTCATGCCTCATGAACACTTCACCACGCACTTCCAGTCTATCTGGAAATGCGCCGGACAGCTGCAATGGAAATGCTTGTAATGCCATTAAATTTTCAGTGACATTTTCTCCGATTATTCCATCGCCGCGCGTTTTACCTTGAATATACTTTCCCTTTTCGTAGAGGGCAGAAAAAGAAAGTCCGTCTATCTTAGGCTCCACAACGAATTTAATAGATTCATCCTCTGCCAACCCTAAAAAACGCTGGGCGCGCTGTATAAAATCGGTAACATCATCGCGATCAAACGCATTATCCAGTGAAAGCATCGGAATCTTATGTTTGATTTTCTTTGCGTTTGGCGCAGGTGCGCTACCCACTTCGAGAGGCTCTACAAATAAAGGGACTTGCTTGAGAAGATAAAAATTCACCTCTTCCAATCTCAGTTTCAGTGCGTCAAAATCTGCGTCTGATAATTCGGGAAACGCACCAGAATGATAAAGGGCATTATGATAGGAAATCAAACTCTTCAGGCGCTTATATTCGCTATCTAACTCCAGAGGACTAAGATGCCTGACAAGCTTTTCTTCCGGGCTTAACTTGCGTTCTTCTATACTCACGCTGCGTCCTCAAGCAATTTCTGCGCGGCCTTGCGCGCTTCAGCGGTGATGGTGGCGCCCGAGAGCATCCGCGCCAGCTCTTCTTGGCGTTCTTTAGCGGAGAGCTCTTCCACGCTGGTGGTGACTTTTTTGTTGCCCTCGGTTTTTTGCACGCGCAGGTGCTGGCTGCCGCGCGCAGCCACCTGCGGCAAGTGGGTGACGACGAGCACTTGTGTGCTCTGACCGAGTTTGGCGAGGCGTTGGCCGATGGCGTCGGCCACTGCGCCGCCGGTGCCGGTGTCTATCTCGTCAAATATCATGGTGGGTGCGCCGCGCGTGGCCGAAAGCGCCACTTTCATCGCGAGCATGAAGCGCGAAAGCTCGCCGCCGGATGCGATTTTATTCAGCGGTGAGAATTGAATTTCAACCGCACCCTTGACCACATTCGTTGCGCACTCGAAATGAATATCATCGATGCCGTGAGCACTCCA
>RFOF01000179.1 GCA_009926845.1 Alphaproteobacteria bacterium
CAAAAAACGCCCAAAACTTGTTATTGGTTTTGCCGCTGAAACCGAAAAATTGCTCACCAGCGCGAGCGCCAAACGCAAAGCCAAAAACTGCGATATCATTGTCGCCAATGACGTCTCTGGCGGCAAAGGATTCGATGGCGATGACAATCAGGTGACGCTGATTTCTGCGCGTGGCAACGAGGCGTGGCCCAAAATGTCGAAAGAAAAAATCGCAGAGAAATTGACGGATTATATATTCTGTCATCCCGGATTTATTCCGGGATCTCAGGCCACACAGCGCAGTGGCTCTAGATCCCCGATCAAGTCGGGGATGACAACGAAAGGAAAAAAGAAATGACACAAGTTGCCGTTGTAAAGCTGCCGCATGGCGCTGATCTTCCGCTTCCCGAATATGCGACGTTCCATAGCGCAGGCGTGGATTTGATGGCGGCGATTGATGCCGATATGATTTTAAAACCCATGCAGCGCGCGCTGGTTCCCACGGGAATTGCTATTGCGCTTCCTGACCATTTTGAAGCGCAAATCCGCCCCCGCTCTGGCCTTGCGCTAAAGCATGGCATCTCGCTGGTCAATACGCCCGGCACCATCGACGCTGATTATCGCGGCGAAATTAAAGCGCTGCTGATCAATTTTGGCAGTGAGGATTTTGTTATCACGCGCGGCATGCGCATTGCGCAGATGGTGATTGCGCCGGTGGTGCAGGTGGCGTGGCAGCAGGTGGAAAGCCTCGATGAAACGGCGCGTGGCGCAGGCGGTTTTGGGTCAACAGGAGTGCAAAAGAAAACAGCATGATTACACTTTCGAAAAAAATATTCTATGCGGTGGAAGCCGTGCTCTACATTGCCTATAACGCAGCGGGGGGAGCCATTTCCAGTCGTGATATTGCCGAGCGCCAAGGCCTGCCGCCACGCTATCTGGAGCAGCTGATGCAACGCCTCGTGCGCGGTGGGATACTCCGCGGTATGCGTGGCCCCCGCGGTGGATATGTGCTGGCGCGCGAACGCAGACGCATCACCATCGGCGATATTTGTCAGGTGTTGCAAGACGAAAAAGACGACGACGCGGGGGGATATGCGGGAACACCGCTGGGAAACAAAGTCGTGCTTCCTGTGTGGGAATCGGCGTATAAGCAAATGTTGGAACATTTAAAACAGGTGAGCCTTGCAGAACTTTGCGAGCACGCCACCGAAAAAAATATACGCAAAGTCGCAGAAGAACGTTTGGATTTTATTATTTAACTTGAGGAGAAAAATTATGAGCAACGCAGCAGAGAGCATCGAGCCTATCGCACTGGACGCACCAGGTCGTGGCCGTGTATATAACAACATTTTGGAAACCATTGGCAACACTCCGCTGATTCGCCTCAACCGTCTCGCCAGCGATGCAGGCTGCGTGGCCACTATTTTGGTCAAAGCCGAATTCTTCAACCCGCTTTCATCGGTCAAAGACCGCATCGCGCTGTCGATGGTCGAAGCGGCTGAAGCCTCTGGCAAGATTGGCCCAAACACGGTTTTGGTTGAGCCAACCTCCGGCAACACCGGCATTGCGCTCGCGTTTGTCTGCGCCGCTAAAGGCTATCGCCTCATCCTCACCATGCCAGAGAGCATGTCGATGGAGCGTCGTAAAATGCTGAAATTCCTCGGTGCAGAATTAGAGCTCACCCCTGCGGCCAAAGGCATGCGCGGTTCGATTGAGCGCGCGGAAGAAATCCTCGCCAGCAACAAAGACGCTGTGCTCTTGCAGCAGTTCAAAAACGCAGCCAACCCAGCGATTCACCGCCGCACCACCGCCGAAGAAATCTGGCGCGACACTGACGGAAAAGTCGATGTGTTTATCACTGGCGTCGGAACCGGCGGAACG
>RFOF01000180.1 GCA_009926845.1 Alphaproteobacteria bacterium
TTTAAGCGCGTGAGTTAATCGAGTCAATACCCTTTCAGCGAAAGAGCAAAGTCTATCAGATTATTAATTTCCGCATCTGTCTCCTGGGAGACCCGTATCAAACGAAACTCGCTTCCCAAAGCTTTTTGGAAATCATTAATTTGGTGCCTGGTAGAGCGGAGCAAAAACTCCACCAATTGCCGATCTTTCTTTTCGTCGCAAGGCTCCCAAGCCGCTGCCTCATTTCCAGGCAACAAACGAATTTCGTGCCACCAGCTCTCCACCGGGTCCTCCGGAATGAGGTGCCGTGCGAGATCTAGAGCTACGCGCCCCTGCGCTACGCGCGCCCAATCGATCTCTTGTATGCCGGCTGTGCGATCCGGAAAGACAGGAACTACTCGCTGCAGCCGAATTAACCGGCACGCTCCCGAGAGTCCCTCCTCCAGCTCCTTAAAGGCCGCACCATACTCCCCGAATACGAACAACTCTGGCTTATTAAGTTTAGTCTCCATCTTTGAGAACCACTGTCTTGCTTCCTACCAGGCCATAAAGACGCAAGTATTCCTGCATTTCAGGGTCGTTTTTCTTAACCAATACAATTTCTCCCTCTTCATTCTCATAAAGAAGGATCGCAACGCGCCCTCGAAAATCCAAGATCTCGACAAAGCGCGCGTCCTCAGGAAGCTCCACGTGCTCCCCCGTCAATCTTCTGATCGCAATCATGCTGACCTCAGGCTATTAGCGCCCCTGCTGGAGCCACGGACTGCCCGGCCGGTTGAAAACCCACCGGCTGCTCCAGCGCCGCTCTAATAGACGCGACCTGCTGGGACAAATCCTCAATCCGCTTGACGATCTGTTCGTATGCCTGCTGCAAACTAGTCGAGTTGCGCTCTTCAGTTTCCATCCGTTGCGCCATCGTATCCAGCGCTTTGCCGATATCAAGCAGAACGCTCTCCAAAGCTGCCGGATCAATAGGCGGCCCTGACGCCGACACTCCTGCCTGTTGGGGGGCTGGTGCTCCCTGCGGGACCGGCGGCGCCTGCACTGGCTGCGGCGGCACTGCGCCCTGCGGGGGCGCGGCCGCTGCTTGCGCGTTAGGATCCTGCGGCGGCGGAGGCGGCGCAGCCGGTTGATACGCAGCTTTCTCTATCCCGTTCAGTTTTTTAAGCAGCTTGTCAAGCTCCGACAGTGTGGTGATCATCGTGGCAGAAAAGTGGTTGCAAAACAGCCTCACGCCAAACCAGCGCGCGCGCCACTATTTTTCCGCCATCGTCCCGATAATGGCGAAGCGCCAAACTGATCATCTCGAACCGGTCCTCGAGACAGTGAGCGGCACGCACGATAAACGCTTCTGGAAGAGATGGGTCGAAGAAAGCTACTGTCTCGTCCCCGGCAACGAAAACAGCAGAAGCCAAACACTCGCTTTTGATGAAAGAAGCCCTAGAAGAAACTGATTGCTTGTTCATGATCTTGCTGCAAGGAGGACCCTACACGTAGCCCTACCGCTGATCAAACAAATCAGTCATTAGAAGCGTCAAGCAGGCGCTGAAAAAAATCAGCCACAGGGCCCAGCTCTTCCTTAGCAATGAAAGTACCGCAGGACCAAATGTCTTGCTCAAGCTCCGGATCGACTGCTATCAACAATCCTGACCCATCGCTCGGAGCCAGCACAAAAAGCTCGGAGTCCCGAATCTGATACCACTTCTCCTGTCCGACAGCGTCGTGTGGCGTGCCGTAAGGTTCCAGCAAGTTCTCGTGCTCTTCTGACAGGGAGGGCAGGTCGATCATGGGCAAAACAATAGAGCGGGCACATCCATCTGCGCAATACCTAAAATTCAGCCAAAGCGCTCG
>RFOF01000019.1 GCA_009926845.1 Alphaproteobacteria bacterium
CGTATCATTACCGTGGCCAACACGCTATTTGAAGCGTTACTACAAACCACACAATAAACATTTTAGGAGAATGCCCCATGTCCGTCGATAGCGTAAGCTCTTACAGTCTTTACCAGTCAACCCTGCGCGATGCGAGCAAAGTGATGGCGGATCTGGCACGCAACCAGATGCAAACCTCCACACGTTTGAAATCACAAGATTTTGCTGGCATGGCTAACGATGCAGAGCAATTTTTGTCCCTCGACAGCAAAATGACGCGCAACCAGCAATACATTAATAATAATAAAATTGCTTCTGCGCGTCTTGAGCAAACCAGCACGGCACTTGGGAGCATGATAGAAAATACCCGTGAAATACATAAGAATATCCAGTTTCGTTTGCAGCCAGGCAACCCTGGGGATGGATTTGGTGAAGAAATCACCGGCAACTGGCAAATCATGGCTGACCAACTCAATACCAGCATCAATGGTCGCTATCTTTTTTCAGGAACCAAAACCGATGTCGCGCCTGTAGATGGAAGCACTTTTCCTACAACAAAAGAAGCTGGTGTACCAGATAGCAGCTATTATCACGGCAGCGAGGAATATACATCTTTCCGCCCATCTGATGACACCGAAATAAGATATGATGTGCGGGCGGACAACCCAGCGATACAAAAAATTATCGCCGGAATGGTGCTTTCAAAAAATGCTGGAAATTCTGAAGAACTAAAAGATGCCGATGCCCTTGTACAGGCAGGGCTCAAAGAGCTCGAAAGCCTAAAAACCAGCGTGGATGCAAAGATCGTCACACTTAATAACATCGACGAACGCCAAACCAGTCAACAAACCTATTGGAAAATCATCAAAGAAGAGTTGGTCAATGCCGATTTATTATCGGTTTCTACGGAGGTTGCTATCAATCAGGGGATTTTAACCGCCGCCTTTCAGGTTTTTGCTAAAATTAATTCCTTGAGACTTTCCGACTTTTTACGCTAAAATAAACCTCGTCGTTGTTTAGCCGCTTCGATGAATAACATAAAGGCACGTTATATGCTGCATTCATCTACATTGGTTTCAAGCGGCGTTCCCGCTGGCGCATTGCTCACTGAAACAATTCGCTCGCGTTTTGGCGACATCACGGTTGATACGGGTAAATCTATTTTGTTTCAGCGCGGCCTGCTGGGTATGCCTGACAAAACCAATTTTGTGATTGCCAATTTCCCCAGTGAAAAAATGGAGCAGTTCAAATTGCTACAATCGCTGGATGAAGCGGCCACATCCTTTATCACGCTTCCTCTTGACATCAGCAACCCTATTATCGCCGCTGACGATTTACGCAGCGCAGCGCACGAGCTGCAAATTGCCGAAGATAATTTGGCCGTTCTGCTGGTGGTGACCGTACATCGCACGCCAACGCAGATTCGTCTGTCGGTCAATGCGCGCGCACCACTGTTGCTGGATGCTGGTCGCAGGGTCGGCGTGCAATATGTGATTCCGCGTGAGATCTACAAAATCCAACACATGTTGTAGGGTCGTGATGATGGTGATGCGTGATGGACGTGATGAAATAACCACCACGCGCCACGACAACACGAACACCACGCCTAGCTTATGACAGCCATTCTCCGCCATTCCATTCTCTCTCGCTTTGTCTGCACTGGCGATAAATGTGTCGATACCTGCTGCAAAAATTGGTCGATGCAGGTGGATGAGGCAACGCTTTCGCGCTATCAGCAAAATGCTCCCGAACTTTTAGATGCCGTTGAAAAAGACAATGACGGCAGCCTCATTATGCGCAAGTCCCCAGAGACTGGCTATTGCGTCAAACTCGATGGCGGCCTGTGCGGCATCCATCACCCCCCGCTTGCAGAAGCTGCTGGATGATATGACAAATGCACTGCACATGACCATCAAGTGGGAAAATGTGGAGATGGAATTATGTGATGATAGCCTTGCTGCCTATGAATCGCTGCAGAAAGATTGGAATGAAAAATGGGCGAGCGTGTATGCGCCGTTGCTGCGCCGCTGGCTTAAAATGCAGCTGGCACTCGCCCTCTTTCCATACGCAGGTTTAGGCGATTCTCTCTCAGAGCGCATTACGATTATCGGCGTCCGCCTCGCCACTTTACGTATTGCAATTTTATGTTCTTGTGGTATGAATGAAACTACGTTGGCTTCAGATGATGCCGTGCGGGTGGTGCAAACTGTCTCGCGTGTGCTTGATCATCTGGGCGATAGTCGGTTCTCCTTAAATATTTATGGGGAGCCCAATTGGCTCGAAGAAGCCAGAATGTTAGGATTGTTGAATATTTAGAACAACTTGAACAGGGAAAAGGATAATCAAAAAAACTTTGCGTCGTTAACTCTAGTTTAACCATTAAAGCGTAATAATGGTAAGTAATGTAGCTCAAAGTATGTAATTTTGACTGCATAATAATTTAGTGGAAGCATGTAGCTTCTGAACATAACCATCCAAGTAGGAGTCACGATCATGGCCAACTCAATTAACACTAACGTGGCAGCATATTTCGCCCAGTCGAATATCTCTGTTGCATCCAACAACGCCGCGTCATCCGTTTCGCGTCTGTCGAGCGGTAACCGCATTGTAAAATCATCTGACGACGTAGCAGCGCTCTCCATCGGTACCAGCCTTCAAACCGGCGTGTCCGCTCTGAAAGTTGCACTGACCAACGCTTCGCAAGGCACCAGCCTGCTCCAGGTAGCAGATGGCGGTCTGTCCCAGATCACCAGCATTTTGCAACGTCAAAAAGCAATTGCTCTGCAGGCAGGTTCCGGTTCGCTCACCAATAGCGACCGTGGCTTCCTCGACATCGAATTCCAAGAATTAAGCAAACAGATCGATAGCATCACCAACAGCACCACGTTCAACAGCGTGAAATTGCTCAACGGTTCGCTCTCGACCACTGCTGCTGTTGAAAACACAGAAACAGCTTCAACCAAAGGCTCGCTCAGCACCACGTTTGTGGATAACATCCGCGTCGGTGAAAGTGTGATTGTCAATGGTCAGGCTATTTATGCTAAAGCACAGGGCGCTGCGCTGACTGCCGACAACCAATTCAACGTTGGTTCAACGTTGGCTGAAACCGTGAGCAACCTGGCGGATCGTCTTAACACGCTCAAAGACAAAACGAGCTACAACACCACTTTCGGCGCTGCCAAATACTCCGCTAATGGCGGCACGTTGACGGCAACCGCTCGTTCGGGCGGCTCGCTCAGCAACGCCTTTAGCTTTGGTATTGGCTCCACGGCTGCTACCGGCGCAAGCGTTGCCGGCACGGCATTTACCACCAACTCGACCAGCACGGTATCTATCGCTACAGTTAACACGAGCGGTTTTGCTGTCGGTCAATCAATCATCCTCAATCGCGCCAGCTCACTTGCGGTCGATGGTGTTGCTGCTAAAGATCTTCGCGGTGTGATCACTGCCATTTCCGATGGTGTCAGCATCTCCTTCACTGCGCAAACCGCAGCAACGGCAAGCAACACCAACACAGAAGCTGTGACTATCGCACTCGATGTGGCTAACGGCGCTGGCGAAAGTGATGTCAACGGCAGCAGCATTGGCGGCAGCTTCAACCTGTTTGCTACCACCACCGGCTTTACCAGTGCAACCACACAGATTGCAACGGCCAACGCTGATGCGACGACGATTGCGCTCGCTTTCAAAAACGGTGATACGCTGAAAGCCACGGTCAATGGTATACAGTCTTCACTTTACACCTTCACCTCGGCTGCAACTTTGACCGATCTTGTCAATGGTATCAATGCAACCAAAGGCGACACCGGTTTCTCCGCAGCACTCGTTTATGATGGTTCGACCTACAACGTTCGCATCGACTATCAAGGCAATGCGGGCAACATCCTGCTTGATGGCGGCTCTAACTACCATTCCGCTGCGGCTGCAACCAACAACCTGACGGGCACCAACCTTTCAGCCACAACTGACAACGTTGGACTTTCCACTTTTGGTGGCAAATCATTGGTTGCCAGCGGTTACATCAACCTGCTGACATCCAACACCAACATCGCTTCAACAACCGATGCTGAGGCAGCAACCATTTTAACTGTTACCGCCAACTTACCCTTCCTCTTAGGTGGCGGAATTTTTGCAACCGTCAACGGTCAGCAGAAATCTCTGGTAGCTCCCATCGTTAGCGGTGCAACCATTCGTCAGTTGGTCGCGGAAATCAACGCTGGCACTTCAAACCATGGTATTTATGCGCTTGAAGTTACCAACGGTGCCAACACGGCTTCTAACCTTCGCCTGTACTTCACCACACCAACTCCGGCTTCTGATGCTATCGGTGTGTCGTCCAGCTCAGGTGCCTCCATCAACAGCACCGGCACAACGCTCACAGCAGCTGGCCTTACCATTACCAGCACTGGTTCGTTTAAAGGTGGCGTCGATGATGGTATCTCCAAAGGTGGCGTTGCTGTAACGGGTGCAGTCGGTGACAGCATCGTGCAGACACTTGGAACAACCAAAGCCAACGCATCTATTTTGTTCACGGCTATCCCAGCTGCGAACGAATATTTCACTGTCGGCGGTCAGTCGTTCTACTTTACGTCAAACACCAATCGCGGAGCTAATGAAATCCTGATCGGCTCTACGATTCAGGAAAGCATCAACAACGCGGTTTCAACCATCAGCCAGTACCAAGCAACCAAAGCGATCGGCACTGCAGCGTATGAGCTTAACCAGCTTAACATCACTGCTACGGCTAATTCGCTCGTATTTACTGCAAAAGGCCTTGGTGACGTTAAAACGCTGACTGGTGGCAATGCCGCTGTTTCATCGAACTTGACGACGAGCGGTGCGCTGGTAGGTGGTACGCTGACCAACGATTCGGGCACCTATGGTGTAGACGTGACGGGCATTGATAACGCTGCTTTCAATGGCACGTTGCAAGGCTTTAACGCAACCTACACCGGCACAGCCAATACCGTGGATCTGTCGATCACCATCGGCGATTTCACATACACGGCTGAAGATGCTAACGCTGTTGTCACCAGTGACACCCGCATCCGCTTCTACTCAAACGAAGTAGATGGAAAATCAGGTGGCTACTTTGACGTGCAGTTGAAAGCAAACCAAGTGCAGGCGTTCTCCACTCAAGCTGCGGCCGATGTGGTTGCCAGCCGTTTGGATGGTGCATTCAGCAGCCTTTCCTTCCTCCAGACACGCATCGTTTCCAGCTTTGGTGCGGTGGATGGCGCTTCGTCCTTGAGCTTCCAGATTGGTGAAACTTCGGCTGACTCTCTGAGTGTAAGCCTTGGCAGCACCAAGACCGATGACCTCTTCAACGGCGCAACACTGAGCGTTGCAACTCAGGATGATGCTGAAATTGCAAGTGCCGCTGTCGACGATGCGTTGTCCATTGTTACCGGTCTGCGCGCTAAAGTGGGTGCATTGCAATCGCGCTTTAACTACGCATCGGCAAACATCCAAACCAGCGTTCAGAATCAGGATGCTGCTCGCGGATCGCTGCTTGATACGGACGTTGCGACCGAGTCCACCGCATATGCTACCTCGCAGGTTAAACTGCAGGCTGGTATCTCGGTACTCGCTCAAGCGAACCAACAGCTCCAGGCTCTCCTGAAACTGATCGGTTAATCGCTTAACTAAGTTCTTTTGGGAACACCCCGAGTGGCGCAATCCACTCGGGGTAACCCTTAGGAGGCCCTCTTTAGGGAAAATGTTATGGATGCTATAGGAATATCAACGCCGCCCATTGTAAAAACCACCACTGCTGCACCGGCCCTTCCTGCTGTAGCCGCCTCTGCTTTGCCTGCGCCAGCCGAAGTAAAAATACCCACGATCGAACAAAATGCCGCCCCTGATGCTGTCGATCTCCAGGTGGCCGAACAAAAAAGACTGCAAGCCGTCCAGCGGGCAGCCCAAAATGCGAATAATTTCGCCGTTAGTGATAAAACTTTTACCATCTTTAAAGACGTAACCGGCCAATATATCACGCGATTTACCAGCCTTCGCGATGGAAAAGTCACCTACATCCCCGAGCCAGAATTGCTCAAATCGAACAACTCGGCAACGGATGTGTCACTTTTGAACATAACGGCATAGATATTGCTATGAGTTTACGCTAGAATAACGCTAGCAAAGGAACAGAAAAATGGTGACCTCGGTACAGCTTGGCAATTTCTTCACCTCAAATGGTAAAACCGTTCTTGGCGGCGTGGGCGGCAGCGGGCTCGACACCCAAGGCCTCATAGATGGGCTGACCGAAGCCAAAGGCCTGCCGAAAAAAGCACTTGAAGATAAAATTGCGCTCAATGACAAAAAAAGCGCGGCACTCAGCGAGTTTCAGACCCTGCTGGCTAAGTTTAAAGACGCTAATAACTTTCTGCGCAACCCTCCGGGCGTCTCCAATGATGCTGACAATGTGTTTAAAGCCACTACATCGTCGGTTTCATCCAACACCGCCATTGCTGGCAGCAACTATCTAAACGTTACCACCGAGGCAGGTGCCAACGTGCAGAGCTATTCCATCTCCGAAATTACCAGCGTGGCCAAAGCCACCCAGCAAGCCAGCACCTATATCAGCGTTGCCAACAAAGACTCGGCTATCGCTGTTTTCGCCAGCCCGACAGCACATCAAATTCAAGCCGGTGCTATCACCATCCGCGGCAAAACCATTACGCTTAGCGCCGGCGATACACTTAGTGGCGTTGCAGCTAAATTCAACGCCGTGTCAGACACCACTAAAATCAAAGCCAGTATAGTGCAGGTAGAATCCGGCAAATACGAGCTGCACTTTTCCGGCACAGAAACCGGCTTAGATAACGAGTTTGATCTCAGAAGCCTTGCCACTCCCGATGTCATTGTTGACCCCAATGGCGTGCTCGCGCATTTTGCCTTTGGCGTCACCAACGTCCAAGATGCGAGCGATGCGTCCTTCGTCCTCAACGGCACGACCATCACCCGCGGCACCAATACCATCGATGATGCGGTTGACGGCGTCACCTTCAATTTGCTGCAGGCCACACCCGCTTTGACCACCTTGTCTGTAACTGTTTCTTCCGATCAAGCGCTCATCAAAAGCGGCATCATTAATTTCATCAACACCTACAACGAACTCAAAACCTTTGCCGCCAAACAAACTGAGGTCAAGTCCGATGGATCAGGTTTTGCCGAAACAGCGCTGCTGCATGATAGTCAGGTATTTCGCAGTACCATGGATAATATCAGCGCATTTATATCCGGCGTGGTCAGTGGCCTCGACAGCGCTGCGCCAAGCCTTCTCGCCGACATTGGCATAACGCTAAGTAACCTGCCCAAAAGCACTGATGCGCCCGAAGTCAAAAATATTTTGACGGTGGACGAGGGAAAGCTAACCTCCGCCATCGCGAGCCAAACCGATGATGTTCGCCGTCTTTTTGAATTTGATTTAACGGCGGATAATACCAACCTGCGCGTGTTCAAACGTACCAATGCAATCACGGAATCAGATTTTACCATCACGGTCAATCCCTTTGCCACACAAGTCACTGAAACACTGACCGTTGCCGACGCTGACACCGCCATCGTGGCCACCGTGCCTGTAGGCAATCAATTTAAGGCCGGTGTTATCACCATCAACGACACAGACATCACGCTGGCCGATGGTGACACACTCAACCAAATCATCACCAAATTCACCGCTGCCGCTGGCACCACAGGTGTTGCCGCCTCGCTAACGACGGTATCTGCAGGCAATTATAAAATTACTTTTACCTCCACCATCACCAGTGGCAGTGCCAATTTTGACCTGACCTCAGATAGCATTGATCCAGATGGCGTGTTTGACGCTATCAGCATCACTGCCACCGCCGCCTATAAAGCCACCTACACGGTAGATAGTGTCCCAACTACCGTTGACCTTGACGCCACTGCCCTTTCCAGCGGAGAGGGCTATTTGCTTAAAGGACAAGATGGCACTGCATTTGAAGGCCTGCAACTCATCTATAGCAGCGCTTATTCTGCCTTTATAAATGTAACCGCAACACAGGGTATCTCTGACAAAATCTACAATTTAAGCGATGGCATATTGACGGAAAACACAGGATCGCTTGCCCTTGAAACTAAATCACTGGCCGATAGCGACACCAAACTCAATGAGGATATTGCTAGAATCGAGGATCAGATTACCGTTTTCCGCAATCAACTTTTGCTACAGTTTGCCGAACTTGAAAAAGCTATCTCACAAGTCAACACTCTGCTACAAAGCCTTCAAGCTAATACGGACGCTCGCAATAACGCTTAATATGTCATCTGAACAAAAAAACAAATACCAAGCCTACGCCGCAGCAACGCAAACCGTTGCGCGCACGAAGCAAATTGTGCTGCTCTATGACGGGGTGATTCGCTTTCTCAAACAGGCCAAAGAAGCCATTGAAGAAGGCCGCATTGAAGATCGATACAAGCTTCTCATCAAAGCCTCTGAGGTCATTGGCGGCCTACAAGCCTGCCTCGACTTTGAAAATGGCGGCAACATTGCCAATATCCTCTATAGTTTTTACGCCTCCATCGACGGACGCATTTTCTCCGTTCACCGCACAAACAGCATCGACACCTGCGACCAGCTGATTGCCGAGCTTAAAAAAATGCGCGATGTATGGGTTGAAATCGACGAAAGCACCTCAGCCCCCGCAGGACAAACCCCGCCCGACCTGCCGCCAAGCACGGGCATGGATGGTGTCGTTATTTCGGCCTAATCACAAGCCCTCTGACTGCAAACGCTAGACAATGTGTTTTTGTCTGCTATAAACGCCGCCGCTAGCGATATTTGGGATATTCGGTAGCAAAAAGACAAATCTCCGATTTTTACCCTCCGGTGAATATCGGGAAAATTATTATAATTCAAAGGCATAGGGGTGTAGCTCAGTTGGTAGAGCGACGGTCTCCAAAACCGTAGGTCGCAAGTTCGAATCTTGTCGCCCCTGCCATTGACAGCGCTACCCATCGGCACCTCACTTTTTTCCCTTGCACATCCAAAAAAAATCGCTATAGGTTATAGCCCTTTTTTAAAAAATACGTCTGCGTTTGCAACCCACAAGCGCCCAGAGTAAAAGATTATATAAAGAATTCAGGAGTTTATAAGCCTATGCCGCTTTACGAAGCCACTTTCATCACCCGTCAGGACCTGTCGCGTCAGGACGTTGCCAAGCTCTCCGATTCCTTCGGTGCTATCATCGAACAGGGCGGCGGTAAGGTTGTAAAGAACGAATATTGGGGTCTGCGTTCGCTCGCATACCGCATCCGCAAAAACCGTCGCGGCCATTATGCGATGCTCGCAATCGACGCGCCAGCTGCCGCCATCAAAGAAATGGAACGCAACATGCGCATCAACGAAGATGTGGTTCGCGGCCTGACCATTCGCGTGGATGCTATCGAAGAAGGCCCATCCGTGATGATGCAGGCTGCACGTGGCGATGATCGCCCTGAAGGAACCGAAGACGCAGCTGTCGAAGTTGCTGCTGACACCACCGAAACCAACTAGGAGAAAAAACCATGGAACGTCCACAAGAAGCTGGCGCTGGCCGCAAAGTTTTCTTCCGCCGCAAAAAATCTTGCCCACTGTCGGGCAAGGGCGCACCTGCGATTGATTATAAAGACATGAAGCTGCTTGGCCGCTTCATCTCCGAGCGCGGCAAAATTCTGCCAAGCCGCATCACCTCGGTGTCGCACAAAAAACAGCGTATTCTCGCTACCGCTATCAAACGCGCACGCAACCTGGCGCTGCTGCCTTTCGTCGCTCAATAAGCCTCGAAATAATGATACAAAAAAATCCCGCCGCTTGACTTTTAGGTCAGGGCGGGATTTTTGTATCAGCATGATAAAAAATAATCCCGAAACGAAACCCATCCTCATCGCCGCCCTGCTTTCCGCCGGAACGTTCTTTGCGGTGCTTATGCTGGGGCTTGGGTCGTTCTTTTTGTTCATCCCCAGTTTGCCGCTGTTTTATGTCGGCCTCAGCCTTTCCACCCGCACGGTTTTCCTCGCTGCGCTGGCGGCGGCGGCCCTCGTTGGTATGTTCGGCCATATCGGCGTTGCGCTCACCTTTTTGCTGATGATAGGCCTTCCCACCTGCTACCTTGCCCATTGCAGCCTGCTTTTTAAGCGGCGCGAAGATGGCAAAGAGGAATGGTTTCCGCTTGGGCTTTCGCTACTGAACCTGACGATTTCTGCCGCTGGGTTTCTGGCCATTATCACGCTGTTCTTCGCCTTTCAGCCGACCACGCTGCCCTCGCTGCTAGCCAGTTTTATCCGCACGACGCTCGAACCGCTCAAGGCGGAATTTGGCTCAGAGATCGAAGGTCGATTGCTGGCGAGCAAGGGGCAGAATATCCGCCCCGACATGGCCATTGCGCCCTTTGCCATTCCCAGCTGGATGCTTTATTTGCTCGGCATTTGTGCGCTGGCGTCGCTCATTGGCGGCGAATCCTCGCAGTTTTTGGGTAAAACGCTGCTCATCGTGCTGGCTCTGCCCTATTTTTTCCTTGGGTTGGCCCTGCTGCACCAGATAAGTGAAAAATGGCCTAACCGTAAGTTTTTCTTGTTCATTGTGTATCTGCTGGTGATCCTGCTCTTTTGGCCCGCACTTCTGGTCAGCGGTTATGGCCTGTGGAATCAGGTCAAAACGCTAAAAACTCACCATGGATAAATTGCTTCTGTGACAATAGCAGTTTAGCCAATCCTTATTTCATTATCCGCGCCCGGCAACCCTTCCTTGCCGCCCCACACTAGATCCATCCCCACAGGAGCAGGCTGCAAAAGAGTGCCCGGTCTTGTCAGCGTATCCGCTCTAGACGCTCCAACTTCGCGCCCTACTGCCAGCAAGAACGGTGGCGGCTATCCTCCTAGTCATTAATTGAAGACTAACGCCAGTTGAATTTTATAATATCTCCATCGTCAAACCTACAAATAATACCGTCGATTAAGAAATCCTTTCCCTCTTTCATAATCTTGTATGTAGCAGGTTTATACCCCCATGAAGCATCCACAATATAACTATCTCTTACATTTTCTATTTTTATTATTTTGAGTAACGAGGAAGCTACGAAAGTATCATCTGGTGAGCATGTTTCTATGTTAAAAGTATATCCACAAGGCATCTCCTCCTCATGCTTACAATCGTTCTGGGCAAACTCATCAAACTGTTTAGCAACATCTTTTTTAAGCTGTTCAGTAAATTCGCTTTTTATTATCGCTTCTCTGACTTCTTCGCTTCCTATTCCTTTTTCTTTCTCATAGGCATACAGAGCCATGGGCAAAAAAGTTAGCACTAAAAACAAAAAACATCGCATATTTATCCCCTATTTTATTAACCCTAAAAATTTCGTCATTTTCATAATGTGTCTTCAAAGCGATAAGGCATCCGCCAGTTGGCAGAATTCGGCGACCGAGAGGGTTTCGGCGCGGCGGGTGCCGTCAACGCCCGCTTTTTCGAGCAATACGTCAGCGGGAACATGCAGCCCTTTGAGTGCAACGCGCAGCATCTTGCGGCGCTGGCCAAACGCCTTGGCCACTACCATTTCCAGCATTTTGTGGTTCACGGCGATGCGGTCTTTGCGCGGCGTGAGCGTGACCACCGCCGAGGAAACCTTTGGCGGCGGCACGAACGCGCCCGGCGGCAACTCATAATCATAACGCACTTCGCACAGCCACTGGGCGAACACGCTAAGCCTGCCATAATCGCGGCAATCAGGCGCGGCGGTGATGCGCAGTGCCACTTCTTTTTGGAACATCAGCGTCATCGAATCAATAGTCTCGGGGCCGTGCTCGGCGATTAAATCAAGCCAGTTTGTCAGCAATAACGTTCCCACATTATAGGGCAAGTTCGCGACGATCTTGCGCGGCGCTGGCACTTCTTTTAGAATATCCACCTTCAGCGCATCATCCATGATGATTTGCAGGCGCTCGCCCACCTTATCTTTAATGTCCGCGAGCGCCGCAAGGCACCTTTCATCTTTTTCAATGGCAAAAACCTGTTTTGCGCCTGCCTTCAAAATCGAACGCGTCAGGCCGCCGGGGCCTGGGCCAACCTCAATCACATAATGCCCCGACACATTCCCCGCATAGGCCGCCACGCGGTTTGTGATGCTGGGGTCGAGCAAAAAATGCTGGCCAAGGCTTTTACGCGCCAAGAGCCCATGTGTGGCGATAACGTCTTTGAGCGGCGGAAGGGAATCGAGCTCGCTCATTTTTTTGGTTTTTTATTTTGCGCCGCTTTACGCTGCGCCATGTGTTTTTTTGCGGCGGCTTTCATCTCGGCCATATCGCCCATGTGCGGCTGCGTTCCGGGCCCTGCAAGGAATTTTTTGCGGATATCGACCGTGCCGCGCACACCGACATCCTTCCAATCCGCTTGCAGCCATTCTTCTGCCGTTTGTCGCCCAATATCCTTCAGGAACATAAAAAAGTCCCAATCGGCGTTCATCTTGCTCGACGCATTCAAATGTTTCATATGCTCGGCAGAATAAATCAGATGCACCCGCATATCCTTGTAGCGCCCGCGCTCGAGGCGCTCGTCATGCAGCAGCTTGGACACGAAATCAATCGCGCGCATTTCAGAAATCAGGCTGGAGTTGAAGGTGATTTCATTGAGGCGATTGATGATGTCTGCAGCGCTGCGCGGCAATTTATTGTCATGGATTGGGTTGATCTGCACCAGCACCACATCTTCCGAATCGCAGTTGTAGATCAGCGGCCAGATGGCGGGATTGCCCATATAGCCGCCATCCCAATAATTCTCACCCTCAATCTCCACCGCTTGAAAAATAAACGGAATGCAGGCCGACGCCAGCAGCACATCATGGGTGATCTCTTCGCGTCGGAACACGCGCGCTTGCCCGCTGGCCACATGCGTGGCGGTGATGAAAAGTTTTATCTCGTCGCAGGCGCGCAGCGCATCCAGATCGAGCATATGCTCCAAAATCGGGCGCATCGGGTTAAAGCCTAGCGGGTTTATCTCATATGGCGAAAATAGGCGGCTCATAATATCCAAAGCATGATACATGGGCGAAAAATCCATGTTCCAGCCGGTGAGCATGCGCTCCAGCGGCGACTTATGCAGCGGGCTAAACGCCGCCGCGTCGCTCACGTGCCGCCAGAATTCCTCCAGCGATTGTTTCGCGCCAGCATTTCCGCCCTTCATATAGCCAGAAACCAGCAAAGCCGCGTTCATCGCCCCGGCGCTGGTGCCGGAAATGCCCTCAATGATGAGGTCGTCTTCCTCAAGCAAACGGTCAAGCACCCCCCACGTATAGGCACCGTGCGAGCCACCGCCCTGCAACGCAAGGTTGATTTTCTTTTTGGTTTTTTTGGTCATAGGCCATTATATAACCTGAATTTCCGCGCCCGTCACCCAGAAGCTGTGGGTGAAAAGGAGAATTTGATATGGGTGATCAACCACCTTTTGGGCCACGGCCAACACCTGCAGGCAAAGCTCCGCGACCGCCGGCAGCAAGCGTGATTCCTGCAAATCCTGATATACTCGCTAATACCCCAATCTATGTTACCCCAGAATCAATGCTGAACGACGCGGTAAATAGTCCTCACGTTCTATCAACATATAACTGTCAAGCCCGCACCATAAGAGTTGGAGAAAACGGCCCACGATATTTGATTATATCAGGAATCATGGATGCACGAACCTTGCCTATTGTTGATCTGCCCAGCAATCTAACAGTTGCTGTGTTTGGCGAAAAGAAGCAAGGCAAGGATACGAAAAATTCAGAGGGCAAGGTGGGCACAAATTATTTTGTGGCACGCGCACTCACCAACACAGAACCACCAGCGCTTACCAATGATTATGCTCTGTTTTACAAGCGTACTAAAGAAGAACCATGGCTTCAAGTAACAGATGAAAATGGCAAACCTCTAATTCTTGCGTCTGAAAACAGCCATTTCAATGATAAAAGATTTATCATTCCTAAAATAGAAAAGGTGATTCCCAATGCAAATATAATGCTGGCAAGAATACCCAAAGGAGCAAGCACCGATAGCGACCCCTCTCTCCCACCACGGCCACGGCCAACCCCAATACCATCATACAATTGGGGTCCTGCACCCGGCGCCCCCTTTTTCCCTCCGCCCATTCCAACACCGAAGGCGATTAGAATTCCAACCAAACAATTTGACGACGGCTTTAGCCCGCGCGATATCATGAATCCCGAGAACAAACATTGGTGTGCTGACCTGTCGCCACCAACCCTTATTACCATGGGGAAAGAGGAATATGTTTTGTTTTCACAACTAAAACAAACGCGTGATGGAAAATTTCCGCCAGACAACATTGATTTTATTATCGCATATAAACGCCCCGCAAAAATTATTGGAAGCGCTGCAGATGCGCCAAAATCTTCCAAACCAGCGGAGCACAAAGAGTCTTTTGGCAGCATTTTTTTGTTCCGCCGCGACAAAAAAGGAACTTCGCTGGTCACCGATGAAAAAGGCGAACCGATACGCTTCGATTTAGATATAAAACGCTCTATACGTTTTAATCCTAATGAAGTGATTAAAGAAGAAAATGGGCCAGAAAATGTCATTAAATACAAAGAGCCACCACCAGCGGAGTATAGAGGACCTGCCAATCCAGAAAATATGGCCTTTCAGGCCCGAGAAGGAGGTGGTCGCCTTACAGTGCAAGACGTCCTAACGCACAGCCGCCCAAACGCAACTCCGTGCATACAACATCCCATAAAAACAACGGGACTCGTTTAGCTAACACAGAAATACGGCAACAAAACTAGGCCACTATCCAAATTCACGGGGGAATCATTTTTTGCTCTTGCCACACGTTAATAAATAATTAATATGTGCTATCCGCAGCAAACAGAAATTTTGTATATGAACGATACCCGCGATAATCCCAATGCCATTGATGATCCCCGCTGCAAAAAAATCATTGTGCTGTCTGATTTGCACAAATATTCCGGCGTGTCGAATTTTTCCAAAAGCTACGATCCAAACTTCCCCGTTTATTATGCGATGTATAAAGAGAAACAATTAGGCGAGGAACTGCCACCACGCGAAGCCATCACCAGCAAGAAAAAGCGGCGCGAGATTGAAGCTCTGGTACGAGAACATTATGGTGCAGAAGCCATTGAAGCGCGCATAAGCACACTAACCCCAGAAGAAAAAGAAGCCTATCAAAAAGAATATGACCCACACGGCTATTGGGCACGCAGGCAAGAAATATTTGATTCGTTCAAAACAGCGGATCATGTCGTCCTCAACGGCGATATTTTTGACATCCAATGCAGCGAGAAACCGGCCGAAAAAATCGACCTCGAAGCAGTGGATTGGCTCAAAAAACGCATGGACAGCGCACCCAACACAAAATTTCATTTTGTCCTCGGCAACCATGAAGCCTTTCCCGAATTTACCAAGGCGATGCATGCGCTCGAGCAAGATGAAACCTATGGAAAACGATTCCATTTCCATGAACATGGGCTGCGCATCAATGATTGTTTGTTTGTCCATGGAGATGAATTTTTAGACCCAGGCCATTATCGCAAAGCACTTACAAAGCCAGGAATACTAAAAGAATTGGGTAAACATGTTCTCAAGCTCTATGAACGTGGAGAGGCGTTCTGGCACGCAGCAAAAAACCTTCATCGCGGGCTTTTGGATATTGTTTCTTCTCTTTCAAAAAACTTAGAGCGTTTGAATATTGCCGACACAAAAGAAGCATTCCATAGCAGCAAACATATATTCTATGGCCATACCCACGAGCCTTGCGCTGCACAATATAATGGCAAAATCTTTTATAACACCGGCGCAGCCACAGATTCCATTTTTTCCTCTTTTCTTCCGCTGGAAATTCCTATGAAAAATGGAAAAACCACAGAAGTGAAACCGCTACTCAAAGCCGATAAAGAAAAAGGCCTGATCATCGAAGACCCTGCAAAAGACATAAACCCTTTCAGTTTTGCCAATATGGTAACCTCTGACCCTGACCACGTTCCAGCATCTGCTTGGCGACTTTAACTCTCTGCCCAGATTGCATTCTTGAGTTTTTCCACCATCGCGGCGTGGGCTTCGAGTTCTTCGGCAGGCACGCGGAAATCTCGCGGTTCGCGGCGGGTGCGCCGTGCGGCTTGCGCAGCGAGTTCCACCGCCTCGGCCTCTTCTTCAAGCAGCATCATCGCCTGACGGCCACCCAGCAGCTCCAGATACACATCGGCGAGCAACTGCGCATCGAGCAGCGCGCCATGTTTTTCGCGGCCTGAGAGATCAACATTGAAGCGTTTGCACAGCGCATCTAAACTTGCTGGCGAGCCAGGGAATTTTTTACGCGCCATCAGCACCGTATCAATGGTTCGCTCCATCGGAATCGGGCCAAAACCAAGGCGTGCCAGCTCGGCGTTGATAAAGCGCATATCAAAACCAGCGTTATGGATCACCAGCGTTGATTCAGCAATAAACTCCAGAAAATCATCCACCTTCTCGGCAAACACCGGCTTGTCTTGCAAAAACCGCCCACTGATTCCATGCACGCGCTCGGCCTCTTCGGGCATATCGCGCTCGGGGTTTAAATAGGTGTGGAACTCTTTTCCGGTGCGCACACCCGAGATAAGCTCGACGCAGCCGATCTCGACAATGCGGTGACCCGTGGCGGGGTCAAGCCCGGTGGTTTCGGTATCGAGGACAATTTCGCGTTTCATTTTTTTGTTTCCTTTTATGTCATCCCGAGCGTAGTCGAGGGATCTTGCTCACAGATTTCTCCACGCGCTATGCTTGGTCGAAATGACATGATTATCTCTTTCACACAGGCAAAACTATAGGCTTTTCCCAAACCGGTGGGAACGATGAAATCCGCCCTATCGCGTTTTTCCAGTTCGGGCATTTGCGCTTTTACGATGCGATGGAAAACATCCTCCGAAATGCCCCGCGCGAGCACACGTTGGCGCTGAATAAAATGTGGGGCACTCGCCAGAACCGTCACATCACAGCGATTTTCTGCGCCGGTTTCAAACAGAAGCGGAATATCCATCACCACATATTTGGCGCCGAGGCGCTCCATCTGCGCCACGAATTTTTCCTCAGCAGCAACCACCAACGGATGCAAAATAGCTTCGAGTTTTTTGCGTTCTGTTTCATTGTTGAAAACGATTTTGCCGAGCGCTTTTCTGTCAATAGCGTCGTTTTTTATCACACCCGCAAACGCAGCGCTAACAGGCAAAACGCCAGCGCCGCCGGTGGCAAGTAGCTGATGCACCACCGCGTCTGCATTGATGATCTTTGCACCCAGCAGGCCAAACTGACGCGATAACGTGGACTTACCCATTGCGATACCACCTGTGAGGCCAATGACTATCATGCGAGTAAATACGGTTTGAGTTCTTCCATAAAAGTGGGCTTGACGCCAAACCACGCCTCAAAACCGGGCACGGCCTGATGGATAAGCATCCCCAGCCCATCGACCACCGCGTTACCGCGAGATTGTGCGCTTTCCAAAAGCGGCGTCATCAGCGGCGTATAGACAATGTCGGTCACCAATGCCGTTTTGGGCAGCGCCTTCAAACTGATCTCCAGTGCGTCTTGCCCTTCCATGCCAAGGCTGGTGGTGTTGACCAAGAGATCAGTGCCAGCAAGCGCGGCGTTTCGCTCATCCCATGGGCACACAGCAAACTGCGTTACGCCTGATTTATGCGCTTGCTGCGCACGGCTGGCCGTGCGATTAGCGATGACCACCTCTTCAAAATCAAGGTCGGTGAGCGCTTGCCAGATGGCGCGCGCCGCGCCCCCTGCCCCCAGCACCACCGCTTTTTTGCGCCCTTTTAGTTTCGGGCGGATGTTTTCAGCAAAGCCATAAGCGTCTGTATTCGTGCCATAGAGCTTGCCGCCTTCTTTTACAATAATCGTATTGACCGCGCCGATAGCACGCGCCACGTCGCTCACCTCGTCAAGCAGCGGAATCACTTTTTCCTTATGCGGAATGGTCAGGTTGCAGCCGCGCCAGCCGCGCTCGGGAATGGATTTTATCACCTCTTCCAACCGCTCTGGGCGCACGCCAACCGCCACATATTGCCCGTTGATGTTGTTCTGGTTCAGCCAATAATTATGCAGCTTTGGCGACAGGCTGTGGCTGACCGGCCAGCCAAGCACAGCAGCGAGTTCAGGTTTTTCAGAAGAGCTAGACATTATCGGCGGCCAATTTTTCTTGGTGTTTTTTCATGTATTGGAAAATCGTTGCCGCCGTTTCTTCCACCGAGCGCTTGGTAACGTCGATGACCGGCCATTTATTTTTGTGGAACAGTTTGCGCGATTCGGCAATTTCGCGCTCCATATATTCCATGTCGACATAGTTCGTGTCTTGTTCTTGGTTGATAGATTGCAAACGCGTTTTGCGAATTTGCAGCAAGCGCTCGATATTGATGGTGAGCCCCACAATGAGTGGTTTTTTGAGCGTTTCCAAACTCGGCGGCAGCGGGCAATCCAGCACGAATGGGATGTTCGCCGCTTTTGCGCCCTTATACGCCAGATAGACGCAGGTGGGCGATTTGCTAGTGCGCGACGGGCCAACCAGCACAATATCTGCATCCTCTAAATCCCAGTGCGCCTGCCCGTCATCATGCGTCAGCGCATAGCTGATAGCATCGACGCGGGTGAAATATTCTTCGTTGAGCTCGTGCTGCTTGCCCGGTTGCGCGTGCACTTCCTGCCCCAGATAGCTCGCCATTTCGGAGACCACACCTGCGAGCACCGGAATGCACGGCAGGCCGCGCTTATTACATTCCACCTTCAGCGCATCGCGCAGATTATTGTCCACCAGCGTATACATCACCGGCCCGGGGTTTTCATGGATACTAGCAACCACGCGCTCAAGCTGCGTTTTGCTGCGCACCAGCGTCCACGAAAATTCCTCCGTATCAATTTCATCAAACTGCGCCAGCGCCGCGCGTGCCACCGAACCCACCGTTTCTCCGGTTGAATCCGACACCAGATGCAGATTTATTTTTTTCATTCTTTTGTGCGCTTTCTTTTGTGCCTTTTTTGTTTCCGTCATTCCCGCGCAGGCGGGAATCCATTCGCAAAAACCCTGTGGATAAATCCTGTGTAACTCATGGATGAAAACGGGGGCAGTTTTTATCCCCATTCATCCAGAGCAAACATCCCCTTTCATCCACAGGTGGATTGTTTTTTTCGCGGCCTATTAAACAGGTGAATCTTTTCTTTTTCAACTCTTTCCACAGGCTACGCCTGAGGTGTTTTTTTTACATTATTCCGACTATTGTGTTGGTTGTCCTTTTTTTATCCACTAAACTCATGTATCTGTGTTTTTCGTGGATAAGAAGGGGAATAAAAAAATACCCCCGAGAAACACCGCATAACTATATACTACTATCCTTAAGTATTATTCTTATATGATTATAGAAGAGAGAAAAGTTTTCCTTAGTACGCTTAAAAAAAATCAGGCAGGCGGGTCTCACGCCTTTTGGTTTATGAGGCAGGCAGGGCGTTATTTGCCAGAATATCGTGAGCTGCGAAGCAAAGCCAAAGATTTCCTCGATTTTTGTTACACGCCAGAAATGGCCGTGGAAGCGACTCTACAGCCTATTCGTCGATTTGGAATGTCGGCTGCGATCATCTTTTCAGATATTTTGGTACTCCCGCATGCACTAGGCATGAAGGTGTGGTTTGAAGCTGGGCATGGGCCAAAATTGGTTCCTCTAAAAACCATTGCTGATGTCGAAAACCTTTCTCTGAACGCTATCGAAGATTTTTTGTCGCCAGTGTATCAGGCAATTACTCAAACAAAAAAAAGCCTACCAGAGGGTGTTGCCCTCATAGGCTTCTGTGGTGCCCCCTGGACGCTTGCGTGCTACGCGGTGGAGGGTAGTGGTAGTCGGGACTATCAAAGCGTTCGTAGCGCCGCTTTGCGTGATCCTGCGTTTTTCACCAAACTCATCGATGTGCTGACCGATGCGGTCATCATTCACGCCGACCTGCAAATCAAAGCGGGCGCAGAGACGATTCAGATTTTTGATTCATGGTCAAGTGTGTTAACCGCAGACGAATTTTCTGCTTATAGCATTGAACCAGCTAAAAAAATTGTGTCCGCGCTAAAGAAAAAACATCCGCATGTGCCTGTTATTGGTTTTCCTCGTCTTGCTGGTGTGCGCTATGGAGACTATGCGAAAATAACAGGTGTGGATGCGGTAAGTGTGGATGCCAGCGTTCCGCTAGACTATATCAAAAATAACATCCAACCATTGGTAACGGTGCAGGGAAATTTGGATAATGTGCTGCTCGCAGAAGATAAATTTTTCGCACTCGATCAAGCCAAAAGAATTCTTGAAACACTCGGAGAAAAACCCTTTATTTTTAACTTAGGCCATGGGGTTTTACCGCACACACCTGTTGAAAATGTGGAAGCACTCAGTGATTTAATTCGGAACTGGAAATGATTTTCACTTCGTCATTGCGAGCGAAGCGAAGCAATCCAGAATAAAAAGCTGGATTGCCGCTTCGGCGATGCCTCATCGCAATGACAAATAAGGAACAAAGAAATGAAAAAAATTGCCGTCGTACTTTTCAATCTCGGTGGTCCGGATGGGCAGGCAGCGGTGCAGCCGTTTTTGCTCAATCTCTTTTCCGATAAGGCGATCATCAGCCTGCCGCAGCCATTTCGCTATTTTGTGGCCAAGCTGATTTCTAATAAGCGTAAAAAAATTGCGCAAGAAATTTATCAGCAGCTGGGTGGCGGCTCGCCGATTTTAGGCCTCACGCAATTACAAGCGGATGCTCTGCAAAAAAAACTAAATTGTCATTCCGACCAAGGCGCTAGCCGCATGGAGGAATCTAGATCCCTCGACTGCGCTCGGGATGAC